>JAZIHP010000060.1:0-22299 GCA_036678505.1 Alphaproteobacteria bacterium
ACGGCGCCCGAACGACGACGCCGGCCGGCGCGGCTCCACTTCCCCCGCCAGGCCCGGATCGGACCGCGCCCAGCAAGACAAGCCTCGGCAGGGCGCTTTCGGCGCCGCCCTTACAGAGGCGATGCGCCGCAAATAGGCAAGGGTTTCGGGAGTCAAATCTGGCCCCGGCACGGTTTCGCCGGCGGCATCACCAGAGGATATTGGTCATGCAGATCGGAATGATGGGCCTCGGCCGTATGGGCGGCAACATGGTGCGCAGGCTGATGCGCGCGGGCCATGAATGCGTCGTCCACGATATCGATCCGAAGAGCGTCGCGGCGCTGGCTGCGGAAGGGGCTGTCGGCGCTTCGTCCATGGAAGGGCTGGTCGCAAGGCTCGACAAGCCGCGACACGTCTGGCTGATGCTGCCGGCGGCCATCACCGGCAGCGTGGTGGAACAGCTCGCCGCGCTGATGGAGCCCGGCGATACCATCATCGACGGCGGCAATTCGAACTACCGCGACGCGGTGGACCTTGGCGCGCGCCTTTCCGCCCGGCAGATCAATTTCGTCGATGTCGGCACCAGCGGCGGCGTGCACGGGCTGGAGCGCGGCTACTGCCTGATGATCGGCGGGCCGGACGAGGCGGTGCGCCAGCTCGATCCCGTGTTTGCCGCGCTGTCACCCGGCGGCGACGACACCGCACCCGCAACCGCCGCGCGCGGCTATCTGCATTGCGGCCCGGGCGGCGCCGGCCACTTCGTCAAGATGGTCCACAACGGTATCGAATACGGCATGATGGCCGCCTATGCCGAAGGCTTCAACATTTTAAAGGCCGCCAATGCCGGCAAGCAGGAACGCAGCGCCGACGCCGAGACCAGCCCGCTTTCCGAACCGCAATATTATCAGTTCGACATCGATGTCGGGCAGGTCGCGGAAGTGTGGCGGCATGGCAGCGTCATCAGCTCATGGCTGCTCGACCTCACCGCCGACGCGCTCGCCGATGATCCGGAACTGTCGCAGTTCGGCGGACGCGTCTCGGATTCCGGCGAAGGCCGCTGGACGGTGAAAGCCGCCATCGACACCGGCGTGCCGGCGCCGGTGCTGTCGTCGGCCCTTTACAGCCGCTTCGCCTCGCAGGGCCATTCCAATTATGCGGAAAAGCTGCTTTCGGCCATGCGGCTGGCCTTCGGCGGCCATTTCGAGAAGAAGGGCTGAGGAAGGAACCTCACCACCTCATCGGCGGCATGTGAACAGGCCGGCGCGGCCCCGCAAAGGGCAGCACAGGCGCGAAACACCATGGGCAGCGGGAGGCGGCGCGCGGCAGGTCGCGGTTGCAGCCTCTGCAAACGTGGTCGTTTTGAATGGAAATCATGGAAACGCTCCTTCTGAGCAACGCGATGCGCTACAGGGAATGAGCCGCAGGCTTGTCCCGGTGCGAAAGAGCGCGGCCGTCAGGATTCAGTCGCTTCGCCCCGGGCTGTGTGCCGTGCTTTGCCGGCAAGCCTCGTCATTCGTATGAAAGTTTCCATGCACATATGTTGGAAGTTAGCCTGCAATAGCGGCTTTTCAAGGGCCGGAAGAATGGGACGAGACCATTTTTCGGTTTTATTCCAGTAAGTTGGCGGCAACGACCCCTCCCGCGCGCTCCCGAATCCACCGGCTTGCGCAGGAAAGCGAGGAAAAGAGGCCGCAATTAGCCTCAAGGCGGCTGGACAGCCGAGAATCTCGTGCTATAACCCACGCGCTCTCGCAGGGTTTCCTTGCCCTGCCGGGAACGGTTGAAAGACCGGTCTCTTCGAGGCAGGCCCAGGTAGCTCAGTTGGTAGAGCATGCGACTGAAAATCGCAGTGTCGGCGGTTCAATTCCGTCCCTGGGCACCATTGCTCTCATTGTGAGCCCTTTTTCCGGACAGTTCAGGCCTGATACCCGGCGATGCGGCTGTGCGTACCGGCAATCATCGCCGCGCCTGGAGCGTTTCTGTTTTTTCCCGAATCGCAAAACCGCCTTGTACTTTGCTGGGATTAAAGCATGCCGCCCGCAAAGGGGACCGGTTTCGGGACAAACGACATGCATGAAAACAGGAGCTTAAAGGGTGAGAAGCGCGCCCGAAAGGTCGCAACGCGCTTTAACGCGTCCGGGGATGGAACCGAAGCGCTGCCGGCGATATTCCGGTTTCGGCGGCCGCGCTCGGTTCATCGTTTGGACCTGCTCTTCCCGAAGCCCGTTCACCGCTTCAGGAGAGCATGTTTTCAGCGGTCCAGGACTTCTTTCGAGGCCACCGTGGAATCGGCATTCAGGCGGTAGACGATCGGCACGCCGGTGCCCAGCTCCACCTTCACGACCTCTTCGCCGGACAGGCCGTCAAGCGCCATGATGAGGGCGCGCAGCGAATTGCCGTGGGCGGCGACAAGCACCGTTTCGCCGCGCAGAACATGCGGCTGCATGTCGTGCATGTAGTAGGGCCACACGCGCGCGCCGGTATCCTTCAGGCTCTCGCCGCCGGGCGGGGGAACGTCGTAGGAGCGGCGCCACACATGCACCTGATCCTCGCCCCACTTGTCGCGGGCGTCATCCTTGTTGAGGCCGGCGAGATCGCCATAGTCGCGCTCGTTGAGAGCCTGGTTGCGCACCGTGTTCAGATCGCTCTGGCCGACCGCGTCGAGGATGTGCTGGCAGGTCTTCTGGGCGCGTTGCAGGTCGGAAGTGAAGGCGATGTCGAACTTCAGGCCGCGCTCCTTCAGCTTCTGCCCGGCCGCGCGCGCCTCGCCATGGCCCTGTTCGGTCAGATCGACGTCGCGCCAGCCGGTGAACAGGTTCTTCAGGTTCCATTCGCTCTGGCCGTGACGCACGAGCACGAGGGTTCCGGACATGTTTGCTCCTTAACAGTTGCGTTGCCGCGAAACGGCCCGGCTCAGAGGCCGAGCACGTCGCGCATCGAATAAAGGCCGGGCTTCCTGCCGCGCGCCCACAATGCCGCCTTCACCGCGCCGCGCGCGAAGATCGCCCGGTCCTGCGCGTGATGGGAAAGGGTGATCGTCTCGCCATTGCCGGCAAGGATCACCGAATGATCGCCGGGCACGGAGCCGCCGCGCAGCGAGGCAAAACCGATGCTGCCGGCTTCACGCACGCCGGTGTGGCCATCGCGCACCCGCACATCGTTGCCGGAAAGCGGAATGCCGCGCCCGGCCGCGGCAGCCTCGCCCAGCAGCAGCGCCGTGCCGGAGGGCGCATCGACCTTGTTGCGGTGGTGCATTTCCAGAACCTCGATGTCGAAATCATCGGGGCCGAGCGCGCGCGCCGCCTGCTCCACCAAAAGGGCCAGGAGATTGACGCCGAGGCTCATATTGCCGGATTTGACGATGGTGGCATGGCGCGCCGCGGCTTCGATGCGGGCGTCATCCTCCGCTGCCAGACCGGTGGTGCCGAGCACATGAACGATGCGCGCCTGCGCGGCATAGCCGGCGAACTCCACGCTGGCGGCCGGAACGGTGAAGTCGAGCACGCCATCGGCTTTCGCAAAGGCTGCCAGCGGATCGTCGCTGACTTTCACGCCACTGGGCCCAAGGCCCGCCAGTTCGCCAACATCCTTGCCGACCGCTTCCGAGCCTGCCCGCTCGATGGCCGCGACAACGCGCGCGCCGGCAGTTTCATGGACAGCGCGCACCAGCGCCAGCCCCATGCGGCCGGCAGCGCCGACGACGACCAGACCCATATCGCTCATATGCCGCTTTCCTTTGCTTCCGGCCGAGTGCCGCCTGCTTCCGTTCCATCCCCGACGAGGCCCAGCCCGTCATCGCCCTGATAGCGGAAGAAGCGGGCATAGACGCTTTCCGGATCGGCCATCAGCCCGGCATGGGTGCCCTGCTCCACCACCCTGCCCTGATCGAGCACGACGATGCGGTCGGCATTCACCACGGTCGACAGCCGGTGGGCGATGACGATGGTGGTGCGACCGCGCATCGCCTCGTTCAGCGCCTGCTGGACGCGCGCTTCGGATTCGTTGTCCAGCGCCGATGTCGCCTCATCGAGCAGCAGGATCGGCGCATCGCGCACCATGGCGCGCGCAATGGACACGCGCTGGCGCTGGCCGCCGGAAAGGGTGGCCCCGTTCTCGCCGATCTCTGTGTCGTAGCCCTGCGGCTGCCGGCGGATGAATTCATCGGCCGCCGCGAGCCGCGCGGCCAGTTCGATTTCCTGATCGGTGGCAGCCGGCCGGCCATAGCGGATATTGTCGCGCACCGAGCCCTCGAACAGATAGGGCTGCTGCGAGACATAGGCGATGGACTGGCGCAGCGACTTCTTGGTCACGGCCGCCACATCCTGTCCGTCGATGGTGATGGCCCCGCCCTCGACATCGTAAAAACGCTGCAACAGCGCCACCAGCGTGGACTTGCCCGCCCCGGATGCGCCGACGATGGCCGTGGTCTTGCCCGGCGCGGCGGTGAAGCTCACCCCATGCAGCACCGGTTGCCCGGCTGCATAGGAAAACGACACGTCCTCGAACCGCACCTCGCCCTGCCGGACCGAAAGCGTGGCCGCGCCGGGCGCATCGCCCTGCCTCGGCTCAAGGTCGAGGATTTCGTAGATCATGCGCGCATTGACCAGGGCGCGCTCGACATTGACCTGCGTGCGCGCCAGCCGGCGGGCCGGATCATAGGCCAGAAGCAATGCGGTGATGAAGGCCAAAACATCGCCCGGCGGATGATTGGTGGTGGATGCCGTGTAGGAGGCATAGCCGATGACGCCCGCCACGGCAAAGCCGGCCAGGCTTTCGGTGATCGGCCCAAGCCGCTCCGAAACGCGGGCGATCTTGTTGTAGCGGCCTTCCGCCTGGTCGACGAGCTGGCCGATGCGCGCCGACAGCTGGTCCTCCATGGTGAACGCCTTGACCACGGCGATGCCCTGAACGGCTTCCTGCATGGCGCCGATCAGGTGCGAATTGATGGTGACGGATTCGCGCGTCACGCTGCGGACGCGGCGCATGATGTAGTTGACCGCCCACACCAGCGGCGGGCCGACGATCAGGATCGACGCCGCGAGATAGGGCTGCTGCCAGACCATCACCCCGATCAGGCCGATCAGGGTGACCAGATCGCCGGCAACGGCGCGCAGCGTCATGCTCATCAGGTCGCGGATGCCGGCGACGTTCTCGTTGATGCGCGCGGCCAGCCTGCCCGAGCGGGTGTCGCCGAAGAAATCGACGCCAAGCCGCATCAGGTGCTGGAAAATCCGCTTCTGGTAGCGCGCCACGACATTGTTGCCGATCTTCGCCAGCGTGACCGAATAGCCGTAGGTGGCGAGCCCCCTTATCAGGAAAATGGCGATGATGCCGCCGCAGATCACGGGTGCCAGATCATAACGCTGGGCCACGAAAATCTCGTCGACCAGCGGCTGCATGATCCAGGCGGCAAGGCCGGCGGTGGCGGCCGAGATCAGCAGGCAGATGACGGTGAGGGTGTAGTGCCCGATATATTCGCGGCCGTTCTCGGCGAAGATGCGCTTCAGAACGGCGATGACTTCACCGGGTTCGGGCTTGTTGCTTTTCTTGCCGACGGTCAAAACACGGTCCGCTGCATGTATCTGCGCCTGAAGACGCCGGACGGCGCCCGGCACCCTATTAGAGCCTTTGCAGGCGTTTGCCTATGGTGGCGGCGAAAAATGGCGGCGGCGTCGCGGTCACCCCATGCGACGGCGCCGTCCGCCCGTTTCAACGCCGAAACGGGCGGCGCCCGGGCGAAAGCGGCCGCCCCGGCCAGTGCCGCGGACGGGCGCCGACGACATGAACGAGGATCGGTCGCAGCGGCGCGATCGGCCTGCCGCGCCCGGCACCGGCACTGGCACCGGCACCCGGCCGCCGAAGCCAGGGACGAGACCGGAAGCGGGAGCCGGTTTCGGGACAGAAACATGCAGAGCGTGACTGGCATAAAGAGCAAATCTGAAAAATCGCCACACGCTTCAATGCCGGCCATGGCGGCGACTGTCAGTCGGGCATCAATTGTCCGGATATCGGTTGACAGGGCGCCGGAAAGGCAGCGGGGCGCCATGTTCAGGCGTCGGCGCAAAGGCATTTGCCCCGGCAGGCAGGCCGCCCGACGCAGCGAGCGCGGCGATCGGATCGGCCCGGGAAATCGTGGCCGCACCGCTGCCGGGATAGGTGACGGCGGCCAGCGACACCGGATCGGGCGCCTGCAACACGGCCAGGCACGCCTTCGGCAGGGACGCCATGGTCATGACATCGCGGGCCTTGGGCGCATCGGGGTTCTGGCTGGGCCGCCACGGCTCTTCCGTGAACCACCATGCCAGCGACTTGTCGCAGCCTTCGCCCGCCGCAACCGTTTCCTGGCGCTTGCAATCGGGGGAGCCGGCCTGGCACCCGATTCGCACATGGAAATGATAGTCATGGCCCCAGAACGGCCGGACCTTGCGCAGCCATGCGCGGTCGCCCGTCACCGTGTCGCAGAGC
Organism: Alphaproteobacteria bacterium; assembly: GCA_036678505.1. Taxonomy (GTDB): domain Bacteria; phylum Pseudomonadota; class Alphaproteobacteria; order Rhizobiales; family Rhizobiaceae; genus Mesorhizobium. Next base: position 6,445 of record JAZIHP010000060.1, read on the forward strand.
TTCTTCTTGATGCCGGGGTGAACGAGAATGCGCTCGACTTCCGGATATCCGGCGGCGCGTTTCAACAGCCGGGCATGGGCCGGCGTCCAGCGTTTCTCGATCACCCTGCGGGTTTTCGGATCGATGAGCGAAACGGCGGACATGTTCTCCCGCTCCTGCGGCGTCAGGCGGCGATCCGGCATCGGCGTGAACCAGATATCGGCATCGAGCCCGATCTGGTGCGAGGCATGGCCGGTGAGCATGGGCCCGCCGCGCGGCTGCGAGATGTCTCCCAGCAGCAGTCCCGGCCAGCCGTCCTGCACCGCGTCGCGCGAAAATTTCTCGACCAGCGCAATCATCGCGGGGTGGCCCCAGCGGCGATTGCGCGACAGGCGCATGGCCTGCCATGTCGGGCCGTCGGTGGCGATGGCGAGACCGCCGGAAAAGCAGCCCTTGGAATAGAAGCCGATGGATTGCGGCCTGGTGGCGGCGGGCAACCGGTGCGAACCGAACAGGTCCTTGGCCAGTTCCTGCGCGCCCGCCGGCTGCGGAAGCGCTGAGACGAGCATGGAAAACGCGGCAATCGCCGCAGCGCCCTTCATCATCCTCGTCCAGATTTTCCGCATGGCCTGCCTCCGGTCCGGTGCCTTGCACCGCCAATTCGCGAATCACATAATGTAGCGAACTGTGCCGCGATCAAGGCAAGCGCGTTTTGCCGCGCGCCTCGCCTTCGCTCCAGTCGCCCTCATCCCACAGCGCGCGCAGCGCCACGCGATAGTCGGGAAAACGCAAGCCGTACCCCGCCGCCCTGAGCGCCTTGTTGGAAACGCGCTTGTTCTCGCCATAGAAGGAGCGCGCCATCGGCGTCAGCCCGGCCCGGTCGAATGGCTCTTCCGGCGGAGGCGCGACGCCCATCAGCCCGGCTGCATGGCGCACCACATCCTGCGGCGGAGCCGGCTCATCATCGGCGACGTTGAAGATGCCGCCCCTGTCCTGCCCGGCCAGATGCGCCAGCGCGCCGGCGATATCGGCGACATGGATGCGGTTGAAGACCTGATCCGGCTTGACCAGACGCCGTGCCGTGCCGTCGCGCAGATTGATGAAGGCGTTGCGGCCGGGGCCGTAGATGCCCGCCAGGCGCAGGATCGCCACCGGAATGCCCGTGGCGCGGCCCAGCTCAAGCCATTGCCGCTCGGCTGCGACCCGCAGCACCGAGCGGCGCGACACCGGCCGGCACGGCGTTGCCTCGTCCACCCATGCCCCGCCATGGTCGCCATAGACGCCGACCGTGGAGAGATAGCCGATCCAGCGCAGCTTCGGCATTGCGCGGGCGATGGCGTCGCGCGCGGCATCCAGCACCGGATCGCCACCGTCGCCGGGCGCGGCGGAGACGACCAGATGTGTCGTCTCTTCCAGCCGGGCGGAAATTTCCGGTGTCAGTGCGCCATCAAAAAGCAGAGGTGAAATGCCGGCCTGATGTAGAAGACCGAATTTTTCGGGCGAGCGCGTCGTGCCCAGGACGGGGATTTCCGGCCCATACAGGCCGGCGAAGGCACGGGCCGAATAGCCTGCGCCAAAGATGAAAACCTGTCCGACAGTCATGGTTGCACCGGCTCCGATCTCGGGTTCCCGTTGGTAGCCCCGTTGCGGGCTTTGGCGCAAGAAGATGCGCGGCAAGCGCCGCCTCCATCATGAGCGGCCGGCATCTGTCCCGGCTCGGCCGGCGCCAGCCTGCGCCATTGCCCGCATCCACTCCTCCCGCACCTGCGGCTCCGCTTCTGCGCCTGCCGCCTCGCGCGCCAGCGATGCGAATTCATCCGGCCCGGCCAGCCGGGAGAGCGCCCAGACGGCGGCGCCCCGCACCAGCGGCGAAGCGTCCGCGGTCAGAGCCCGCACCCTGTCGGCCAGAACGGCCTCGCCCGAATTTCCCGTAGCGATCAGCACATTGCGGATGAAGCGGTCGCGGCCGATGCGCTTGACCGGCGAGCCGGAAAAGAAGGCGCGAAAGCCCGGATCGTCGAGTTCCAGAAGCTCCGCCAGCTTCGGCTCGCGCAGATCCGCGCGGGCGGCGAGCTTGACCTCGGAGGCGGCGCGGGCAAACTTGTTCCACGGACAGGCGGCGAGGCAGTCGTCGCAGCCATAGATGCGATTGCCCATCGCTTCGCGGAATTCCGGAGGGATCGGGCCCTTGTTCTCGATGGTGAGATAGGAAATGCAGCGGCGCGCATCGAGCCTGTAGGGCGCGGGGAAAGCCTTCGTCGGACAGGCATCGACGCAGGCATGGCAGGAACCGCAGCGGTCGGTGTCGGGCTTGTCCGGCTCCAGCTCGGCCGTGGTGAAGATCGAGCCCAGAAACAGCCACGAGCCATGGGTGCGGCTGACCAGATTGGTGTGCTTGCCCTGCCAGCCAAGCCCCGCGGCCGCGGCGAGCGGCTTTTCCATGACCGGGGCGGTGTCGACGAACACCTTCACGTCGCCGCCGGCGCGCGAAACGATCTTGCCGGCGATCTCCTTCAGCCGCCCCTTCATCACGTCATGGTAATCGCGATTGCGGGCATAGACGGAAATCGCCGCGCGGTCGCGCCGGGCGAGCAGGTCGCGCGGATCGTGGTCCGGCCCGTAATTCATGGCCAGAACGATGATCGAGCGCACCTCGGGCCACAGCACGCCGGGGCTGGCGCGGCGCTCCATGGTTTCGGCGATCCACTCCATCGAACCGTGGAAGCGATCGGCGACGAATTGCGCCAGCCGTTCAGGTGCCTTTGGGATGGAGCCGGGAGACGTGACGGCGCACAGGTCGAAACCGGCGCGCCGGGCTTCCCCGTCGATCAGCGCCCGCAGCTTGCCTGCGTCAGAAATCGAGGTCCGCATAATGAGACACCGGTGCCAGACCGCGCACGCGGTCGGATAGCAGGGGACGGAAGGAGGGCCGCGATTTCACCCGCATGTACCAGTCACGGGCGGCGGCATTGTCGCGCCAGTCGATCTCGCCCAGATAATCGAGCACCGAGAAGGCGGCGGCGGCGGCAAGGTCGGCATAGGTGATGCGCGATCCCGCCAGCCAGTGGCGCGTGCCGGCCAGCCAGTTGGTGTATTTCAGATGCTGCCTGATATTGGCGCGCGCCGCGCGAATGGCCGTCGAATCGGGCGATCCGCCCCCGGCGGCTTCGGGCATCAGCGGCTTCAGAACCCGCTCGCGCACCAGATGACGCGTAACCTCGCTCTCGGTCTTGGTCAGATACCAGTCGACCAGCCGGCGGATTTCGGCCCGGTCCATCGGATTTTCGGCCAGCAGACGGCGGTCCCGCTTGAGCGCGCCGCGCGTTTCGTCGAGATATTCCGCGATGACCTCGGCGCCGCACACCGGCACATCGCCCTCGGCCAGCAGGACGGGAAGGGCCCCGGCCGGATTGAGCGCAAGAAATTCCCTGCGGCGCGACCATGGCTTCTCCTCAATTAATGCCAATTCCTCGCCATATTCGCCGAAAGCGATTCGGACGAAACGGCAGGCAGCGGACATCGGATGATGAAAAAGCGTCAGCATGGTTCCTTGGATCGTCAATGCGCGCCGATGCGTTACCGGCTGCGCCGCTTTGCTTCGGCAGCACACCAACGAACTGTCAAGCATTGCGTCCTATAGGATCAGAACATCGCTCTGACAAGCAACCAGGAATCGCCACAGATCATGGAAAATCAGACAATCGTGGGGGCACTGCTGCTCGGCTTGCTCGAAGGGCTCACGGAATTCATCCCGGTTTCCTCCACCGGCCATATTCTTCTCGCCGGCCATTTTCTCGGCTTCGAATCGACCGGCAAGGCCTTCGAGGTTCTCATCCAGCTCGGCGCCATCCTCGCCATCCTGTCGGTCTATGCCAGCTACTTCTGGGGCTTCATGAAGCGTTCCGACAGGCTGCATGTGATCGGCGAAGTGATCGTCGGCGTCATCGCCTCGCTGATCTGGATGGGCGGCTGCGCCTACGAGTTCGTCTCGGCCACCGTGCGCCGCCGCCGTCCCAACCTGTTCCTGCCGCCAAAGCTGCCCGACGATCCGGCGGTGCGCATGCTTGTCGGTCTCGCCATCGGCTTCCTGCCCGCCGCCGTCATCGGCGTGCTGGCGCATGGCTTCATCAAGTCGGTTCTGTTCGAGACGCCGAAGCTGATCTGCATCATGCTGATCCTCGGCGGCATCGTGCTCCTGTGGATCGACAGGCTCGACCTGAAGCCGAAATACCATGAGGTCAGCCAGTTCCCGCTGCCGCTCTACCTCAAGATCGGCTTCTTCCAGTGCCTGGCGATGATCCCCGGCACCTCGCGCTCGGGGGCCACGATCGTCGGCGGGCTGGTGCTGGGCGCAGACAAGCGGGCAGCGGCGGAATTTTCGTTCTTTCTCGCCATGCCGACCATGCTTGGCGCCTTCACGCTCGACCTTCTGAAGAACTGGAGCGCTCTTTCAGCTTCCGATCTGCACATTATCGGCATCGGCTTCGCGGCCGCTTTCGTGGCCGCCGTGGTGGTGGTGCGCGGCCTGCTCGGCTATGTCAGCCGCCATGGCTACAAGCTGTTCGGCTGGTGGCGGCTGGTGGTCGGCACGGCCGGCCTCGCCGCACTCTACATCCTCGGCTGACGGGGAATTCCGTCAGCCTTTATCCGGCGCCCGAGACATGCGCCTCAGGCCGTCTGGCGGCGCTGGAACTGGCCGGCGGCGCGGAAACGCCACAGATAGCCCGGCAGAATGGTCGCCATCGACTGCGCCTCGATGCCCAGGCCGGCAAGCGTGCGCCGCTGCGCCCCCGCTTCCTGCGACACGACATTGTCGGAGCGCAGCTGCTCAAGCTGATCGCGGGTCAGCAACGGCTTCGGCAGCAGGCCAAGGAACGAAGCGGCCAGCTTCGACAACCACCATGGCAGCGGAACCAGCAGGCGCTTGCGCTCGATCACGGCCAGCATCTGCTCCAGGCACTGGCGGAAGCTGGCAACCACCGGGCCACCAAGCTCATAGGTATTTCCCGCAGCCGCAACACCGTCGACCGACAAGGCCACCGCTTCCGCCACATCGGCGACATAGACGGGTTGGAAACGGGTTTTACCGCCGCCCACCAGCGGCAGCGCCGGCGAATAGCGGGTCATGGCGGCAAAGCGGTTGAAGAAGCGATCTTCAGGACCGAAAACGATGGAAGGCCGGAAGATCACGGCATCCGCCACCGTTTCGCGAACCGCCTTTTCGCCACGCGCCTTGGTGCGGGCATAAGCGGACGGCGAGTGCATGTCAGCGCCGAGGGCCGAAACATGCGTGAGGCGGGCGCCGGCGCCACGGGCGGCTTCGGCCACGGCACGGGCGCCGAATTCATGCACGGAGCCGAATTTCTGACGGCCGCCCTCGGCAAGAATGCCGACGAGGTTGATCACGTGATCGGCGCCGGTCACCGCCCGATCGACCGACTTGCGGAAACGCAGATTGGCCTGAACGGCCTGAATCTGGCCGACATTGCCGAGCGGCTGGAGATGTCCGGCGAGATCGGGGCGGCGGCAGGCGACGCGGATGCGATAGCCGCGCCGCGCCAGCGCGCGCACGACATGCCTTCCCACGAATCCAGACCCACCGAAAACGACCACGAGCTTGGGAGTTTGCAGGATTTCTGTCATGACGGGCTCCGGCTATGCGCCCCGGCAGCGCCGGAGCTTGGCTGAAGCCGCTTCATAGTCCGTTTCTCGCCCGAGGCAAAGTGCGATCGGTGGTCGCTGCCACCGATCGCAGCGGATCAGAACGCCTTGCCCAGACGCGCATCCACCGAATGACGGTTGGGACCGCGAATGACGAAGTAAAAAAGCATGGCCGACCACAGGATCGACTTTTCCGCGCCCGCATAGCCCTGACCGATGGTGACCCAGTGAAACCAGACGGTGACCAGGAGCACGATCAGACCCGCAAGGGCCGACGGGCGGGTGAGAAAGCCGAGCAACAGGAAAATGCCGCCGAAGAACTCGGTACACGACAGCAGCGGGGACCAGAAGGCGCCCGGATAGAAACCCAGACCCTCGACCATTTCAACCGAACCGAAAGGATCGGCGATCTTGGAGGAGCCATGAATGGCGAGGATGCCGCCGGTGACGGCGCGAAGCAGGGTTTCCGAAACCTCGTGAAGCGCGGCATAAAGACTGCCGAGGCCCGGGATGATGAGGCGCGGACGCCCGTTTTCGGTGGTTATGGACATGAACGGTCTTTCTGTTGCGGAGGCGTTCCTGGAGCCGTTCATGGTTTCACGGAATCGCCGAACGGCTCCAGGTCTTTGTCTTGTCGCGTTTGCGAACCGGAAAAGTGTGTCCACTTTTCCTGGAAACGCTCTAACCGCCTCAAGGCTTGTTCACGGTCAAATGAAATAAAGTTGAGCGACAAAGCAAGGTTCAGGAAGGTTACGGTCCGTTCCCCGAAAATTCCGTCCGGCCATGCGAATCCGGCCATGCGAAAAGGCAAGGCTGATTCAGCGAAATAACATTTGAGTGCCGCACGAAAACGCGCAACGCTGTGCGAATGCGCTGGAAAGCCTTGCATTCTGCGGATCGGCAATGGCGGTTTCAGCATTTTTTGTCGAACGTCGGGCCGATCCGGAAACGGAGACTGGTTCTGCCCGGTGAGACGCGAGGGTGAGGAGAGATCAATCGCCGATGTCTGGACCATTTGACGGAAAACATATCATCGTGACCGGCGGCACGGGCGCTTTGGGCAGCGTCGTCGTCGGCACGCTCATCGGGCAGGGGGCAATCTGCCATGTGCCCAACACTCATGCGGAACCACCCACGCATTTTCCCTATACCAGCCATCCCAATGTGAGGCTGAGCCACAACATCTATCTGGCCGACTGCAAGACCGTTACCGCTTTCTATGCGGGCGTTGAAGATTTGTGGGCCTCGATCCATCTGGCTGGCGGATTTGCCGCCGCGCCGATCGACAAGACCGAAGCCGCCTCCTTCGAGGAACTGCTCGAAACCAACGTTCACACCAGCTTCTTCTGCTGCCGGGCAGCCGTGCGCAACATGATGGCCGGCGGCAAGGGCGGCCGCATCGTCAATGTCGCCGCCAAGCCCGGCCTCAATCCGCGCCGCGGTGCCGGCATGGTCGCCTACACCACCAGCAAGGCCGCGGTCGCCGCCATGACGGTGTCGCTGGCCGAAGAGGTGAAGGCCCGCAACATCCTGGTCAACGCCATCGCGCCCTCCATTCTGGACACGCCGGCCAACCGGGCGGCGATGCCGGACGCGGATTTCGGCAAATGGGTCAGCCTCGAAACCGTGGCCGCGACGATCTCCTATCTGGTCGCCCCTGCCAACGAAGCGATGAGCGGCGCGCTCATTCCGCTCTACGGCCAGTCCTGAGCTTCAATTCATCCTTGCGAAGTCGAATAAAAAAGACCCGCCGGATCGCTCCGGCGGGTCTTTTGATGTTCAGCTCCCCGCTGCGCCGCGAACGGCGGAACCGCGAAGCGCAACGTCTTGGAGCCGTTCATGGTTTCACGTAATCGCCGAACGGCTCCAACTCTTTGTCCTGTCGCGTTTCCGAACCGGAAAAGTGTATCCACTTTTCCTGGAAACGCTCTGGAGCCGTTCACGGTTTCACGCAATCGCCGAACGGCTCCAGCTCTTTGTCTTGTCGCGTTTCCGAACCGGAAAAGTGTGTCACTTTTCCTGGAAACGCTCTGGAGCCGTTCACGGTTTCACGCAATCGCCGAACGGCTCCAGCTCTTTGTCCTGTCGCGTTTCCGAACCGGAAAAGTGTGTCCACTTTTCCTGGAAACGCTCTAGTTGCCCTGCTTCTTCAGCGCGGCGCCCAGAATGTCGCCCAGCGAAGCGCCGGAATCGGTCGAACCGTACTGAGCGACGGCTTCCTTCTCCTCGGCGATTTCCAGCGCCTTGATCGACACCTGAACCTTGCGGTTCTTCTTGTCGTAGACGATGACGCGGGCATCGAGCTTCTGGCCGACGGTGAAGCGCTCGGGGCGCTGCTCGTCACGGTCACGCGACAGGTCGGAGCGCTTGATGAAGCTTTCCAGACCGCTTTCGACCAGACGCACATCGAGGCCGCCATCCTTCACGCCGGTAACCTCGCAGGTCACGACGGCGTTCTTGCGCAGCTCGCCGGAAGCGGCGGCATCGCCGGCCGCGTCACGCGAAAGCTGCTTGATGCCGAGCGAGATGCGCTCCTTGTCGATGTCGACGTCGAGCACCTGGGCCTTGACCATGTCGCCACGGTTGTACTCCTCGATGACCTGCTCGCCCGGACGGGTCCAGTCGAGGTCGGAGAGGTGAACCATGCCGTCGACATCGCCTTCGAGGCCGATGAACAGGCCGAACTCGGTCTTGTTCTTGACCTCGCCCTCGACTTCCGAACCAACCGGATGGTTGCGGGCGAAAGCTTCCCACGGGTTCTCAAGCGTCTGCTTGAGGCCGAGCGAGATGCGGCGCTTGGCCGGATCGACTTCGAGCACGACGACATCGACCTGCTGGGTGGTGGACAGGATCTTGCCGGGATGAACGTTCTTCTTCGTCCACGACATTTCCGAAACGTGGATGAGACCCTCGATGCCCGGCTCCAGCTCGACGAAAGCGCCGTAGTCGGTGATGTTGGTGACGGTGCCGGTGATCTTCTTGCCGATCGGGAACTTGGTGCCGATGTCGGACCACGGATCGCTCTCGAGCTGCTTCATGCCCAGCGAGATGCGGTGCGTCTCCTGGTTGATGCGGATGATCTGCACCTTGACCGTCTGGCCGATGTTGAGGATCTCGGTCGGATGGTTCACGCGGCGCCATGCCATGTCGGTGACGTGCAGCAGGCCGTCGATGCCGCCGAGGTCGACGAACGCACCGTAGTCGGTGATGTTCTTGACCACGCCCTCGACCACCTGACCCTCTTCGAGGTTCTGGACGATCTCGGAGCGCTGCTCGGCACGGCTCTCTTCAAGCACGGTGCGGCGCGAAACCACGATGTTGCCGCGGCGCTTGTCCATCTTGAGGATTTCGAAGGGCTGCGGGTTGTGCATGAGCGGGGTGACGTCGCGGATCGGACGGATGTCAACCTGCGAACGCGGCAGGAAGGCCACGGCGCCGTCCAGATCGACGGTGAAGCCGCCCTTGACCTGGTTGAAGATGACGCCTTCGACGCGCTCGCCCTTGCCGAACTTCTCTTCAAGACGGACCCAGCTTTCCTCGCGGCGAGCCTTCTCGCGCGACAGCATGGCCTCGCCCAGCGCGTTCTCGATGCGCTCGACATAGACCTCGACGGTGTCGCCGACCTTCAGCGTGCCGTCCTTGGCCTTGGCGCCAAATTCCTTCAGCGGAACGCGGCCCTCGACCTTCAGGCCGACATCGATGATGGCCATGTCCTTTTCGATGGCGGTGACGACACCGCGAACGACCTGGCCTTCACCGGCATGACCGTCGGCAAAGGATTCTTCGAGCATGCTCGCGAAATCGTCGCGAGTAGGGTTTGAAACTGACATATGTTCTCCTGAAATGCCTCCCTGGGGAGGCGGCGCCGCGGGTTCGTGTTGCGTTTGCCTGACCGACAATCCGGACCCTCGGGCCCCGGGACCGCGCTGGGCGGTCAAAATACGGCGCATGGAGTGCCGGCAGGCAGTTTTTTAGTCCCTCACCGAACGAAGAGACGGTTTTAACGCCGTCCCGGCCTCGCCCGGCTTCCGTTTTCCGCGGCCACTATATCATCGATGATGGATCTGGCTGCAATAAACGCGGTTTCTATATCCATTTCGCTGGTGTCGAGCAAGTGCGCATCGGCGGCGGGCCGCAAGGGCGAGTCGGCGCGGCCCATGTCGCGCTCGTCGCGGCGCGCGATATCGGCAAGAATGGCGGCGAAATCGCTGGTGCCATCCCTTGCCTCGATCTCGGCCAGCCGGCGGCGCGCCCGCACCTCGGCGCTGGCCGTGACGTAGAGCTTCACCGTGGCATCCGGGCAAACGACGGTGCCGATGTCGCGGCCATCCAGCACGGCGCCCGAAGGCTGCGCGGCGAAGGCGCGCTGCTTTTCCACCAATATGCGCCGCACCTGGGGGATGACGGCAATCCTCGAAGCCGCCTCGCCAATGGCATGGGCGGAAAGCACCGCACGGTCGAGCCCGCTGAGATCGACGAGGCGCGCCGCCTCCACGGCGTGCGGCTCGTCGCCCAGAGGCCAGCCCTTCATCAGCAGCATATGGGCGACCGCCCTGTAGGTCAGGCCGGTATCCAGATGCGGCAGATGGTAATAGTCGGCCAGCCGCCGCGCCAGCGTGCCCTTGCCGGAAGCAGCAGGCCCGTCGATGGCGATGACGAGGGGCGTTATCGTCATGCTGCGGCTTCCAGCGCTTCGATCTGCGCTCCGAGCCCCGCCATCAGGCCCATGAATTCGGGGAACGAGGTGGCGATCATGGCCTGGTCGTCGACGATGACCGGCTTTTCCGCTGCCAGTCCCATGATAAGGAAGCTCATTGCGATGCGGTGGTCGAGATGGGTCTTCACCGCTTCACCGCCGCCCAGCCCCTTTCCGCCCGGAACGCCGCGCACGGCCAGCGTCGCCTCGCCTTCCGTGCAGTCCACATCGTTCTGGCGCAGACCGGCGGCAACGGCGGCCAGCCGGTCGCTTTCCTTCACCCGCAGCTCCTCCAGCCCCAGCATCAGCGTTTCGCCTTCGGCAAAGGCGGCGGCGACAGCCAGCACCGGATATTCGTCGATCATCGACGGCGCGCGCGCCGCCGGCACGGTGACGCCCTTCATCTCCGAATGGCGCACTCGCAGATCGGCGACATCCTCGCCGCCTTCGTTGCGCGGGTTCTGCACCTCGATATCCGCGCCCATTTCCTGAAGGGTGACAATGAGGCCGGTGCGCGTCGGGTTCATCAGCACATTGCGGATGACGATATCGGAGCCGGGCACGATAAGCGCGGCGACCAGCGGGAAAGCGGCCGAAGACGGATCGCCCGGCACGCGAATCGTCTGGCCGGCAAGCCTGCCCTGCCCTTCGATGAAGATATGGCGCACGCCGCGCTCGTCCGTCTCGACATCGATGCTGGCGCCAAAGCCCTTGAGCATCTTCTCGGTGTGGTCGCGGGTCATCACCGGCTCGATGACGGTGGTGATGCCCGGCGTGTTCAGCGCGGCCAGAAGCACGGCCGACTTCACCTGCGCCGAGGCCATCGGCACGCGATAGGTGATCGGGGCTGCATGTTTCGGCCCGCGCAGGGTCAGCGGCATGCGGTCGCCGGGAGCAGCGGAAAGCACCTGCACGCCCATCTGGCGCAGCGGGTCGAGCACCCGTCCCATCGGCCGCGATTGCAGCGAGGCGTCGCCGATGAAGGTGGTTTCCATGTCATAGGTGCCGACAAGCCCCATGGTCAGGCGCGAACCGGTGCCGGCATTGCCGAAATCGAGCGGGCCTTCCGGTTGCAGGAGCGCTCCGTTGCCGGTGCCGCGGATGATCCATTCGCCGCCCTTCTTCTCGATATGGGCGCCCATGGCTTTCATCGCCTCGCCGGTACGCAGCACATCCTCGCCTTCCAGCAGGCCGGTGATGCGCGTCTCGCCGGAAGCGAGGCCGCCGAACATGAAGGAGCGGTGCGAAATCGACTTGTCGCCGGGAACGCGCGCCTCTCCGCGGAGAGCGGAAGAATGGCGGGCAATGGCCGGTTGCGGGGCGACGGAGTGCGACATGACTATTCCTCTTGCGAAGATCCCTGTTAGCGGGCAATTTCAACGGAAGCGCGGCGGTTTCGTATCACGACCCGCCGCAGCGGTCATCCCCCTTGGCAAGCTGCGGGAAACGCCGGTTTTCCAGCGGCGGCATTTGGCTTTGACAGGCTTGCAAGGAGCCGTTAAGGGGACCAAACTTTTTTCGACGAGGCTTGTCGTGGCAAAACCCGAACTTGGCACCAAACGAATTGATCCGGAGACGGGTCAGAAATTCTACGATCTGAACAAAGATCCGATCGTCTCGCCCTATACGGGCAAGACCTACCCGCGTTCCTATTTCGAAGACACCAAGTCTTCCGTTCTCGAAGAAGAGGAGGAAGTCGCGGAGAAGGAACTGGACGCCGAGGAAGACGGCGCCGTTCTGGTTCCCCTGGAAGACGCCGACGGCGATTCCAAGGACGACGATCTGCCGGATCTCGGCGACGACGACGACGATGTCGATCTGGGCGACGATGACGACGACACCTTCCTTGCCGATGAGGAAGAGGGTGACGACGACGTTTCCGACATGATCGGCGTTGGCGACGACGACGACGACGACATCTGATCGGCACGATGTCCACATGCCGCGCCTTTTATACGCGCGGCATGAAAAAAGCCGGCTGAAGAGGCTTGCTATTCACAACGGGCGGCGCTAGAAGCCGCCCACATCGGGCGAACATCTCGCGCCCGGTGATCCAGCCGGAAACGGTTCCCGGACAACAAACCGGGCGTGGGGCCATAGCTCAGCTGGGAGAGCGCCTGCATGGCATGCAGGAGGTCAGCGGTTCGATCCCGCTTGGCTCCACCAATTTTCCTCTTTCGCGGCAATTGCCGGAACCGCCGGTACGCGTCCTTTCTGCAACCCGATTGCCTGCGCGTCGCGTCATGTTTGCGAATATGCAGACCGCCGGCGTTTTCGCGCCCGCATGGCGCTCTCGGCCCTGCCCTGAAAACGGCAGGGGAGCCCCGCTTTCGGCCCGGTTCTCCACAGCATTGCAGGACAGGACGGGAACGCGTAACCTTTCGTTCACCTTGCTTGCAGTCGCTTTCATACCGCCGCCAGCCTTATGTTACGGCAAGAGACCGGAATCACGACAAGAGGCGTGACCAGAATGGGCATGGATTCGGACACGCTGTTCTTCGCGGCGGGCATCTGCGCGACAGCGCTTGCGGTGACCATGCTGAGCGTCTGGCTCCAGAACCGCATGGATCGTTTCCTGATCGGCTGGTTTCTCGGCATGGTGCTGCTGGGCTGCGGCGTCGTCATCTACGCCACCGTCCCTTTCGATCTCACCTTCATCATGGCCTGCGGTTTCGCGCTCCAGACGGCAGGCTTCATCGCGGTCTATGTTGCAGCGGGGCTGTTCGTCGGAAAGCGGATGAAGTGGCCGGTTGCCGCCGCGCTCTTCATATGCCTTGCCACCCCTGTTGCCGCGCTCATTGTGCTGGGCCTGAACGGACTCGGGATCGCCCTCCACAATCTGCTCACCGCAGGCCTGATCCTGCTGACGGCGCGCCTCTACTGGAACGCCAGGCGCGAGGCTCCGACCTCGATCGCCGGCGTGACGGCGCTTTATCTGCTGACCAGCCTGTCTTTCGCGGCCTGCGGGCTTGCGCTCCTTGTGGATGGCCAATGGACCCTGACGCAGAGACCCGACAACTGGGCGGAGAATTTCAACGCGATCATGGCCATTGCGGGGATCACCGGGATCGGCGCGCTTTCGCTTGGCCTCAACCAGTCGCGGGTGGCCCGCCGCCACCGGATAGAGGCCCGGACGGACCCGCTCACCGGCACGCTGAACCGGCGCGCCCTGCTGGACAGCCTCACGCTGGACCGGCTGGAGCCGGGCGATGTCGTGATCGTGTTCGACCTCGACAACTTCAAATCCATAAACGACCGGTACGGCCACCATGCCGGCGACCGTATCCTGTGCCGGTTCGCGGCTGAACTTCTGGCCGTGCTGCGGCGTGGGGACCTTGCTGCCCGAATGGGCGGCGAAGAGTTCGTCGCCGTCATCCGGCAGGCCCCGGTATCCTCCGCGATCGCCATAGCCGAGCGCGTCAGGGCTGCCTTTGCGGCCAGCCGGATCCAGACCGACCAGGGTTCCATACCGGCTACCGCCAGTGCCGGAATCGCGGTCATGCTGCCCTGCGACGACGGATTTGAGAGCGTCTTCCGCCGGGCCGACAGCGCGCTGTACCGCGCCAAGAACAATGGCAGGAACCGCGTGGTCACGGAGTTGCAGGTGGTTGCCTGAAGCCAGCATGACAGCGACTTCCGGCGGCTGGCCGGCGGGCGCGGGGTCGAGAACATGACGGTGGTGTCGCTGCTCGGCGGCCTCGCCCATGCCGCCGCCCACAATCCCTCGGCCGTGGCATGGCGGCTGGCGGAGTTCTACAATACGGAACTGTTCCAGATCGCCGTTCCAGATCACCGCGCCGATCTTCGTGCCGCATGAGGAACCGGCTTCCGCCTTGTGGGAACTGAACGATCTCAGGCAGCTTCGCAAACGCGCGGGCGAGGTCGACATGGCTCTGGTTTCCGTCAGCGACATCAGCAAACAGGCCTCGATCTTCCGGCGCGGCGTCCTGTCATGGGACGAAGGCCAGAGCCTGAAAGACGCCGGCGGCGATGTGCTTTGCCGCTTTGTCGATGCGGAAGGCAACGTCATCGACCACCCGGTCAACCGGCGCGCCATGTCGATCAACCCGGCCGAAATCCGCAAGGTGCCGAAAGTGGTTAGCTCATCGGGCGGAGTGGGCAAGGTCGACGCCATCCGCACCGGCATCGCCGCGACCAACGCCAGGGTGCCGATCACCGACGAGGCGGCGGCGCATGCCCTTCCGGAGCTGCCGCCGTTAAGCTGATGCGGTTTCGCCCGCAGCCGCGCCGACGGCCGCTGCGATCTCGCAAATCAGTGCCGCGTCCGCAGCCGGACGCTCCTTGCGCGATGCGACCAGACAGGCCTGCGAGCGCAGGATCACGCCGTCGCCCAGGATTTTCAGATGATTGGCGCGCAGCGTCGAGCCGGTCGAGGTGATGTCGACGACGACATCGGCTGAGCCCGCCGCCGGAGCGCCCTCGGTGGCGCCGAGGCTTTCCACGATGCGATAGACTTGGATGCCGTGCTTGCCGGAAAAGAACTGCTGCGTGAGACGCCAGTATTTTGTAGCGATGCGCAGCCGCCGGCCATGGCGCTGGCGAAAATCGGCGGCCACGTCGTCGAGGTCGGCCATGGTGTCCACGTCGAGCCACATGTCCGGCACCGCCACCACCACATCGGCATGGCCGAAACCGAGCCGCGCGGCGATTTCGGCGCGGCTTTCCCAGTCGGCCAGATTTTCGCGCACCAGATCCTCGCCGGTGACGCCGAGATCGATGCCGCCGCTGCCGATCTCGCCCGAAATCTCGGAAGCCGACATGAACACGACCTCGATGTCGCCACGCCCCTCGACATGGGCGTGATAGCGGCGGTCGTCCTGCGGCAGGCTGACGGCAAGACCGGCCCGCGCCAGCACGTCCAGCGCCTTCTCCTTCAGGCGGCCCTTGGAGGGAATGGCCAGCGTCACGCTCATGCCCGCGTCTCCCCGAGCGTTTCCAGCCGGTCCAGCCACACGGAGAAGCCGACGCCGGGAATGGCCTGCTTCGCGCCGAGCAGCGTCAGCAGGCGATCATAGCGGCCACCGCCGGCGAGCGGGCGGCCATCGGTGCCGTCGGCGCCGATCTCGAACACCAGCCCGGTGTAATAATCGAGCGGACGGCCGAAGGCGGCATCGTAGCGCACGGCTTCGCAAGCCAGCCCGTGGGCTGCGATGGCTTCGGCACGTTCCGCGAACAGGTCGAGCGCGCCGCCAAGCTCCAGCCCCGCTTCGGCGGCGAAATCGCGCAGCGCGTCGGCCGCTCCGGCAAGCGGCGTGTCGATGGCCAGAAAGGTCTTCAGCGCGGCGAAGGCATCGTCGGACAGGCGCACGCTGCGCAACTGCACCTTCTCGATCAGGCGCCGCGCGATCTCGGACGGCGTGCGGCCGCCGGAGAGCGGCAGGCCGGCCTGCTCCATGCCCGTCGCAATATGATCGGCCAGCCCTTCCGCATCGCCATCGACGGCAAGCAACGCCACCGGCCCGGCCAACTGGCCGTTGCGCGGCGGATTGGCGAGATCG
>JAZIHP010000061.1:0-22239 GCA_036678505.1 Alphaproteobacteria bacterium
ATCGTGGAGCCCGATGCCAGCCATATTGTCGGCCTCGTCGTCGGCCCGCGTTTGCCCCATACGCCGCTGGTTTCGGGTTTGCTGCACGAGGCAAAGGCGCTGGCCCGGTTTTTCAAGCGCGAAAAATAATTTAGCATTTCCTGTCAGTTATGATATTTCACTGACTGTCGATAGAAAATTTCTATCACCCAACGGAAAGCGACTATTGATCAGTGCGTTATTCTCTGATTGCATAACGATTCGTCGAGGGAAGAATTGCTGTTGTTCAGGGAGGGCGCTGCATGGTGATGCAGAGCGCGGGTACCGGGATCGAAGCGCAAATTGCGTCGATCGTCGATGGTATGAAAGGCATGGAAGGGCCGCTTCTGCCCATCCTGCACGAGGTGCAGGGGGAATTCGGCTATGTGCCGCAGGAAGCCCTTCCGGTCATCGCCAGTGCGCTGAACCTGTCGCGCGCCGAAGTCTACGGCGTGGTTTCCTTTTATCACGATTACCGCAAGGAGCCGGCCGGCCGTCATGTGCTCAAGGTCTGTCAGGCCGAAGCCTGTCAGTCGATGGGATCCGACGACGTCGCGGCGCGTTTCAGGCAGGCGCTCGGCATCGGCTTTCACCAGACCACTGCCGATGGGCGGGTGACGCTGGAGCCGGTTTACTGCCTCGGCCTGTGCGCCTGCTCGCCGGCCGCCATGCTCGACGGGGAGGTCATCGGCCGCATCGATGCCGCGCGCGTCGACGAGATCATCGCGGAGGTGCGCCGTTGAAACCCGTCATCTACATTCCCGGTGATTCCGGTTCGCTCGCACTCGGGGCCGACAAGGTCGCGGCGGCCATTTCCGCAGAGCTGAAAGAGCGCGGCATCGAGGCGAAGATCGTGCGCAACGGTTCGCGCGGCGCGTATTTCCTGGAGCCGATGGTCGAGATCGACACCGGCGCGGCGCGCATCGCCTACGGCCCGGTTCGCCCGTCCGAGGTCAAGGGCCTGTTCGATGCCGGTTTCCTGTCCGGCTCCGGCCATGAGCTCGCTCTCGGCGATCCGGAAAAAATTCCGTTCTTCGCGCGCCAGACGCGCCTCACTTTCGCCCGCTGCGGCATCACCGATCCGTTCTCGCTGGAGGACTATGAGCGCCATGGCGGGCTGGCGGGCCTGCGCAAGGCCGTCACCATGGCTCCCCTCGATATCGTTGCCGAGGTGACGGATTCCGGCCTGCGCGGGCGCGGCGGCGCCGGCTTTCCGACCGGCATCAAATGGAAGACCGTGCTCGATACGGGCGATGTTCAAAAATACATCGTCTGCAATGCCGACGAGGGCGATTCGGGCACCTTCGCCGACCGCATGATCATGGAGGGCGACCCCTTCGTGCTGGTCGAGGGCATGGCGATTGCCGGCCTCGCCACCGGCGCGACCAGGGGTTACATCTACACCCGCTCGGAATATCCGCACGCCATAGCCGTCATGCGCCGCGCCATCGAAATCGCGCGCGGCGCGAAAATCCTCGGTCCGGATGTGCTGGGCTCGGGCCGCGCCTTCGACATGGAAGTGCGCGAGGGCGCCGGGGCTTATGTCTGCGGCGAGGAAACGGCGCTGCTCGACAGTCTGGAAGGCAAGCGCGGCATGGTGCGCGCCAAGCCGCCGCTGCCGGCGCACGAGGGCCTGTTCGGCAAGCCGACGGTGATCAACAACGTCATCAGCCTTGCCTCCGTCCCGATCATCCTCGACAAGGGCGGTGCCTATTACAGGGACTTCGGCATGGGGCGCTCGCGCGGCACCATTCCGATCCAGATCGCCGGCAATGTCAGATATCCCGGCCTGTTCGAAGCCGCCTTCGGCCTCACTCTTGGCGAGATCGTCGATGACATCGGCGGTGGCTCCGCCACAGGCCGCCCGATCAAGGCGGTGCAGGTCGGCGGTCCGCTCGGCGCTTATTTTCCGCGCGATCTGTTCGATACGCCCTTCGATTATGAAGCTTTCGCGGCCAGGGACGGGCTGATCGGCCACGCCGGCATAACGGTCTTCGACGACAGCGCCGACATGCTCAAGCAGGCGCGCTTCGCCATGGAGTTCTGTTCGATCGAAAGCTGCGGCAAGTGCACGCCATGCCGCATCGGCTCCACGCGCGGCGTCGAGGTTCTGGACAGGCTGGCGGCCGGCATCGCGCCGGACACCCAGATCGAGCTCGTCACCGACCTGTGCAACACGATGAAATTCGGTTCGCTCTGCGCGCTCGGCGGTTTCACGCCTTATCCGGTGATGAGTGCGCTGACCCATTTCCCGGAAGATTTCAGGCCGGCGCCGGTGCGGGAGGCCGCTGAGTGACGACACAGGATAAGGTCAGCGGCCCGGCTTCCTGTTTTCCGCCGATCGGGAAGACGTGCGCAAAGCCGATCCGGCGCTGGAAAGACCTTATCGCAAGCCGGGCCGGCAAGAAGCACATGGAGCTTGTCGCCCGGCTGAAGGAAACGCATGGCTTCGGCCATGGCCACGCCGACGCGCTGGTCGCCGACACGTTCGCGGCACGCAAGGACAAAGTCTGAACCGGCGCTGGAAGAGCGCCGCTTTCAAGGGGAGTCTCGACATGGGTCTCGTTCACGAAATCGATTACGGAACGCCTGAATCGCGGGCCGAAAAACAGGTCACCCTGATCGTCGACGGCAAGTCCGTCACGGTTCCCGAAGGCACCTCCATCATGCGCGCCTCGATGGATGCGGGGGTCGAGATCCCCAAGCTGTGCGCCACCGACATGCTGGATTCCTTCGGTTCCTGCCGCATCTGTCTGGTGGAGATCGAGGGCCGCAACGGCACGCCCGCCTCCTGCACCACGCCGGTCGGCGAGGGCATGGTGGTCCACACCCGTTCCGAGCGTCTCGACACCATCCGCAAGGGGGTGATGGAGCTTTACGTTTCCGACCATCCCAGCGGCTGGAACGAGGAGCGCGGCACTGGCCAGAGCGAATTCGACAAGGTGGCCGCGACCATCGGCCTGAACGAGAACCGTTATGGGCTGGAGGGACGCAACCACGTCGCTCCGGGCAACGGGTCGCTCAACATCGACTATCTGGTGCGTGACGAGACCAACCCCTATTTCATCTATGATCCTTCGCAGTGCATTGTGTGCTCGCGCTGCGTGCGGGCTTGCGAGGACGTGCAGGGCACCTTCGCGCTGACCGTCGAGGGGCGCGGCTTTGAATCCCGCATCACGGCGGGGATGAACGAGGATTTCGTCGAGTCCGAATGCGTCTCCTGCGGCGCCTGCGTGCAGGCCTGCCCGACCGATGCGCTGCGCGAGAAGACCGTGCTCGAAAAAGGCATGCCCGAGCGCTCCGTGGTCACCACCTGCGCCTATTGCGGCGTCGGCTGTTCGTTCAAGGCCGAGGTCAGGGGCGACGAAGTGGTGCGCATGATGCCCTACAAGGGCGGCGACGCCAATCACGGCCACAGCTGCGTCAAGGGCCGCTTCGCCTATGGCTACGCCACCCACAAGGATCGCATTTTGAAGCCGATGATCCGCGAGCGGATTTCCGATCCGTGGCGCGAGGTGAGCTGGGAGGAGGCGATCAGCCACACGGCAAGCGAATTCCGCCGCATCCAGCATCGGTACGGCCGCAGTTCCATCGGCGGCATCACCTCGTCGCGCTGCACCAATGAAGAGACCTATCTCGTCCAGAAGCTGGTGCGCCAGGGTTTTGGCAACAACAATGTCGACACCTGCGCCCGCGTCTGCCATTCGCCGACCGGCTACGGTCTCGGGCAGGCCTATGGCACGTCCGCCGGAACGCAGGATTTCGATTCGGTCGAGGACAGCGACGTCATCGTCGTCATCGGCGCCAATCCGACCGACGCGCATCCGGTCTTCGGGTCGCGCATGAAGCAGCGCCTTCGTGAGGGCGCGCGGCTGATCGTCATCGATCCGCGCCGCATCGATCTCGTCAAAAGCCCGCACGTCAAGGCGGATTACCATCTGGCCCTGCGGCCCGGAACGAACGTCGCCATACTGACGGCACTCGCTCACGTCATCGTCACCGAAGGTCTGGTGGACGAACAGTTCGTGCGCGAGCGCTGCGAATGGGATGCTTTCCAGGACTGGGCTGAATTCGTTGCCGACGAGGCCAACAGCCCCGAAGCCATCGCCGGCTATATCGGCGTGTCTGCCGAGGAGATCAGGGGTGCCGCGCGTCTTTATGCAACCGGCGGCAATGGCGCGATCTATTACGGCCTCGGCGTGACCGAGCACAGCCAGGGCTCGACCTCGGTCATGGCCATCGCCAACCTCGCCATGGCCACCGGCAATATCGGCCGCAAGGGCGTCGGCGTGAACCCGCTGCGCGGCCAGAACAACGTGCAGGGTTCCTGCGACATGGGCTCCTTCCCGCACGAGCTGCCGGGCTACCGTCACATCTCCGGCGACGCCACCCGCGCCATCTTCGAGGAATTGTGGGGCGTCAAGCTCGACAATGAGCCCGGCCTGCGCATTCCCAACATGCTGGACGCGGCCGTCGACGGCACCTTCAAGGGCCTCTATGTGCAGGGCGAGGACATCCTCCAGTCCGATCCCGACACCCATCACGTCGCCGCCGGTCTGGCCGCCATGGAATGCGTGGTCGTTCAGGACCTGTTCCTCAACGAGACGGCCAACTACGCCCATGTGTTCCTGCCGGGCTCGACCTTCATGGAGAAGGACGGCACCTTCACCAATGCCGAACGCCGCATCAACCGCGTGCGCAAGGTGATGGAGCCGAAGGCCCGCTATGCCGACTGGGAGGCGACGCAGGAACTGGCGCGCGCGCTCGGCTTCGACTGGAGCTACACCCATCCTTCGCAGATCATGGAAGAGATCGCGGCCACGACGCCGAGCTTCGCCAATGTGACCTACGATCTGCTGGAGGAGAAGGGTTCGGTGCAGTGGCCCTGCAACGACAGCGCGCCGGAAGGCACGCCGATCATGCATCTCGACGGCTTCGTGCGCGGCAAGGGCCGGTTCATCCGCACCGAATATGTGGCGACCGACGAGAAGACCGGCCCGCGCTTCCCGCTGCTGCTCACCACCGGCCGCATTCTGTCGCAGTATAATGTCGGCGCGCAGACGCGGCGCACGGACAACGTGGTGTGGCATGACGAGGACCGGCTGGAAATCCATCCGCACGATGCCGAGCATCGCGGCATCCGCAACGGGGACTGGGTGCGCGTGGCGAGCCGCGCCGGCGAGACGACGCTGCGGGCGCTGATCACCGACCGGGTGTCGCCCGGCGTGGTCTACACCACCTTCCACCACCCCCTGACACAGGCCAATGTGGTGACCACGGACTTCGCGGACTGGGCGACGAGCTGCCCCGAATACAAGGTCACCGCCGTGCAGATCATGCCGTCCAACGGTCCGAGCGACTGGCAGGTCGAGTATGAGAAGCAGGCCCGCAACAGCCGGCGCATCGCGCCGCTGACGGCCGCCGAGTGAACGGTGCGGCAGGGACAGGCAAGACGCGGGGCGGTGCTTGATGCTATGGTTGCGCCATGACACGTTCTGACGCCCGGCTTTCCGTCGCCTGTTCTCCCGCTCGCCATGGCGGGGCCGGAGAAGCGGGCCCCGTCGTGACCGCGACGCGGCGCATCGCTCATCGCGGCGCGGCCATCGGCGCGGCTGAGCGCATGGTGCCGGAGGAAACGCCGATCGCGCTTTCCTATGGCGGCACCACCCATGCCGTGATGATGGCTTCGCCGGCCGATTTCGAGGATTTCGCGCTTGGCTTTTCCATGACCGAGGGGATCGTCTCCGCCGCCAGCGAGATCGAGACGGTGGAGGTGCAGGATCTTGGCGTCGGCATCGATATACAGATCCGCCTGCGCGACAGCGCCAACATGCGTTTCGAGGCGCGCCGGCGCCGCCTTGCCGGCCCGGTCGGCTGCGGCCTGTGCGGCATCGAATCGATCGGTGAGGCACTGCGCAGCGTCGACAAGGTCGAGGCCCCGGGGCTGGCGTTGACGCCTGACGACATCACCCGCTCGGTGCGGCTGTTGTCGGACCGCCAGCCATTGCACCGGCAAACCGGCGCTGTCCATGCCGCCGGCTTCTATCTGCCGGGCAAGGGCGTGGTCATGACCCGCGAGGATGTGGGCCGCCACAACGCGCTGGACAAGCTGGCCGGGGCGCTGTCGCGGCAAGGCATTTCGGGGCAAGACGGCGCGGTGGTCGTGACCTCGCGCGTCTCTGTCGAGATGGTGCAGAAAACCGCATCCATCGGCGCGCCCTTCATCATCGCCGTCTCCGCGCCCACGGCGCTCGCCATAAGAACCGCCGAAGCCGCCGGCGTGACCCTGATCGCGCTGGTGCGCGGCGACGATTTTGACATCTTCACCCATCCCAAACGCGTCTTTACCGGAGGTGCCCGGCATGTCGCCTGACAAGCTCGTCTACCAGGCCAATCAGATCGCGCGGTTCTTTCACTCCAAGCCGCATGAAGAAGGTGTCGCCGGCATAGCCGAACACATCAACAAGTTCTGGGAGCCGCGCATGCGCCGCCAGTTCTTTGAGCTCGTCCGGGCCGGAGATGCGGGTTTCGACACTCTGGTCGTTGAGGCGGCCGCGCATATACGCCCGCCCCCGGCAGCCGAAAAAGTCGCCGGCTGAGTCGGGAAATTTCGGGCCGGAAATTTGGGGGCCGGAAATTCGGGAGCCGGAAATCTCGCGAAAAAACCGGCCGGGCCTATTCGGTGCGCGGCAGTTCGGAAGCGCCCTTCACGCCGAGCTGATTCGGCTGGCTGTCCGCCATGGCGATGAGCGCATCGAGAAGCGCCTGCCATTCGTGTTCGTCAAGCGTGAGAAATTCAAACAGCGTCATGCTGCGCAGGCCCTCGATTGCCAGATAGACAACGAGCAGGGATTGCAGATCCGCCGTTTTTGCCTTCAGCCGTTCGAAAAGCTGGCGCTTGAAGGACTTGATCGGCGTCAGGAATTCGGGGTCCTGCGCGATGGCCGAGAAAATCCAGGAGGCTGATGCGCCAGTCTCCTGACATTCCTCCATCGAAAGCCGGACATAGGCGCGCAGCAGGTTCTTTTGCGGATCGGCTGCGTGGGCTTCCTCCAGAGAAGCCTGAAAATCCCGCAAATACTGCTCTACAAGCGCCTGCATGAGCTTTGCCTTGCTCGGGAAATTGTAAAGCAGCCCGCCTTTCGATATACCCGCGCGGCTGGCAACAGCGTCGAGCGAAAGATTGCCGGGGCCGGCTTCTCGCGCTACATCCGCTGCTGCGGCAAGGATTTTGTCGCGTGAATTGGACTTCCTGGATTTCATGAGCTTTTCCATACGAAGCCTGAACTCAATTGACAATACCGTCCGGACGGTACAGTAGAGAACCCCCGAATTTACGCCACGCTGTCCGAAAGCTGATTCCAGACCGGCCGACCGAGAGGATTACCTTGATCAAGCGCTTCATCATCGCCTTCATCCTGCTTGTGGTCGTCTGCGGCGGCATAGTCGGATTCAATCTGTTCCGCGACAAGGCGATTCAGGATTTCTTCGCCAACAAGCCGGTGGCCGTGTCGACGTTCAAGGTCGAGCCCGTCACCTGGACGCCGAAGCTTGAGGCGATCGGCACGGTCGCGGCGGCGCAGGGCGTCGACCTCACCGTGGAAACCACGGGCATCGTCAAGGAAATCCTGTTCAGGGCCAATGACAAGGTCGAGCAGGATCAGGTGCTGGTGCGTCTCGACGATGCCGTTCAGAAGGCCGACCTCGAAGCTGCGAAGACGCAGGAAGCGCTCGACAAGCAGGCGCTCGACCGCGCCGTGGCGTTGCAGAAGCGCGGCGTCGGCACCGAGGCCACGCTCGATAATGCGCGCGCCAGCTGGCAGACCTCGATGTCGCAGGTGGCGAAGTTGCAGGCCGTTCTCGACCAGAAGCTGCTGAAGGCGCCTTTCGCCGGCACCATCGGTATTCCGCGCATCGAGGAAGGCCAGTATGTCGCGCCGGGCAACGCGGTGACGACGCTTCAGGACCTCGACACGATGCGCGCCGATTTCAGTGTCGCCGAGCAGCGTTTCCCCGATCTTCAGATCGGTCGCGAGGTTCTCTTCGGGCTGGATGGCGAAGACATGCCCTATAAGGGCGCCATCACCGGCATCGATCCCAAGATCGATCCCGCCAGCCGCCTGGCTTCGGCCCGCGCTGAGATCGCCAATCCCGACGGCAAGCTGAGCCCCGGCCAGTTCGTGCAGGTGCGCGTGGTTCTGCCGAGCGAGGAAAACATCATCGCCGTGCCGCAGACGGCCGTTATCACCAGTCTCTATGGCGATTATGTCTATGTCGTGCGCCCTGCCGCCGAGCGGAAGGCCGGCGCCGCGGACAAGGAGCCGGCCGGGCAGGAGACCGCCCCGGCCGATGCCGCTAGTCCTGCCAATGCCGCCAGTCCTGCCGATGCCGCCAGTCCTGCCAATGCCGCCAGTCCTGCCGGGCCGGCCAGCGCGGACGACAGGCAGACGCTGGTCGCCAGCCAGATATTCGTGACCATCGGCCGCCGCAGCGACGGCCGTGTCGAGATCGTCAAGGGCGTTTCGGCGGGCGATGAGGTCGTCACCGCCGGCCAGAACCGTCTCAACAATGGTTCAGTCGTCTTCATCGACAACACGGTCGATCCGTCCAGCGCCGGACAGCCCGGGAGCAAGAGCGAATGAATTTCTCCGCACTTTTCATCAGGCGGCCGGTCCTTTCGACCGTTGTCGCGCTGCTGATCCTGCTGCTTGGCTTTCAGGGCCTGTTCAACCTTTCGGTGCGCGAATATCCGAAGGTCGACGAGACGGTCATCACCGTCACCACGGTCTATCCCGGCGCCAGCCCGGATCTGATTCAGGGCTTCATCACCGCGCCCATCGCCGAAGCGGTGGCGACCACGGAAAACATCGACTACGTCAGTTCCCAGAGCATGCCGTCCTCGTCGGTGGTGACCGTGCAGATGAAGCTTGGCTCCGATCCCGACACCGCCCTGACCGAGGTGATGTCCAAGGTGCAGGAAGTGCGCAGCAAGCTGCCGAGCGGCGCCAAGGACCCCACCATCGTCAAGGGCACCGGGCAGCAGTTCGCGATCATGTATCTGGCCGTGCAGAGCCCGCACATGACCTCCGAGCAGGTAACCGAATATATCGACCGGGTGCTGCGGCCGCGCATGTCCACCATCGAGGGCGTGGCGCAGGTGCAGGTGCTGGGCGCCGCCAACTACTCCATGCGCGTGTGGATCGATCCGATCCGGCTTGCCGCCCATGGGCTGACGGCTGCCGAAGTGCTGGGGGCGATCAACAATTCGAACTTCCTTGCCGCGCCGGGCAAGACGGAAAACGAATATGTCGCGCAGTCGATCACCATGCAATCGACGTTGCAGACGCCGGAAACCTTCGGCGCGCTGCCGCTGAAAACCAATGGCGATGGCATCGTTCGCCTGCGTGATGTCGCCAAAATCGATCTTGCCGCGACAAGCACCGACACGCGCGTTGTCTTCAACGGCGAGCCGGGCACCTTCATCGGCATTTTCCCGACGCCGTCGGCCAACCCGCTCGATACCGCCTCCGCCGTGGAGAAGGAACTGCCCGGCATTCAGGAAACCCTGCCGCAGGACATGTCCATTACCCTGGTCTATGACGCGACCGAGCAGATCAGCGCGTCGATCAAGGAGGTTTTCAAGACCATCGGCGAAGCGGTGATCATCGTCATTCTGGTGATCCTGCTGTTCCTGGGGTCGCTGCGCTCGGTTGTGATGCCGGTCATCACCATTCCCCTGTCGCTGATCGGTGTCGGCTTCCTTCTTTTCCTTGCCGGTTATTCGATCAACCTCTTGTCGCTGCTGGCCATGGTTCTGGCCATCGGCCTCGTGGTCGACGACGCCATCGTGGTGGTGGAAAACATCCACCGTCACATGGAGGAAGGTCTCAGTCCGATGGATGCCGCATTCGTCGGCATGCGCGAGATCACCGGTCCGGTCGTGTCGATGACGATCACGCTGGCGGCCGTGTTCGCGCCGCTCGCCTTCACCGGCGGCCTCACCGGCTCGCTGTTTCGTGAGTTCGCGCTGACGCTGGCGGGCGCGGTGGTCATTTCCGGCCTGGTCGCGATCACGGTCACGCCGATGATGTCGGCGCGGCTGCTCAAGTCGGGCAGCCACAGCCGGTTCGCGGCCTTCATCGACAGAACCTTCGATCGCATCGCCAATCGCTACGAGCGTCTCGTCGCCGGCTCGCTGAACTACCGTCCGGTCACGCTGATGGTCGTTATCGCCCTGATATCGGTCACCGGCTTCATGTTCATGAAAACGTCGAGCGAACTGGCGCCCGAGGAAGATGTCGGCGCGCTGTTTTCTCTGGTCTCGGCTCCGCGCTATGCGACCTCGGATTACACCAGCCTTTATCTCGACCAGATCTACGAGGTCACGAAGGACCTGCCCGAACTGCGGGCCGCCTTCTCCGTTGTCGGCATCGGCGGCGGCACCAACCGCGGTTTTGCCATCTGGGCGTTCAAGGACTGGGCGGCGCGCACCCGGTCGCAGAAGGAGATTCAGGCGGACATTCAGACGCGTCTGGGCAAGGTCGCCGGCGTCGAAGCGCTGGTGTTCGCGCCGCCTTCGCTGCCGGGCGCCGGCGGCGGCCTGCCGATCTCCATCGTCATCCAGTCGACCGGCGAGGCGAGCCAGGTCTACGAGGTCGCCGAGAAGATCAGGCAGGAGGCGCAGGCCTCGGGCCGGTTCATCATCGTGCAGAACTCGCTGTCCTTCGATGCGCCGCAGGTGACGATCACGATCGATCGCGACCGGGCGGCGGCGATGAACATCCCCATCAGCGCGATCGGCCAGACGCTGGGTCTTCTGGTCGGTGGCGCCGAGGTTGCCCAGTTCGACCGCGACTCCAAGTCTTATGACATCATTCCGCAGGTGCCGCAGGAATACCGCAACAATCCCGAGCGTCTGGGCGACTTCTATGTCCGCGCGACGACCGGGGAGATGGTGCCGCTTTCGGCGGTGATCAGCATCAAAACCAACTCGTCGCCAGCCTCCATCGACCAGTTCAACCAGCTGAACTCGGCAACGATTTCGGCTCTGCCGGTTCCAGGCGTCACCACCGGCACGGGCGTGCAGACCATCGAGGAGATCACCCGCGCAGCCCTTCCGGACGGCTTCTTCGTCGATTACTCCGGCCAGACGCGTCTTGAGAAGGAGCAGGGCAACACCATCATGATCGCTTTCGCGGCCGCCGTGGTGGTGATCTATCTGGTGCTGGCCGCCCAGTTCGAGAGCTTCCGCGATCCGCTGATCATCATGATGTCGGTGCCGCTTTCGATCTTCGGGGCGATCGTGCCGCTCAATCTGGGGCTTGGAACGCTCAACATCTACACGCAGGTGGGGCTGATCACGCTGATAGGCCTGATCACCAAACACGGCATTCTGCTCGTGGAGTTCGCCAACCAGATCCGCGGCGAGCAGGGCCTGACGCGGCGCGAAGGCATCATCGCTTCCGCGAAGGTGCGCCTGCGCCCGATCCTGATGACCACCGCAGCCATGGCGCTCGGCGTCGTTCCGCTGATCACGGCGCAGGGAGCGGGTGCCGCCGCCCGTCACTCCATGGGCCTGGTGATCTTCTTCGGTGTTCTGATCGGCACCATGTTCACCCTGTTCGTGGTGCCGATGTTCTACACCTTCCTGGCCAGCAAGGATCAGGGCGACGCCTATGACCGCGAGCCCGCCATGGCACCC
The DNA here is from genome assembly GCA_036678505.1 of Alphaproteobacteria bacterium. GTDB lineage: Bacteria > Pseudomonadota > Alphaproteobacteria > Rhizobiales > Rhizobiaceae > Mesorhizobium. The sequence continues at coordinate 11,720 of JAZIHP010000061.1, forward strand.
GCCGCGCCGGAGGCAGAGCCTGCCGCCGGCCATTAGGGCGACAGCCTTGCCGGCGACTGCTGGCGGATATAGGTAAGTAAAGAGTTCAGGAAGCCCGGCAATCCGCCGGGCTTCCTGTTTTTCAGGCCGGGCTTCCTGTTTTTCAGGCAAGGTGCGGCAGGGTGCGACGCGGTGACGTTGCGACAGAAAAGATTGGCATATATGACGCCCCGGTCCTATGCTGCCTGCCGCCAGTCAGGACGCGTCATCGCTGTCGCCTATAGCCAAGGAATTTCGAATGCCTCCCTATCGTTCACGTACGACCACCCACGGCCGCAATATGGCTGGAGCCCGCGGGCTGTGGCGTGCCACCGGCATGAAAGATACGGATTTCGGCAAGCCCATTATCGCGGTGGTGAACTCCTTCACCCAGTTCGTTCCCGGTCACGTGCACCTGAAGGATCTCGGCCAGCTTGTCGCGCGCGAGATCGAGCGCGCCGGCGGCGTCGCCAAGGAATTCAACACCATAGCGGTCGATGACGGCATCGCCATGGGCCATGACGGCATGCTCTATTCGCTGCCGTCGCGCGAGATCATCGCAGACTCGGTCGAATACATGGTCAACGCCCACTGCGCCGACGCCATGGTCTGCATCTCCAACTGCGACAAGATCACGCCCGGCATGCTGAATGCCGCCATGCGCCTCAATATTCCCTCCGTGTTCGTTTCAGGCGGACCGATGGAGGCCGGCAAGGTGGTGCTGAAGGGCAGAACCCATGCCCTCGATCTGGTCGACGCCATGGTCGCGGCCGCCGACGACAGCATGTCCGATGACGACGTCACGGCGATCGAGCGTTCCGCCTGCCCGACCTGCGGTTCCTGTTCGGGCATGTTCACGGCGAATTCGATGAACTGCCTGACCGAGGCGCTCGGCCTGTCGCTGCCGGGCAACGGCTCGACGCTGGCCACCCATGCCGACCGCAAGCGCCTCTTCGTCGAGGCCGGGCATCTCGTCGTCGATATCGCCCGCCGCTATTACGAGCAGGACGACGACAGTGTTTTGCCCCGCAATGTCGCCAACAGGAAGGCGTTCGAGAACGCCATGTCGCTGGATATCGCGATGGGCGGCTCGACCAACACCGTGCTGCACATTCTTGCCGCGGCGCATGAGGGCGGGATCGATTTCGATCTGAACGACATCGACGCGCTGTCGCGCCGGGTGCCGTGCCTCTCCAAGGTCGCCCCGGCCAAGGCGGACGTTCACATGGAGGACGTGCACCGCGCCGGCGGCATCATGCGCATTCTCGGTGAACTGGAACGCGGCGGCCTCATTCATCGCGACACGCCGACCGTGCATGCCCGGACGCTGGGCGACGCCATCGACCGCTGGGACATCACCCGCACCGGCAGCGAGACTGTACGCACCTTCTTCCGCGCCGCCCCCGGCGGCATCCCGACCCAGACCGCATTCAGCCAGGAAGAACGCTGGGACGAGCTGGACATGGACGGAGAAAACGGCGTCATCCGCTCCGTCGAGCATCCCTTTACGAGGGATGGCGGGCTTGCGGTGCTGCGGGGCAACATCGCGCCGGACGGCTGCATCGTGAAGACCGCCGGCGTCGACGAGAAGATCCTGAAATTCACCGGCCCGGCAAAGGTGTTCGAAAGCCAGGATGCGGCGGTCAAGGGCATTCTGGGCAACGAGGTCAAGGCGGGCGACGTGGTTGTCATCCGCTATGAGGGACCGAAGGGCGGGCCGGGCATGCAGGAAATGCTCTATCCAACCAGCTATCTGAAGTCGAAGGGGCTGGGGGCCGCCTGCGCGCTCCTGACCGACGGGCGCTTCTCCGGCGGCACGTCGGGTCTTTCCATCGGCCATGTCTCGCCGGAAGCCGCCCTTGGCGGCACGATTGGTCTGGTGCGCGAAGGCGATATCATCGAGATCGATATTCCCGGCCGCAGCATCAGGCTGGTGGTGGACGAGGCCGAGCTTGCCCGGCGCCGCGCCGGGCAAGATGAAAAAGGCTGGAAGCCGGCGGAAAAGCGCAAGCGCAACGTGACCCAGGCGCTGCGGGCCTATGCCGCTTTCGCGACCAGCGCCGATAGGGGCGCCGTCCGCCACGTGCCTGAATAAAAGCAGTAACGCCCCGCTGTCATGCAGCGGGGCCGCTCTTCGCAGGCGATGGCGATCCGCTATGTGCCGCCATCGGATGGCGTTGCCGGAATGGTCCGGAAGAGGGCCATTCGAGGACCGCAGGAGGCTTCCGCGAGCGGTAACCGTCATTAATGCATGCCGCCCGAAACCGGTTCTCCCGTTTCGGGCGGCATGCTTTGACGTTCGCGATTGCGCCAGACGACCCGCTCCCGGCACTGTTCCTCTGCACCGGTCGAATTTGCTCGCAAAACCCGTGCGGTGCGGATAACAGCGCATAGAGCCGTTCATGGTTTCGCGGAATCGCCGAACGGCTCCAGGTCTTTGTTTGTCGCGTTTGCGAACCGGAAAACTGTTTCCACTTTTCCGGGAAACGCTCCAGGGGCCGGATCGGCTTTTTTCAGGGAATGCGCCATGTCTCGCTTGTCCGGTCTCGTGAACCGCAACATCGTCGTTGCCGGCATCCTTCTGATGCTGGCCGGGGATTTCATGTTCGCGCTCAACGACGCCATGGGCAAATGGCTGGTTGCGAGTTTTTCGGTCGGGCAGGTGGTTTTCGTCCGCTCCATCGGGGCTTTCATCATTTTGGGGCCGATGATCGCCCGGCGGGGAACCGCAAGCCTGTTCAGGCTCGACCGCGCCGGCCTTCAGGTCGCGCGCGTCGTCGCCACCGCGCTCGATACGCTCCTGTTCTACGCCGCCGTCGTGCACCTGCCGCTGGCCGATGTGATGAGCTTCTACATGGCGGGCCCGATCTATGTCGCGGCAATGTCGCACATGTTTCTCGGCGAGAAGGTCGGCTGGCGCCGCTGGCTCGCCATTATCATCGGTTTCTGCGGCGTGCTGGTCATGCTGAAACCGTCCACTGCGGCGCTGTCGATCGAATCGCTCTATGCGCTGATCGGATCGCTCGCCTTCGCCGTTGCCATCGTGCTCAGCCGGCTGTTGCGGGGCACCAGCGACACGGCGCTGGTCACATGGCAGACCATTGGCGTCGGTCTGTGCGGGGGCATCATGGCCATCGGCGAGTGGAACCATGCCACGACCATCGATTATGGGGCGATGCTTCTGCTCGGTGTCGTTTCGGGCGCCGCGCATCTGATGATCACGCGCGCTCTGAAGATGGCGCCGGCTTCGACGCTTGCGCCCCTGCACTACACCCTGCTTCTGTGGGCGGTGGTGCTGGGCATCCTGTTCTTCAACGATTTTCCCGGGCCTCGCATCCTGATCGGCGCGATGATTGTGGTGCTTGCCGGCATGTTCATCTTCCATCGCCAGAACGTGAAGGCTACGGTGCCTCCGGAAAACGTGCCCAAAGGGATCAACTGAACCGCCATGTTTGAAGCAAGCCGCATCGACAGCACCGACAAGCCTTCCTTCTACCGGGATCTCGCGGCACAGATGACGGCGCTGCTTTCGGGCGAGAATGACGAGATCGCCAATGCGGCCAATGCCTCGGCACTGATCTTCCAGACCATGCCGGATCTGAACTGGGCGGGCTTTTATTTCCTGCGCACGCCGCAGGAACTGGTGGTGGGGCCGTTTCAGGGCAAGCCGGCCTGCGTGCGCATCGCCGTCGGGCGCGGTGTATGCGGCACGGCGGTGGCCGAGCGGCGCCCGATCCGCGTCGATGATGTCGCCAGCGCCGAGAACCATATTTTCTGCGATCCCGCTTCGCGTTCCGAACTGGTGGTGCCGCTGATCCGCGACGGCGCCGTGGTGGGCGTCCTCGACATCGACAGTCCGGTTCCCGCCCGCTTCGATGCCGATGATCAGGCCGGCGTCGAGCGTCTGGCCGCCATCTATCTTGAGGCCTGCGCGGGGGAAGAACCGTGATGACAGGCCTGAAATCGCCAGACCTGCGCCAGAGCTACCGGCTGCGGCTCAACACGCTGATCCGCCTGCGCTGGCTGGCGATTTTCGGCCAGAGCCTGGCCGTTCTCGTCGTCGCCTACTGGCTGGAGTTCCCGCTGCCGGTCGGCCTTTGCTTTGCGCTGATCGCGGCGTCGGCATGGATGAATCTGTGGCTGGCTTTCCGCTATCCGGCGGCGCACCGGCTGACGCCTCTGGCCGCGATGGGGCTTTTGACCTTCGACACCTTCCAGCTTGCCGGCCTGCTCTACATAACCGGCGGGCTGACCAATCCGTTCTCGCTGCTGCTCATCGTTCCGGTGGTCATTTCAGCAACTTCTCTGCCGCTCAGGCTGACCGCCTTTCAGGCCGTTCTGGTCATTGCGGTGGCCTCGCTGCTGGTTTTCTTCCATCGGCCGCTGCCCTGGATCGAGGGCACGGAGCTGATGATGCCGTTCGTCTATGTCGCCGGCATGTGGATGGCGGTGCTGTCCGCCACCGCCTTTGCCGCCATCTATGCCTTCCGGGTGGCCGAGGAGGCGCGGCTTCTGTCGGATGCGCTTTCAGCCACCGAACTGGTTCTGCAACGCGAGCAGCATCTGTCGGCGCTGGATGGACTGGCCGCTGCCGCCGCCCATGAACTCGGCACGCCGCTGGCCACCATTTCGCTGGTTGCGCGCGAGATGGAAAAGGCGCTCGGCAAGGATCCCAGATACAGCGAGGACGTGACCCTGCTGCGCAGCCAGAGCGAGCGCTGCCGGGAAATCCTCAAGCGCCTGACCAGCCTGTCTTCCGAGGGCGAGCCGCAGATGGCGCGCCTGCCGCTGACCTCTCTGGTCGAGGAGGTCAGCGCCCCGCATCGCGATTTCGGCATCACCATCCGCCTTCAGCCCGGCGACTGCCTGGGTCCGGAGCCCGTAGGCCGGCGCAATCCGGGCGTTCTTTACGGCCTCGGCAATCTGGTCGAGAACGCGGTCGATTTCGCCCATACCAGCGTCAGCATACGCTGGGGCTGGGACGACGATTTCGTGTCGCTCTCCATCCTCGACGACGGTTCGGGTTTTCCGGCCGAGGTGCTGGACCGCATCGGCGAACCCTATATGTCGACGCGGCAGGGCGCGGAGCCGGGCGGGGGGCTGGGTCTTGGCCTGTTCATTGCCAAGACCCTGCTTGAGCGCTCCGGAGCCGCCATGAGCTTCGGAAATTCCAACAAGCCCGGAGAGGGCGCCGTGATCGGGGTGCGCTGGCCGCGCAGCGACTTCGTCTATGCGGAGGAAAGCACCACCTTGCCGCTCCGGAAAACCTGATCCCCGGCGGGGATGCTTTCCGTATCCGATCCGCATGAAATGCGGCATGGCAATCGCAAAACCAGCGTTCGGCAGGGGAAGGACGCCCCGGCGGCTGCGCAAAAATTGGACAGCGGCGCTCAACACCTATATTTCCGTTCAAGGACGATTTGTCGCGTATAATTCAAGCGGGGTTGAAATCATGATCGGCGAAGACGGCAATGGCGGCCTGGTGACGGGTGACGACACCTCGCTGCTGATCGTGGATGACGACAAGCCTTTCCTGACCCGTCTGGCGCGTGCCATGGAAACGCGCGGCTTTATCGTCGACACCGCCGAAAGCGTTGAAGAGGCGGTGGCCAAGGCGCGCGCCAACCCGCCGGCCTATGCGGTGGTGGACATGCGCCTGGGCGACGGCAACGGACTTGACGTGGTGGCGGCCATCCGTGAGAAGCGCGAGGACGCGCGCACCGTCATCCTGACCGGATATGGCAATATCGCCACGGCCGTCACCGCGGTGAAGCTTGGCGCCGTCGATTATCTGTCGAAGCCGGCCGACGCCGATGACGTTTTCGCAGCCCTTACCCGCCAGTCCGGCGAGCGCGCCGCTCCGCCCGAAAATCCGATGTCGGCGGACCGGGTGCGCTGGGAGCATATCCAGCGCGTCTACGAAATGTGCGAGCGTAACGTGTCGGAAACGGCGCGCCGCCTCAACATGCACCGGCGCACCCTTCAGCGCATTCTGGCCAAGCGCGCCCCGCGCTGAGGCCTGCCCCTCACTCGCTTTCGCCGTCCACAACGGGAACGGGCACGCCGGCAAGTTCGGCGGCCAGCAGGCGCGCCGCGCCCGCGCGCGCGATGCGCAGCATCAGCGCCTTTCGCGTAGCCGCGCCCATCCGGTGTTCCGGCGCATCGCGCATGATCTCCGCGCCATAGCCGTCGGAGAGAATGAAGCCGCAGTCCTGCGGAAAAATCCCGGCGGGCACGTCCGGATGGGTTGCGAAGAAAAGCCGGTCCGAATGCAGCCGATAGTCCGGCCATTTCCGGTCGGTGCGAAAATCCTCGATCGAGGATTTGATCTCGATGATCCAGATATCGCCCTGCCGGGTCAGCGCCACGAGGTCGGCGCGACGGCCGGTGGCGAGCGACAGTTCAGGCAGCACATGCGCGCCCATTTCCATCAGCAGGCGCTGTACGCCGCGCCGCACCCTCATGGCGCGCTCGGACTGGCGGCCGTCGGCGAGGGGATTGCGAAGAATCGGCGAAACGATGGGCATCAGCCATTATTGCCGATTTTGTTCACGGTTTGAACCTGTTTTTCGATATCCGCATTCAGGCCGCGGCATCCTCCTTGCCGCCAGCCATCTCTTCGAGGATCGGGCAGTCGGGGCGGTCGTCGCCGTGGCAGGCATGGATGAGCTTGTCCAGTGTGGCGCGCATCGATTGCAGTTCGAGGATCTTGTCCTCTATCGCCGCCACATGGCTGGAAGCGATGCGGTGCACGTCGGCGCTGGCGCGCGAGCGGTCGCGGTAGAGCGCCATCAGCTGGCGGCAGTCCTCGATCGGGAAGCCGAGATTGCGGGCGCGCTTCAGAAACGCCAGCCGGTGCACGTCCTCGTGCGAATAGTCGCGATAGCCGTTGGGTAGGCGTTGCGGCAGGATCAGGCCGATCTCCTCATAGTAACGGATCGTCTTGGCGGGAAGCCCGGCGCGGCGGGCGGCATCTCCGACATTCATGGATAAAGACCTTCCGGAGTTTCGATCGGACGTGACCTGCAAGCCACATACTGTTGCATTGTGGCAACAGTATGCAACTTATGCGCGGACGACAGCCGTCATATAGGAGTTGCTTGCTTGGCAGGCAAAGAAATGCCGTCATCAATACTTCGCGAGCCGAATCGGCTTTACGGCACCAATCGGGAGGCAGGTCAGTCGATGCGGTTCAAAACGATACTGGCGGTCCTTGCGCTCGGCGCATCCGTAGCCGGGTGCAGCACCATCGGCCCGATGCCGATGTTCACAGGCAGCTATGGCGCGGTGAGCGATGCCGGCTACAGCCTGCCGCGCATTCCCGTCGAAAAGGTGGACAGGAAGTATCACCGCCAGATCGTGCGTTACGAGACGAATGAGGCGCCGGGCACCATCATCGTCGATACCAGCAACAAGTTCCTCTATCTGGTGCAGGAAAACGGCAAGGCCAGGCGCTACGGCATCGGCGTTGGCCGTGAGGGTTTCGAATGGCGCGGCACCGCCCGGGTCGCCATGAAGCGCGAATGGCCGACATGGACGCCGCCGGCGGCGATGATCAAGCGCCAGCCGGAACTGGCCAAACACGCCAACGGCATGAAGCCCGGCCTCGGCAATCCGCTCGGCGCGCGCGCGCTCTATCTGTATAACAAGGGCGGCGATACCGGTTACCGTCTGCACGGAACTCCGGAATGGGCCTCGATCGGCAAGGCGATGTCGTCGGGCTGCATCCGCCTGATGAATCAGGATATCATCGACCTCTATGAGCGCACTGAAAAAGGCGCCAAGGTGGTCGTGCTGTAGGGATGCGGCGAAAGCGCCCCGCGGCGCCGGCAAAATTTTTATGCGGACCGTCCAGGCAACACGGACGTCCCCGACGAAGAACCGGGCCTGAAGCCCGGTTTTTTGTTATCCGACGATCTGAAGGGGAAGCAGCGGATCAGGCGATCTGCTCGACCTGCTGCACTTCCGGAACGAAATGGCGAAGCAGGTTCTGGATGCCGTGCTTCAGGGTCGCGGTCGATGACGGGCAGCCGGCGCAGGCTCCCTTCATGTGCAGGAAAACGACGCCGTTCTCATAGCCGCGGAAGGTGATGTCGCCGCCGTCCTGGGCCACGGCCGGGCGCACGCGCGTATCGAGCAGTTCCTTGATGGTGAGAACGACTTCCTCGTCTTCCTTGTCATAGAACTCCTCGGTCTCGCTGCTTTCGGGAGCGGGGCCGGCGCCGGCCATCACCGGCTGGTTCGACATGAAATGTTCCATGATGGTGCCGAGCACGGCAGGCTTCAGATGCTGCCAGTCGGGCCCCTCCTTGGAGACAGTGATGAAATCATACCCGAAGAAGACGCCGGTGACGCCGGGAATGTCGAACAAGCGACCGGCCAGCGGCGAGGACTGGCGCGCTGTTTCGGGGTTGCGGAAATCGGCGGAACCTTCCCGCAGAACCTCACGCCCGGGCAGGAATTTCAGCGTGGCGGGGTTCGGGGTCGCCTCGGTCTGGATGAACATGGCTGTCTCCATGGCCTTTACCGGCCTTAAAGCATGACGCCCGAGCGCGGGAACCGGTTTCGGGACGACGACATGCGTAAAACAAGAACCTAAACCGCAGGAAACGAATCCGAAAGATCGCGACACGCTTCAGGGACTATCTCGTCTACAGATAAACCCGCAGCCGGCGAGGTTCAAGACGCGCCCTTGCGGCCGGACGATTGGTCTCAGGCGAGGCTTTCGATGTCCTCGTCGGACAGCGGCTGGGGAATGACGGTGACGGGGATCGGGAATGCCGCGCCCTTGCCGACCACCGAGGCGACCAGCGGGCCGGGGCCTTCCTTGCCGGAACCGGCGGCCAGAACCAGAATGGCGATGTCCTGATCTTCCTCGATCAGCTTGTGGATTTCCTCGATCCGGTTGCCCTCGCGCACCACCAGCTCCGGCTCGATGCCGTATTTCTGGCGGATGCGGGCTGCCTGCGCGTCGAGCGCCGCATGGGCGTTGGCCGTCGCTTCCTCGCGCATGATTTTCTCGACGCCGAGGAAATGCTGGAAATCTTCGGTGTCGATCACATAGAGCAGCACCAGAACGCCGTTGGTGCTCTGCATGCGGATGGACGCATAGGTGACGGCCCGTTCGGATTCGGGCGTGTCATCGACAATCGCCAGGAACTTGCGGCGATGGCCGGCGTCGCGGGAGAGACGTTTGGATACCATATGCGTGATCCGCCTCGCTGGCTTTGAACCGGCGCAATCTGCCACCGGCCGAAGCCGGCGGCAAGATGGCCGGCAATGACGAAACGTCAGTCCTGCAGCAGACCGATTATGTCGCGCACCGAATGCATGGTTTTTTCGGCCATGGCGCTGGCCCGCTCGCCGCCATCGCGGAGCACGGCGTCGATATGGCCGGGATCGGCGATCAGGCGCCGCATCTCATCGGCGACCGGCGCCAGCTTGTGAACCGCCAGATCGGCAAGGGCGGGCTTGAACACCGAGAACTGCTGGCCGCCGAATTCCTTCAGCACCGCCTCGCGCGTGGTGTCGGCAAGACCGGCATAGATACCGACGAGATTGTCGGCTTCCGGGCGGCCCGCCAGCCCGTCCACTTCGCCCGGCAGGGCCTCGGGATCGGTCTTGGCCTTCCTGATCTTCTTCGACAGCGTGTCGGCATCGTCGGTCAGGTTGATGCGCGACAGGTCGGAGGGGTCCGATTTCGACATTTTCTTCGAGCCGTCGCGCAGCGACATGACGCGGGCCGCCGGGCCGCCGATGATCGGTTCGGTAAGCGGGAAGAAGCCGTTGACGGTCTCGTCGCCCACCTGCATCTCGACGCCCAGGCCAAGTTCGGCAATGCGCGCGGAGAAGTCGTTGTTGAATTTCTGGGCGATGTCGCGGGTCAGTTCCAGATGCTGCTTCTGATCGTCGCCGACCGGAACATGGGTCGCGCGGTAGACCAGAATGTCGGCCGCCATCAGGCTCGGATAGGCGAGCAGGCCGAGCGACGCGTTCTCGCGGTCCTTGCCGGCCTTGTCCTTGAACTGCGTCATGCGGTTCATCCAGCCGATGCGCGCCACGCAGTTGAAGATCCAGGCGAGTTCGGCATGCTGCATCACGCGCGCCTGATTGAAGACGATGTGCTTCTTCGGGTCGATGCCGGCGGCGAGGAACGCGGCCGTGATCGAGCGCGTCTGCGACGCGAGATCGTCATGCACGAGCTGGGCGGTGATGGAGTGCAGGTCGACCACGCAATAGATGCAGTCGTTGCTCTCCTGCAACGCCACGAATTTGCGGATGGCGCCGAGATAATTACCCAGATGCAGATTGCCGGTTGGCTGAACGCCGGAAAAAACGAGCGGCTGGAAGGTGGTCATGATGTCTCCCTGGCTTGTGGAGGGCCGTTCGGGCATGACCCGGAAGCGCCCGGCTGGACGGCGGAATCACGCGTTTGGAAAACCTCGCAATGTGAGGTTCGACGAGGCGGGCTTATGAACGAAGGCCCCTGCACAATCAAGGGG
>JAZIHP010000062.1:0-22198 GCA_036678505.1 Alphaproteobacteria bacterium
GGCCTCATGGGGGCGGGCACCAGGCCGCCCATGCGGCAGACCTCTTCCCATTCCGCGCGGATCACCGGCTGCACCGAAAGGCGGCCAAGGCGCACCAGCGCCATTTCCGACAGTTGCGGGTTGGCCTTCACATCGGCAAGACTGACGGGTCGCGGCATGTCGCGCACATAGCGGATGTCGACGCACTCCCAGCGCGGATCGTCCGTGGTGCTGTCGGGGTGCGCCAGCGCGCACACCTCGACGATGCCGACGACGTTCAGCCCCTCATTGGAATGATAGAAGAAGCCGAGATCGCCGATCTGCATGGCGCGCATGTTGTTGCGCGCGGCATAGTTGCGCACGCCGTCCCATTCCTCGCCCTTTTCGCCTTTCTTCCTCAGGTCGTCGAAGGAGAATTTGAACGGCTCGGATTTGAACAGCCAGTAGTTCATTGCAGAAACGCTCCCCTCAGGCGGATGGTTTGTTGAAGACCCAGTTCCAGGCCCTCACCTCGACGCTGTCGAACAGGTTGGCCGCGGCATAGGGATCGGCGGCCGCGATGGCTTCGGCCTCGGCCTTGTCGGCCGCCTCGACCACGACGAGGCTTCCCTCCGGCTTGCCGTCAGCATCGAGGAAGGGTCCGGCGAAGGCAAGCTTGCCGCCGGCGTTCAGCCTTTCCAGATAGGCGGCATGGGTGGGCCTCGTGTCGAGGCGCAGTTGCAGCGATCCCGGCCTGTCCTTGCAGATCAGCGCGAAAAGCATGTTCCTGGCTCCTAGATTTCGTTTTCGTGTTTCAGCGGCCGGGACATCAGTGCTTCCACGGCTTCCGTGATGGTGATGGCGCCTTGCAGGATGGCGGCGACGGCGCAGATGATCGGTGCTTCCACCGCATGTTCGGCGGCCAGGCGCGCGGCGATGGCGGCAGTCGGCACACCCTCGGCCAGCGGGCGGTTTTCGAGCGATTCGCCCCGGCCCAGCGCCAGCCCGCAGGTGAAATTGCGCGACTGGGTGGAGGAGCAGGTGAGCATCAGGTCGCCGAGGCCGGAAAGGCCCATCAGCGTTTCGGGCCGGGCGCCGAAGGCCGCTCCCAGACGGCGCAGCTCCACGAAGCCGCGCGTGACCATGGCCGCCTGCGCGCTGGCGCCAAGCCCGGCGCCGATCACGGCGCCGGCCGCGATGGCGAACACGTTCTTCAGCGCGCCGCCCAGTTCCACGCCGGTGATGTCGTCGCTGGCGTAGCAGCGCAGGTTTTGCGCGGAAAAGCGCGCTGCAAGCTGCATGGCAAGGTCGTTGTCGCGCGCCGCGACCACCACCGCCGTCGGCAGGCCGCGCGCCACATCCGCCGCAAAGCTCGGGCCGGAGAGAATGGCGACCGGATTGTCGGGCAGGATTTCGGCGACGATCGAAGACAGCAGCGCGCCGGTGTCGCGCTCGATGCCCTTGGCGCACAGAACCAGCGGCACGCCGGAAGGCATATGCGGCTTCACCTGGCCGAGCACGCTGCGCAGCGATTGCGCGGGCGTGACCGAAAGCACGCAATCGGCATCGGCAAGGGCAGTTCGCAGATCGGTTGTGGCCGCAATGCCGGTACCGAAGGCGATGCCGGGCAGATATTTCGGGTTTTCGCCTCTGGCGATCGCTGCCGCCATGTCCGCATCGCGCGCCCACAGGCGCACTGCATGCCCGGCATGAAGGGCGGCCAGCGCCAGCGCCGTGCCCCATGCGCCGCCGCCCAGAACGGCGGTTCGCGAGGTGGCTGGATGTCGGCTCATGCTTTTGCTCCGCGTCTGCCGGACCCGATCACGGGTGCCGAGACCTCATCCAGCGGCCAGCGCGAGCGCGGCGCGAAATCGAAGGCGTCGATGCCGGTCTTGCCGGCGTTGAGGCGCTCGATGCCGGCCCAGGCGATCATCGCGGCATTGTCCGTGCACAGCCTGTGCGGCGGGGCGACGAAACGAAAGCCGTTTTCGGCGCATTGACGTTCAAGCGTTTCGCGAATGGCGCGGTTGGCCGCGACGCCGCCGGCCACCACCAGCGCGGGTTCCTTCTTGTCGGGATAGTCCGCCCGGAAGCGCTTCAGGGCGCGCGCGACGCGGTCGGCCAGCGCATCGGCCACCGCCGCCTGGAACGAAGCGCAGATATCGGCCACATCCTGTTCGGACAACGGCGCGATCGCGGTTGCCGCCTGCCGCACGGCGGTCTTGAGGCCGGAGAAGGAGAAATCGGGCTGGGCCGAGCCCTTCATCGGGCGCGGAAAGGCAAAACGGGACGGGTCACCTTTTTCCGCCGCCTTCTCGACATTGGGGCCGCCGGGATAGGGCAGGGCCAGCATCTTGGCGACCTTGTCGAAGGCTTCGCCCAGCGCATCGTCGATGGTCGTTGCCCAGCGCTGGTAGTCGCCGACGCCGGCGACGCGCACGATCTGGGTGTGGCCGCCTGAGACCAGCAGGAGCAGATAGGGAAAATCCAGCCCGTCGGTGAGGCGCGCGGTGAGCGCATGGCCTTCCAGATGGTTGACGGCGATGAGCGGCTTGGCGGCTGCGGCGGCGATGGCCTTGGCCGTCATCAGGCCGACGATCAGCCCGCCGACAAGGCCGGGACCGGCGGTGGCGGCGATTGCATCGATTTCGGCGAGCGCGACGCCAGAATCGGCCAGCGCCGCCTCGATGATCGCGTCCAGCGCCTCGACATGGGCGCGCGCGGCGATTTCCGGCACCACGCCGCCGAACGCTGCATGTTCCTCGACCTGGCTGAGGATCACGTTGGACAGGATCCGCGGCCGTGCCGACGCATCGTCGAGCGCAACGACGCTCGCCGCCGTCTCGTCGCAACTGGTTTCGATGCCAAGCACGCGTATCACGTCGCCGCGAACCTCAAAGTTGCCCCTCACCGTTTTCCCCGATAGGAGAAGGGCCGATCACAATCGACGCCGGGTTATCATGGACCGCGTGTCAAGCAAACCGTTATCGGGCAAACCGTCATCGGGCAAACCATTATCAGGAAGGGGCAATCCGTGCTGAAGATCGGAACACGCGCCAGCCCGCTGGCCATGGCACAGGCGCATGAAGCGCGCGACCGGCTGATGGCGGCGCACGGGCTCGGTGCGGAAAGCTTCGAGATCGTGCCGATCACCACGACCGGCGACACCATTCAGGACCGGCCCCTTTCGGAAGCCGGCGGCAAGGGCCTGTTCACCAGGGAACTGGAAGACGCGCTTTATGACGGCCGCATCGACATCGCCGTGCATTCTTCCAAGGACATGCCGACCGAACTGCCGCCGGGGCTGGTGCTGCCGGTGTTCCTGCCGCGCGAGGATGTGCGCGACAGTTTCATCAGCCTCTCCGCGCCGTCGATCGTGGACCTGCCGCAAGGCGTGAAATTCGGCTCGTCGTCGCTGCGGCGGCAGGCGCTGATCCGCCGCATGCGCCCGGATATCGATGTGGTGATGTTCCGCGGCAATGTGCAGAGCCGGCTGCGCAAGCTGGAGGAAGGCATCGTTTCCGGCACCATGCTGGCGCTCGCTGGTCTCAGGCGGCTGAATATGGAGCATATCGCCACCGACATTATGCCGGTGGACAGTTTTCCGCCCGCACCCGGACAGGGCGCGATCAGCATCGAGCATCGCGAGAACGACGCGGAAATCGCGCGCATGCTGGCCCCGATCCATGACGAGGCGACGGGACAGGCGCTGGCCTGCGAGCGTGCCTTCCTCGCCGCGCTGGACGGCTCCTGCCGCACGCCGATCGGCGGCCATGCGGTGATCGAAAACGGCAGGCTGCGCTTCAAAGGCCTGATCATCACGCCCGATGGAACCATCTGGCACGAGATCGGCGCTGAAGGCCGGGTTGAAGATGCCGCAGCCATCGGCGCGAAGGCTGGCGCGGATGTGCGCGAAAAGGCCGGCACGCGATTCTTCGAGGGCTGGTTCTGACGCGGGTTCTCGTCACCCGGCCGGAACCGGGCGCCGCCCGCACGGCGGCCCGGCTGGCGGGGCTGGGCTTCGAGCCGCTGGTGCTGCCGCTGTCGCGCACCGAAGCGCTTGTCGTCGAACCTTCCGCCGTTCCGGCCGATGCGGGTGCGCTGGCGGCGACCAGCGCCAATGCGCTGCGCCATGCGTCCCCGCAGCTCATCGGCAGGCTTTCGCACCTCGTCTGCCATGCCGTCGGCGCGCGCACGGCGGCGGCCGCGCGCAAGGCCGGGTTCCTCCATGTCGAGGAAGGTCCGGGCGATGCCGCGGGGCTTGCCCGGCAGATCGCCGCCCGTTTTTCCGGAAAGCTCGCCTATCTGTGCGGGCGGGTGCGGTTTTCGGGCTTCGAGGAACGATTGGCCGCATCGGGCGTTCGTGTCGCAGCGCTGGAGGTCTACGATACGGTGGCGATCGACCATGACGAGGCGGATATTCTGGAACGGCTTGGCGCACAGCCCGTCGATGCGGCGCTGCTTTATTCGGTGACAGCGGCAAAGGCGATGCGGAACCTGGTGCGGGGCGATCGCCTGCATCCGCTTTTTGCGAAGACGGAGTTTTTCGCCCTCTCGCAACGCATTGCCGATGGCCTGAACAGCGGGCTGGCTGAAGAATCCGGCATTATGGTGAACATCGCGCCGCAACCCACGGAGCCTGCATTGCTGGCGCTTCTGGCGCGGCGCCGGGGATGACAAGATCGGGGCGCGTCATCACACCGCCCCTTTTCACGGTTCTGAGGTGTGCTAGACCTTTGTTATAATCCTGTGTTGTCGGGCCAGTGTCGCCCGGACTGTGTCGCCCGGACTGTGTCGTCGGGCAGCGTCGTCGGGCAGCACGAAGAAGTGGGGAGCCGGCATGGTGAAGACGCCAAGAACGCGCCATTCGAAGAGCGGCCGTGAGCCGTTGACGATCGATCTGGAATCCGATCGGGTGTCGCGGATGGAAAAGGCGGATGAAGGCGAGCCCTTGGCCGCCACGCCGGAGCCTTCGGCGGCGGCAGAAAAAGCCGCGGCAGAGACGAAGCCTCGGGAATCGCCGGTGCACGATCATGCGCAGGGCTATAGCTTCGCGGAAGAGCCTTCTTCGGCGACGGATGAAAAACCGCCCATGGATACCGCAAAGCCGGCCGAAAAAGCCGCTCCCTCGCAGCCGGCGCCTCCCGCGGAACCGGGGCTGCGCGGCGGCATCGGCCTGCTTGCGGCGGGCATCGTTGGCGGCGTGGTGGCGCTGGCCGGTGCGGGCGCCTTGCAGTTTGCCGGAGTTCTGGGCGCGCCGGGCAGTGCTGTTCCCGCCGACGACAGCGGCCAGATCGCCGGGTTGCAGGCGCAGATTTCGAGCCTGGCGGCATCGCGCGGCGACGATGGAGCGGCACAGCGCATCGAAAGTCTTTCAGCCGATCTCGATCGGTTCGGGAGCGCGCTCGCTGCGCTGAAGAACGAGGTCGAGGCAGGCGCAGGCAACGGCGAAAACGGCGAGGCGCTGGCCGCGCTGTCGCAGAAGGTCGGGGAGATCGAAACCTCGGTGGCGGCGCTGGGCGAGGCGGCGAAGCCGGAGGCCGTCGATCTCGGCCCGGTCGATGAGAGGCTTGCCGCGCTGGAACAGCAGGTGCGTGCCGCCGGCGACGGGGCCCAGCAGCAGGCCAGCCGACTGGCGGCGCTCGAACGGTCGCTTGCGGACGTTGCCGGCAAGGTCGAGGAACAGGCGGGCCAGCCGAAAATCGCGCTGGCCATCGCTGCTTCCGCGCTGAAATCGGCGCTGGAGCGCGGCGCGCCCTTCAAGGCCGAACTGGAAACCTTCGCTGCGATCTCGCCGGATGCGCCGCAGCTTGCCGCCTTGCGCGGCTATGCGGAGCAGGGCGTGGCGACGCGCACCGAAATCGCGGCAAGGGTGGATGCGGCGGCCGACGCCATGGTGGCCGCCGGCAATCCGGTCGACGACAATGCCGGTTTCGTCCAGCGGCTGATGTCGAGCGCGGAAAAGCTGGTCAGGGTGCGGCCCATCGGGGCCGTCGAAGGCGAAGGCGTGCCGGAAACGGTGGCGCGGCTGGAGGCGGCGGTCACAGAGGGCGATTACGGCAAGGCGCTGGCCGAATACGAGGCTTTGCCGGCGCCGGTGAAGGCAGCCGGGGCGGATTTCGCCGCCGCGCTCAAGGCCCGCATGGAAGCGGAAACCGGCGTCGATGCGCTGGTCGCCAATACGATGGCGGGAGGCGAAGGGTAAGGCATGATCCGCATCCTTGTTTATCTCCTCATCGTCCTGGCGCTTGGTCTCGGCTTCGCGTGGCTGGCGGATCGTCCGGGCGACATGGTCGTCACCTTCGGCGGCTATCGTTATCAGGTGAGCCTGATGGTGGCCGCGGTGGGCGTCGTCGCCGTCGTTGCGGCGACGATGATTGCATGGTGGCTGGTCAGGTCCATCTGGAACAGCCCCTATGCCATCGCCCGGCATTTCCGCGTGCGGCGGCGGGATCGCGGCTATCAGGCGCTTTCCACCGGCATGATCGCGGCGGGAGCCGGCGATGCCGTGCTGGCCCGCAACAAGGGCAGGGAAGCCGCCAGGCTGATCAGCTCCGATCAGGAACCGCTCATTCATCTTCTGGAAGCCCAGACGGCGCTGCTGGAAGGCGACCATGACGCGGCGCGCCGGAAATTCGAGGCGATGCTCGACGATCCCGAAACGCGGCTGCTTGGTCTGCGCGGGCTTTATCTGGAGGCCGGGCGTCTGGGCGACCGCAATGCGGCGCGCCACTATGCGGGGCGCGCGGCGGCCGTGGCTCCGCAGCTCAACTGGGCGACGGAATCGACCATCGAGGAGCTGGCTGCGCGCGGCCAGTGGGACGGCGCGCTGGAACTGGTCGCGGCACAGAAATCGACGAAACGGATCGAGCCTGCCGCGGCCAATCGCCAGCGGGCGGTGCTGCTGACCGCCAAGGCGGCGGAGTGTTTCGATACCGATCCTGCCGCGGCAAGGGCGGCGGCGCTGGAAGCCAGCAAGCTTGAGCCCGCCTTCGTGCCGGCCGCGCTTGTGGCCGCCAGAGCGCTGCTGCGCAATGACGACGTGCGCAGGGCCTCGAAGCTTCTGGAGCATGTGTGGCGGGCAACGCCGCATCCCGAGGTCGCGGACCTCTATATCCATGCAAGGCCGGGCGATGCGGTGCTCGACCGGCTGAAGCGGGCGCGCAAGCTCGTGGACATGAAGAAGAACAATGCCGAGGCCTCGCTGGCCGTGGCGCGGACGGCGCTTGATGCGAAAGACTACCGCCTGGCGCGCACCGAGGCCGAAGCCGCCATCCGCATCGATGCGCGCGAGGGCGCTTATCTTCTGCTTGCCGATATCGAAGAGGCCGAAACCGGCGACGAGGGCAAGGTGCGTCAACTGCTGGCAAAGGCCGTGCGGGCGCCGCGCGATCCCGCATGGGTTGCGGATGGCGTCGTGTCGGAGACCTGGGCGCCCGTCTCGCCCGTGACCGGCCGGCTGGACGCTTTCGAATGGCGTGCGCCAATCGAGCATATCGGCCAGCTGATCGACCATGGCGCGCCGGAAAAAGCCGACGAACCGGCTCCGGCCATTGCAGCGCCCGCTGCGGCGGAGCGGCTGGGCGAGGCCGCAAATGCGGAGGTCATCGAAGCGGGTCCCATCGTCGCGATGCCGGCGCAGACGATCTCCGCTGCCCGGAACGATGCGGCCCCGGTTGTCGCTGCGCCTTCGGATCGGAGCCCGGCTGCGCCGGTTGCGGAACCGGCTTCATCCGAGCCCGCCATCACCGGCAACGCGCCGCCGAAGCCGGCCCTGGCTAGCGCCGCTGCCGCAACGCGGGCGGGCGCGCCCAAACTACCGCCGCCGCCGGATGTCGAAAGCGCCCGCCGGCGGGATTTCATGCCCCGCCTTCCCGACGATCCCGGCGTCGACCCCGACGACGAGCCGGAACCGCAGGCCGAGAGGTTCAGGTTTTTCTGATGTTCGAGCGTTTTCTCACCTTTTTGAAGGATATGCCCGGCGGTTCCGGCCGCCACTGCGGAGATGACGATCCGCATGTGGCCGCCGCAGCCCTGCTCTACCATGTCATGAATGTCGACGGGGTGCGGCAGGATGCGGAATGGGAGCGTTTCAAGGCAGTTCTCGGCCAGAATTACGGCGTGTCGGGAAACGAGCTGGACGAGCTGGCAAAGGCCGGCGAACAGGCGGATCGCGAGGCCGTCGATCTCTATGCCTTTACCAGCGTGCTGAGGCGGCATCTCGACGCGGAGGGCCGCAAGGCCTTTATCGGGCTGATGTGGGAGATCGTCTTCGCCGATGGCGAGTTGCACGAACTGGAAGACAATACGGTCTGGCGGGTGGCCGAACTGCTGGATGTGGAGCGGCAGGACCGTATCGGCGAACGCCGCAAGGTGGCGGCCAGCCTGCCCGATCCGGCGAAAATACCCGATCAGGAATAGGGCCGGGCCATCAAGCGTTTCTGCTTTTGCGCGCACCGCAGAGATGCTCCAGCCCCTCGTTTTCAGGGAATCCACTTCGCACTTTTGCTGGAATTGTTATAATTAGACAAATCATCCGCTGATTCTGCCCGCGATGCTTGCCAGAACCCGACCGAGAATACTGACAGTCCTGCACCAGGAAACGTCGAGCCCCGGCCGTGTCGGGCACATGCTCATCGAGCGTGGCTTCGATCTCGACATCAGGCGCCCGCCGCTGGGCGATCCCTTGCCGGAGACGCTTGACGCACATGCCGGGGCGGTGGTGTTCGGCGGGCCGATGAGCGCCAACGATCCCGAGGAATTCGTCAGGCGCGAGACGGACTGGATGCGGGTGCCGCTGAAGGAAAACAAGCCCTTCCTCGGCATCTGCCTCGGCGCGCAGATGCTGGCGAAGCATCTCGGCGGCAAGGTTGAAGGGCACGGGCGGGGGCTGGTGGAGATCGGCTGGTATCCGATCGAGGCGACCGGATGCGGAAGGCAACTCCTGAACTGGCCCGATATGGTCTATCAGTTTCATCGCGAGGGTTTCACGCTGCCTTCCGACGCGACGCTGCTGGCCACCGCCGACACATATCCCAATCAGGCCTTCCGCTATGGCGAGAAGGCTTATGGCATCCAGTTCCACGGCGAGCTGACGCAGGCGATGATGCACCGCTGGGTGGTGCACGGGGCGCATCGCTTCACGCTTCCCGGCGCCCAGCCCGGCCGCGATCATCTCGGCGGAAGGCTGATCTGGGACATGCATCTCAGGCGCTGGCTGGGCGAATTCCTGGAAACGATCTTCGGCCATGCGCCAGTGCGATAAGGCGGCGCAAAGCAAAACCGCGGACCTTGCGATCCGCGGTTTTCACGTTTCAGTCGGCAATGCCCGGGTATGATCGGGGCCGGATGATCAGGCGGCTTCTTCCTGCTCGCCTTCCTCATTGTCGGCCTTGGCACCGCGCTTGGGGCCCTTGTTGAGGTTCACCTCGATCAGGCGCACCGCTTCGGTTTCCGACATGCGGTTGACGGCCGCGATCTCGCGGGCCATGCGGTCGAGGGCCGCCTCATAGAGCTGACGCTCGGAGTAGGACTGCTCGGGCTGGTTCTCGGCGCGGTAGAGATCGCGCACGACCTCGGAGATCGAGATCAGATCGCCGGAATTGATCTTGGCATCGTATTCCTGCGCCCGGCGCGACCACATGGTGCGCTTGACGCGGGCGCGGCCCTGAACGACCTTCAGGGCGCGATCGACATAATCGGTTTCCGAAAGCTTGCGCATGCCGATGGAGGTGGCCTTGGCCACCGGAACCTTCAGCCGCATCTTGTCCTTCTGGAAATCGATGACGAACAATTCCAGCTTGTGCCCGGCGACTTCCTGCTCCTCGATGGTGACGATCTGACCGACGCCATGGGCCGGATAGACGATGAACTCGCCGCTTTTGAAACCGTGACGCGTGGGAGCAGACTTCTTCTGCGGGGTGCTGGTTGCCATTACGCCATAGACTCCTTGTTGTGGCCGGCGACACGCCGGCCGTACACAGTGGGGCCGGACCAGCCGGCGGACGCCGCGCAACAGTGAATTATCCGGATTGATGCCTGCGGGCCTTTGGGACGCTGAACGGCCGCATGGCCCAGATCGCTCTGGTCCGGATTGGGAGATTCACCTTTCAGTGATTAAGGGCGAGTGCGCCATAAATCGACATTGTGTCACGGGCATGTTGGTTGATGCATAACACAAAAAGTCGCAAGAATCAAGATTTTGCTGCACACGCTAACGGCAAGCGCCGTGCAGAGCAAGCATGGCTGCCATTTGGAAAGCTATGCCGACGAAAAAAATGCTGAAGCGCGCCGCGATCCTTCAGACAGGCTCCTTGCGCTTCAGGCTGTTGTTTTCACGCATGTCGTTGTCCCGAAACCGGTTCCCACTTTCGGGCGCCATGCTTCAGTCGCCGCTGCCGGGCTCGGAGGAGAAATACTTCTCCAGCTTGCCGGTCTGCCCGTCGAATTCCCCGGCGTCGGGAAGCTCCTCCTTCTTGGTGGTCAGGTTCGGCCATTTTTCCGCATATTCGGCGTTGAGCTGCAACCATTGGTCGAGGCCGGGCTCCGTGTCGGGCCGGATGGCGTCGGCCGGACATTCCGGCTCGCACACGCCGCAGTCGATGCACTCGTCGGGATGAATGACGAGCATGTTCTCGCCTTCATAGAAGCAGTCGACCGGGCACACTTCGACACAGTCGGTGTATTTGCACTTGATGCAATTGTCGGTGACTACATAGGTCATGCCAAGCTCCGGGCGTCCCGCATATGCCAGTTTCGGGTCGCGTCATCGAGGGTTGAGGTAACGCCTTTGACCGGCGCTTTCAAGCCGAAGCACATGCGCCATAGCGCCTCTGGGGGAATGGTTTTTGCGCGGACGCAGCGCGCGCCGGCATGTCATTCCCGTCCCGGCGGCCGATCGGTGATACGGCGCTCCTTCCTGGCGGGACGGCCGCTTCCGATCTCGCGCAGGGGCGCCTGCGCATCGGGAGTTTCCGCCTCTGACGGGGCAGGCGACATGTCTTCGTAGAGGGTGCGGGCTTCGGGCGCCGGACCACGGCGCGTGCCCGTGTCGAGCACTTTCCAGACCAGAATGCGACGATCGAGCGTGATGGTGAGAACATCGCCCGCCCTGACCGGATCGGATGCCTGCGATGCTTTGTCGCGATTGACGCGCACCCGCCCGCTGACCGCCAGTCTGGCGGCGAGCGAACGCGATTTCACGACGCGTGCGAAGAACAGCCACTTGTCGAGGCGCTGGCGACCGGAGGCTGCCATCGTCCGCCGCCGGCCCGAAGCTACTTCTTGAGCTGCTCGCGCAGGGCGGCGAGCTTGGCGAAGGGCGAATCCGGGTCGATGCGCGCTGGGCGCTCCTCGCGCTTGCGCGGCTCGAATTTCGGTTTGCCGCCGGATTTGACGTCGGGCCGCTCGCCTTGCCGCTCGGGGCGCTCCCCGCCGGGCTTGCCCCCCTTGCGGTTGCGGTCGAAGCGGCGATTGCCGCCTTTGTTGCCCTCGCCGCCCTCGCGCCGTTCACCCCCTGCCTGTTGGCCGCGTCCCTGCTGGCCGCGCTGGCCCTGCCTGCCGCCCGGACGCTGGTTCTGGCGGTCGAAGCGGCCCTGGCGCCAGATAAGCACGGGTTTCGCCTCTTCCGCCGGAGCGGCTGGTTCCGCAGCGGCGTCTGCCACAGGTTCGGATGTTGCGGGGGCTGCTTCTTCAGTCGCGGGTTCAGTCGCAGGCGCGGTTTCTTCGGCAACGGGGGTCGCAGCTTCCTGCGAAATCGCCGCGGACATATCAGGCGCCTCAGCCTGCGCCGGCTGGTCCGGTTCTGCCCCGGTGGAGGGTTGTTCATCGGATGCCGGTTGATCGGATGTTGGGACATCCGCAGCGATCCCGGAAATCTGGTCCCGCGCGGCGGTTTCCGTATCCGCGGGCGCCTGTGTCTCAGTGGCGGCTTCTGCCTGCGCCGCTTCCGCTGCCGCTTTGGCCTCGGCCGCTTCGCGGGCGGCGGCATCGAAGGCCTCGACTTTCGCCTTTACCTCGTCCGCCGGTTTCGGGTCGGCGCGGTAGCCGAGGCCCTTGAGGATTTCTTCCATGTCCTCGGCGGTCGCGCCGAGGATCGACATCATCGGCGGCGTGACGGTGAAGGCGCCGCCGTCGAAAGCGCCGTCCGGACGGGGTCCGAGGCCGGGCTTCCAGTTGATGGCGGGGCGGATGAGGTCGGCGAGCCGCTCCAGAATGTCCACGCGCACGGCGCGGCGGCCAAGGCTGCGATAGCCGGCGAGGCGGTAGAAATTGCGGTCGAAAGTCTGGTCCACCACCACCGAGGTGCGGCCGGTGGCCAGCGCGTTTACCACATCGCCGAAGCCCGGCTTGTCCTTGCCGTCGTTGTGCAGAGCCCACAGAAGCGTGACCAGTCCGGCGGGCTTGGGCTTCAGCAGCGCCGGCACGAAAATGTGGTAGGCCCCGAAGCGCACGCCGAGACGGCGCAGGGCCGCCCGGCCCTCCTGCTCCAGCGAGCGCATGTCCTCGGCAATGTCGCGGCGGTTGAGAAGGCCGAGGCTTTCGACGAGCTGGAAAGCGATGCCGCGGGCGATGCCGGTGAGCTGATCGTTGGCCTTGAGGTCGACCAGCGGCTTCAGCAGGCTTTCGATCTGGAAGGCGACGAAGCGTTCGGCGCGGCCGGCCACCTTGTCGCGCGCCGGGCCGGTCAGCTGTTCGTCGGCCAGCAGCACCAGGCGCGGGCGCAAAACGTCCTCGCCGGCGACGAGCGTGGCGATGGGCGCGCCGATCCAGCGCAGCACGCCGTCGTCGCCCAGCGCAATGTCGTTGTTGCCGGAGGCGGCAAAACGGTCGGCGCGGGTTTCGAATTCGGCAGCCAGCGCCTTTTGCGCGGCGGCGCGAACCGCCTTGGCGGCCTCGCCTCCGGCGCTCTGGTCCGCGGTAAAGCGGAACCCCTGCAATTCTCCGACATGATGCCCTTCGACGAGGACTGTTCCGGAAGGGCTGATTTCTGCTTCGGACATGGTATTTTCTCTGAGGCGGCGCATGAGCACGGAAGTCCTGCGGTCTACGAAGCGTTTCGTCAACCTGTCATGCAGCGCATCCGACAATCTATCCTCGATTTCGCGCGTCTTTTCCTGCCAATGTGCCGGATCGGCAAGCCATCCGGGCCGGTTCGACACGAAAGTCCAGGTGCGGATCTGGGCAATGCGGGCCGACAGCGTGTCGATATCGCCTTCGGTGGTGTCGGCGCGGCGCACCTGTTCGGCCATGTAGTTCTCATCGACATGGCCGCGACGGGCTATGTCCATGTAGATGGAGGCGATCAGGTCGGCGTGCTGGGCCGGCGAGATGCGGCGATAGTCGGGCAGGGCGCAGGCATCCCACAATTGCGCCACCCGCTCCGGGCGTGAGGCAAGAGCTCGGATGTCGCCGTCGCGGGCAAGATATTCCAGCGCCTGGGCATCGACGGCAGGCAGCGCCCGCGTCAGTCCCTCGACCGGCGCATTGGTCTCCATCGAGCGGCGCAACGCGTCAAGGCTGGAGAAGTCGAAGGCGGCGGTGCGCCATTGCAGCACCTTCACCGGTTCGAAATCGTGACCCTCGATCTTCTTGACCAGATCGTCGTCGAAAGGATCGACGCGGCCGGTGACGCCGAAGGTGCCGTCGCGCATATGGCGGCCGGCGCGGCCGGCGATCTGGCCAAGCTCGGCGGCGGTGAGCTGGCGGAACTGGTAGCCGTCGAACTTGCGGTTCTGGGCGAAGGCGACATGATCGACGTCGAGATTGAGGCCCATGCCGATGGCGTCGGTGGCCACCAGATAATCGACCTCGCCGTTCTGGTAGAGCGCCACCTGCGCGTTGCGGGTGCGTGGCGACAGCGCGCCGAGCACCACGGCCGCGCCGCCCTGCTGGCGGCGGATCAGCTCGGCGATGGCGTAGACCTCATCGGCCGAGAAGGCGACGATCGCGGTGCGCCTTGGCAGGCGGGTGAGCTTCTTGGAGCCTGCATAGGCCAGATGCGACAGGCGCGGGCGCGTCACCACCGAAATGCCCCGCAGAAGCTTCTGGAGAATGCCCTGCATGGTGGCCGCGCCCAGCAGCAGGGTCTCCTGCCGCCCGCGCAGATTGAGGATGCGGTCGGTGAAGATGTGGCCGCGTTCGAGATCGCCGGCAAGCTGCACCTCGTCGATGGCGACGAAAGCCGCGTCGGTCTCGCGCGGCATGGCTTCCACGGTGCAGACCGAATAGCGGGCGCCGGCCGGCTGGATCTTTTCCTCGCCGGTGACGAGCGCCACTTTCGCCGCGCCGACCCTCTCGCACAGCCTTGCATAGACCTCGCGGGCGAGCAGCCGCAGCGGCAGGCCGATGACGCCGCTTTCATGCGCCACCATGCGCTCGATGGCCAGATGCGTCTTGCCGGTGTTGGTGGGGCCGAGCACGGCGGTCACGTCGCGGCCGGACAGGATAAGCGGCTGTTGGGGCTTGGGCTGGATGTTCATCGGCGGGGAAAGTCTCTCCGGCCACAGTGCGGATAAGGGACGCCCGAAAGCGCTGGATCGCCTCCGATCCGTCTGACACATAGGCATTTATGCATCGGGGTGAAAGGCGGAAGTTTGAGCGCCGCCTCCAGCCGTCGCATCCGATGTGGCTGGCAACCCATGTTAACGGGTGGAACGAGTCTGGAACGAATCAGCTACGAATCGCTGACTCTTGCCGATTCATGGTTCGTTCACGGCTATATATAGATGCGGTGATCTGGTCGCAGACTAGATGCTGAATCGCTTGTTGGGCGCAAAGCGGTTCCTTCGCCGGTTTTGTTAATCTTTGCACCCGCCCGCGATGGCCGTGTCGTGTCGCATCCTGCAACCGCTTGAAAAATAAACGATTTGGTAATTTCCCCCAAGGCTTTCTGATCGCCGGTTTCCTCCGGTCGTTAAGAATTCGATCAAAGCCGGAACGAAACGGCGACGAATCGCTGACCGGCGGATTTTCCCGTTTCGTTCACCACCACATGTTGTGTCCGGCCCAGCTTATCCACAGCCCGCCCACAGGTGGTTCGCCGCCGGATGTGGAAACGGCGCGACTTTCAAAGCCGCGCCGTTAAGGTTTTCATCCCGTATCGGGACAGGCGGCGTCAGACCAGGTACTGCCCGCCATTGGCCGTCAGCGTCGAGCCGGTGATGAAGCCGGCGTCGTCCGAAGCCAGGAAGAGCACGCAGCGCGCGATCTCCTCGGCCTCGCCCAGCCGTCCGACGGGAATCTGGGCGATAATGGATTCGCGCACCTTTTCCGGCACGGCCATGACCATGTCGGTGGCGATGTAGCCGGGGCAGATGACGTTGACCGTGATGCCGGCGCGCGCGCCTTCCTGCGCAAGAGCCTTGGTGAAGCCGATGTCGCCTGCCTTGGCCGCCGAATAGTTGGCCTGACCCATCTGGCCCTTCTGCCCGTTGATGGAGGAAATGGTGACGATGCGGCCGAACTTGCGGTCGCGCATTCCCGTCCACAGCGGATGCGTCATGTTGAAGACGCCGCTGAGATTGGTGCCGATCACCTCGTTCCACTGCTCGCGCGTCATCTTGTGGAACATGGCGTCACGGGTGATGCCGGCATTGTTGACCAGAACCGAGACCGGACCGAGATCGGCTTCCACCTGAGCGATACCTTGCGCGCAGGCATCGTAATCGGCCACGGACCATTTGTAGACCGGGATGCCGGTTTCCTCGTTGAAGACGCGGGCGGCTTCGTCATTGCCGGCATAGTTGGCGGCAACCTTGTAACCCGCATCCTTCAACGCCCTGGCGATGGCGGCGCCGATGCCGCGCGTTCCACCGGTGACGATAGCTGTTCTGCTCATGCTCGTGTTCCTCCCTTGTCAGGGCAGCCCGATGCAGCGAAACAGGAGATCGAGGCGGTACGTCGCCCCGATCCATGCTCTCGCGGCTGTTTTGCCCCGTGCCCCATTGTTGCCTAGTTCAGCCCTTCGATGCACATGGCAACGCCCATGCCGCCGCCGATGCACAGCGTGGCCAGACCCTTTTTCGCGCTGCGGCGCTTCATCTCGTAAACGAGCGTGTTGAGGATGCGGGCGCCCGAAGCGCCGATCGGATGGCCGATGGCGATGGCGCCGCCATTGACGTTGACGATTTCCGGATTCCAGCCGAGCTCCTTGTTGACGGCGCAGGCCTGCGCGGCGAACGCTTCGTTGGCTTCGACCAGGTCGAGATCGCCGACGGCCCAGCCGGCCTTTTCCAGCGCCTTCCTGGAAGCCGGGATCGGTCCCGTGCCCATCACCGCCGGATCGACGCCGGCGGTCGCCCAGGAGGCGATGCGGGCGATCGGGGCGAGGCCGCGGCGTTGAGCTTCCGCTTCGCTCATCAGCAGAACGCCGGCCGCGCCGTCATTGATTCCGGAAGCGTTGGCGGCGGTCACGGAGCCTTCCTTGTCGAAGGCGGGCTTCAGCTTCTGCATGGCTTCGATGGTGGCGCCATGGCGGATATATTCGTCGTCTTCCACGACGGTGTCGCCCTTGCGGCCCTTCACCGTCACGGACACGATCTCGTCCCTGAACCTGCCGGCCTTCTGGGCGGCTTCGGCCTTGTTTTGCGACGCGAGCGCGAAATGGTCCTGCTCGTCACGGGAAATCTGGAATTCGCGCGCCACGTTCTCGGCGGTGATGCCCATGTGGTAGCCGTTGAAGGCATCCCACAGGCCGTCCTTGATCATGGTGTCGATCATCTTGTAGTCGCCCATTTTCACGCCGTTGCGCAGATGCTGGGCGTGCGTGGACAAGGACATGGATTCCTGACCGCCAGCCACCACGATGCGGGCGTCGCCGCAGGCGATCTGCTGCATGCCGAGCGCAACCGAGCGCAGGCCCGAGCCGCAAACCTGATTCATGCCCCAGGCCGAGGTCTCCTTCGGGATGCCTGCCAGCATGGATGCCTGGCGGGCCGGATTCTGGCCCTGGGCCGCGGTGAGCACCTGGCCGAGAATGACCTCGTCCACCTCCGCCGCGTCGACGCCCGCGCGCGCCAGGACTTCCCTGATCACGATGGCGCCAAGCTCATATGCGGGCATGTTTGCGAAGGAGCCGCTGAAGGAGCCGACGGGCGTGCGGGCGGCGCTGACGATGACGATGGGATTGGAAGACGACATTGTTTTCTCCGGACTTTGCAGAACTGCACTCGGCGGTGTCATGACTTTTGTTGCCCTTTCCGAAAGACGTGTCAAATCCGAAAAAAGCCCCGGCGAAATGACGTCCGGCAAGCCGGCTCAGCAATGCTGCGCAGCATTTTACCGGACGCCCGGGCGCACCCTTCCTTCCGCACTGCACAAAATGTCTTGGAGTCGACGCCGTTTTGGGCCTATCCTGTTGCAAAGCAATGCAAATGGTAAGCTCAGACTTACTAATTCGACAAAGCTGTTCGGGGAGGACGCTGGTGGCTGAGAAAGACGACGCCGTTATCATCAAGAAATACGCCAATCGCCGGCTCTACAATACCGGGACCAGCACCTATGTGACGCTGGAAGATCTCGCCGCCATGGTCAAGCGGGGCGAGGATTTCACGGTTCAGGATGCCAAGAGCGGCGTGGACATCACTCATTCCGTGCTCACCCAGATCATTTTCGAGCTGGAAAACAAGGATGGGCAGAACATGCTGCCGATCCCGTTCCTGCGTCAGCTCATCGCCTTCTACGGCGACCAGATGCAGATGATCGTGCCGTCTTTCCTCGAACAGTCGATGCTCGCCTTTTCCAAGGAGCAGGAGCGGTTTCGCGAGCAGATGAAGGACGCGCTGCCGAAATCGCCCATGGACATGATGAAGATGCCCCTGCCGATGAAGGCTCTGGAGGAACAGACGCGCCGCAACATGGAGATGTTCCAGAACGCGATGCGCATGTTCACGCCGTTTCCCGCCGGCGCAACGCCGAAGGCCGGCGAGGACGAGCCGCGGAAGGAGACGGGCGAACGCGACGGCGACCTTCAGGACCTGAAGGACCAGATCGCCGCCATGCAGCGCAAGCTCGATACCCTGTCCTGACGGGAGGCGCCGCTGCCGGTGCATTGCCGGTGCATTGCCGGTGCATCGCCGGGCGCGCCCGGCGCCGCTGGCGCCGTTCATGGTTTCACGGAACCGCCGAACGGCTCCAAATCTTTGTCTTGTCGCGTTTCCCGATCATTGCCGGATCAGGAAAATTCATCGATGCGCCTGGCTGGCCGCGCCGATCTTGTCGGCGCAAGCATGTTTCATGCCGATTGCCACCCGCGCGCATGGCCGTTTATGATCCGCCGATGCGGCCGTTCTGCGACGCCACGCTATCAGGCGCGTCGCGCGCGCAAGATTATGGATCGGAGCGGCGGTCCTGACGACTGAGACGGGTTTCTCTTCAGGAATCTCATTTCGACACTCATTTTCCCAGCGAACGAGGCAGACGTGACGGAACTGATCCCGGTCTTCGACGGCCACAACGATACGTTGATGAAGCTCTATCAGTCGGCCGAGCCGGACAAGGAGGGGCTTTTCGCCGGGGGCAGTCCGGCAAGCTGGCATATCGATCTGCCACGCGCCCGCAGGGGCGGGCTTGCAGGGGGCATGTTCGCCATCTTTCCGCCGCCGCTGGAGGATGCGCCGATGCGCACGGCCCAGCCGGCAGCCGACGAGCCGATGGCGCCGGAACTGAGCCGCGCCGATGCGCTGGTTTCGACCACACGCATGGCCTCGATCCTGCTGCGGCTGCAACGGGCAGGGGCGCTGAGCGTATGTCGCAGCGCCGCCGACATCAGGAGCGCGATGGCTGCGGGCTCTCTGGCCACGGTCTTCCATATCGAAGGCGCGGAGGCCATCGATACCGATCTGGCCGAGCTCGACGTGCTGCATGCGGCGGGCCTGCGCTCGCTCGGCATCGTCTGGAGCCGGCCCAATGCATTTGGCCATGGCGTGCCGTTCCGCCTCCACTCGACGCCGGATACGGGCCCCGGCCTCACCGATGCCGGCAAGGCGCTGGTCCGGGCCTGCAACGAGCTGCGCATCATGATCGACCTGTCGCATCTCAACGAAAAAGGGTTTCGCGATGTCGCTTCCCTGAGC
This sequence comes from Alphaproteobacteria bacterium, assembly GCA_036678505.1. Taxonomy (GTDB): domain Bacteria; phylum Pseudomonadota; class Alphaproteobacteria; order Rhizobiales; family Rhizobiaceae; genus Mesorhizobium. Next base: position 19,032 of record JAZIHP010000062.1, read on the forward strand.
GCCGCGCCGCTGGTCGCCACCCATTCCAACGTGCATGCGCTCTGCCCCCATGCGCGCAACCTGACCGGATGGCAGCTCGGAGCGATCCGCGACAGCGACGGCATGGTCGGGCTGAATTTCGCCACCGGCTTCCTGCGCGAGGATGGCCGCATGGACCCCGACACCGGCCTTGAGGCGATGGTCCGCCATATCGATGCCCTGATCGAGGCGCTGGGCGAGGATCGCGTCGGTTTCGGGTCCGACTTCGACGGGGCCACCATTCCCGCCGCCATCGGCGATGTTTCGGGCCTGCCGAACCTCATCGATGCGCTGTTCGAAAAGGGCTATGGGCGCGAACTGGTCGAGAAGATCGCCTGGAAGAACTGGGTAGCTGCCCTGGAGCGCAGCATAGGGTAGCCATATTTTGACTGTTTCCGGACGGGAACAATTTCCGCCCGCATCACGTTAAGGCTGCGGTTCCGTACATGTCCGCAGCTTCGTGCGGCATGCGGCAAAGGTCGTTCGAACGCCGGATATCGTGATGATTCAAAACAGCCTTGAACGTAAATTCATTCGCCTGGCCATGACCGCGCCCTATCTGGAGCGCGATGAAGAGCAGGAACTGGCGCAGAACTGGCGCGATCACGGAGATCAGGAATCGCTGAACCGCATGACGACGGCGCATATGCGCCTCGTCATTTCCATGGCGGCCAAGTTTCGCAATTACGGCCTTCCGGTTGGAGACCTCATTCAGGAAGGCCATGTAGGGCTGCTCGAAGCCGCGGCAAGGTTCGAGCCGGAACGCGAGGTGCGCTTTTCCACCTATGCGACATGGTGGATAAGGGCTTCGATGCAGGATTACATCCTGCGCAACTGGTCGATCGTGCGCGGCGGCACCAGTTCGGCGCAGAAGGCGCTGTTCTTCAACCTGCGGCGTCTGCGCGCGCGGCTTGCGGCCGGCACCGACACCCTCTCCAGCGCAACGATCTATGAGGAAATAGCCACGGCCCTCGGCGTGCGGACCTGCGATGTCGCCACCATGGATTCACGTTTGTCGGCACCCGACAGTTCTCTCAACGCCCCGCTTTCGGGAGAGCCGGATTCCATGGAGCGCATGGATTTTCTGGTCAGCGACGCGCCGCTGCCGGATGAGGTGGCCTCGGAGGCAATCGACGTGGAGCGCCGCAACGGCTGGCTGAAGGATGCGCTCGGCGCGCTCAATCCGCGCGAATTGCGCATCATCGAGGAGCGGCGGCTGAAGGATGACGGCGCAACGCTTGCCGAACTCGGCGATGTGCTGGGCATCTCCAAGGAAAGGGTGCGCCAGCTCGAAGCCCGCGCCATGGAGAAGCTGAAAGTGGCGCTGGTGGCGCGCAATCCGGAGTTCATGGCTGCCTGAAGCAGGAGCGCCGAAAGGCGGCGGCGGTTCCGGGCTTCAATTGCCGGAAAGCAGGTCCGGCCGCCTTTCCCGCGTCAGCTTCTCGGCTTCGGCGCGACGCCATGCGGCGATCTTCGCATGGTTTCCGGAGGTCAGCACTTGCGGGATCGCGCGGCCCTCGAATTCCTGCGGGCGGGTATAGTGCGGATGCTCCAGCAGGCCGCCCTCGAAACTTTCCTCCTCGCCGGACAGCTCGTTGCCCATGACGCCCGGCAGCAGGCGCACGACGGCGTCGAGCAGCACCAGCGCCGCCGGTTCACCGCCGGACAGGATATAGTCGCCGATGGAGACTTCCTCCAGTTGCCGGGCCTCGATCAGCCGCTGGTCGACGCCCTCGAACCGGCCGCACAGGATGACCGCGCCGGGGCCGGCGGCAAGCTCGCGCACGCGCGCCTGCGTCAGCGGGCGTCCGCGCGGGCTCATCAGCAGGCGCGGGCGCGGGTCGGATGGCGGGGCAGCGTGGTCGATGGCGCGGGCCAGCACATCGGCGCGCATCACCATGCCGGCGCCGCCGCCCGCCGGCGTATCGTCCACCGTGCGGTGGCGGTCGGTGGCGAAATCGCGGATCTGGACCGTTTCCAGAGACCATGTGCCGGCTTCGAGCGCCCGGCCGGCAAGCGACAGGCCGAGCGCGCCTGGAAACATTTCGGGATAGAGCGTGAGGACGGAGGCGGAAAAGCTCACCGGTTGCCCCCGGCGCCTTTCGGTCCGCGCGGCCGGTCCGTTGCGGCGGGCCGGCCTTCGGGCGCACCCTCGTCATCGTCGCCCGCCAGTCCGGCCGCGACCGGATCGATGCGGATGAAGCCGCCAGAGATCGATACTTCCGGCACGGCGGCCTGCGTGAACGGGATCAGCACGCCCTTGCGGCCGCCGATCATCAGGTCGAGTATGTCGCCGCCGCCGAAATTCTGCACCGCCAGAACCTTGCCCAGCGTGGCCCCGGTCTCGTCGCGCACGGCCAGCCCCATCAGGTCGGCATGGTAGAACTCGTCGTCTTCCCCGGGCTCGGGCAACATCGAGCGATCGATGAACAGTTCGGTGCCGGTCAGGGCTTCGGCGGCGTTGCGGTCCTTCACTTCGGCGAAGCGCACCACGGCCATGTTGCCGGAAGCCCTGATGCTGACGATCTCGAAACTGCGGCCATCCTGTGCGTAGAGCAGGCCGTAATCGCCGAGCGCCTCTGGATCGCCGGTATAGGTTTTCACGCGCAATTCGCCCTTGATGCCGTGCGGCGCGCCGATCACGGCCATCTGGACGGGGTTTTCGAGCCTGGTCATGGTGCTGATCCTCGCGGTGCCGTGCCGTCGTGAAGCGTTTCCGCCATGCCCAAAACCGCGGAGCCGCTTCAACCCGTCGCCTTGACGTAATTGCGAACGCAAAAACCGCTTCGCACTTTTGCTGGAACTGCTCTAGTTTCAACCGGTCGGCTTTTCAAGCAAGCTTCACCGCTTCCTAACCTGATACAGGCAGGATGCGCGCATGAAGACGCAGGAGCAATTCCTTATTTCGGCAAAGCCGGACCTGCAGGCCGCGCGCCTGGCGTGGCTGCAATCGCTTGCCGGCGAGCGCCGCTTGTCGCAACTGACCGTCGATGCCTATGAGCGCGACACGCGCCAGTTTCTGCAATTCCTGACCGGCCATTGCGGCGGGGCGCCCGGTATCGCCGACATAGAAGCGCTCAGGCCGGCTGACCTGCGCGCCTATCTCGCTTCCCGGCGAAACGCAGGGGCGGGGGCCCGCACGCTGGGAC
>JAZIHP010000063.1:0-22175 GCA_036678505.1 Alphaproteobacteria bacterium
CGCGGCCACCCTCGGTCGCCACCTGCATCAAAGGGCCGCCGCTGCTTTCCAACAGCGCGACCGCCTCGCGTTTGAACTCGGGAGAAAACTCCCTTCTCGTCTTCGCCATTCAACACCTCCATGCCCTGACAGGCTTAGCAAAGGTGTCCACGAAATCGAGGGAACATCAGGTAGATCTTGGTCGTTTTCATGGAACCTCCCTAAGGGCATCTTCCCTATGGTGATGGCTCAATATTGCTTGATTGGAGCCATGTAAGCATGCGTAGAAATACGTAAGGGTTTGCGTGTCCGAGGAACCTGCCGACGGTCCCGCCCATCGCCTTCTTGCGGATCGGACCATCGAGGCGAAAGGGCCGTTGGGAGCATGCGCGGCCGGAGTGTAGGGACGGACCTCCTGATCAACCAAGAAAAACAGTGATCGCTCCGAACGTAAACATCAGCGAAAGAGCGATGAACTTGACGCCAAAATCGTTCAGCCGGTGAAACGTCTTCATCCCGACGAAAGTCGATCCCAGGTAAAGCCCGCAAAGGAGAACGGAAAACCCCAAAGGAAGAGCGCCATGCCCACTGAAGGCGATCGTGGCGAGAAGCCCGAAAGTAGATGTTATGCCGACAAAGGCAGTCAGAATTGCTCGGGACACCTTGGGGGAATCTGGACCCGATAGAAGCATAAGTATGACGGGGGGAGCACCAATGCCTGTCGCGCCAAGCAGAACCCCGCCCATCGCAGCTGTCGCCGACTGCCAGGTTTGAGCAGGCTGTTTCGACAGCCTTATCCCGCTGAGCAGCGCCAGGCTGAAGGTGACGACCGCAACGCCGATCAGCCGGCGCGACATTGACGGATCCAGATTGGTCAGAATGATGCTGCCGATCGGAACGGTCAGGCATGCCGGTATCGCAAGCAGCGCCAGACGGCGGAATGGGACATCTCGATAGGTTGACGGGACCATGATGGCGGCGGCCACCACCTCCAGCACCAGCGAGATGACGATGGCTGGAGCCCCGCCGAGCAGAAGGCTGAGCGGGGGCATCATCAGCATCGAACCGCCAAATCCCGTTATGCCGCGCAACAACCCCGCAAGCACGACGACCAACATGACGAGTGTGGTAAGCGTAGCCTCATCGACCATCCAGGGCATTTCCAGCAAAGGTGTGAGACGGTTTTGCGTCCGGAAATGCAGCCAAAACAAAAGTTTGAATCTGTTCTGCGATTCCGTTTAAACCGGAACGGCCGCAGACCCCGGGATCTTGTCTCGACTGCAGGCGATCAAAGCTCAGGCAGGGGTACTTTTCCCGGCCTGAGCTTTGTCAAGACAGGGATGAAACTATTCTCCGTCGTGTTCGTCTTCCGAAGCGCTGAGAACCAGTTCGCGGATATGCGCGCGCATGGCAACAACCTCTGGATCGGACTCGTCGCGCGGCCGATCGGCCTTGATATCGATGATCGCCCGCACCGAACCGGGCCGACCCGCCATCACAATGACCTTGTCCGCCAGATAGACGGCTTCCTCGATGCTGTGCGTGACGAACAATACGGTCTTTCGCTGCTGTTCCCAAATGCGCAGCAACTCCCGTTGCAGATTGTTGCGCGTATAGGCGTCGAGCGCACCAAATGGCTCGTCCATCAGAAGGGCTTCGGGGTTGACCGCAAGGGCGCGAGCCAGAGCCACTCGCTGTTTCATTCCCCCCGAGAGTTCCGATGGATAGCTCTTGGCAAACTTCGTCAGACGGACCAGCGCAAGATGCTCGGCAACGATGTCATCCCGCTCCTTGCGCGTGCTCGCGTTTTCCGAGACAGCCAAGCCAAAACCGATATTGTCTTCCACCGTAAGCCACGGGAACAGGGCGAATTCCTGAAACACCATCACCCGGCCGGCGGATGGCCGATCAACCCGGCGACCGCTGACAAGAACTTCGCCCGTCGTCGGCTTGAGAAACCCGGCGACGATGTTGAGCAAGGTCGATTTCCCGCCGCCGCTCGGTCCGACAATGCAGACGAACTCCTTCTCAGCAATGGCAAGCGAGGTCTGAGAAAGCGCCTCGATCGCCCCGCCCCTCTTGGTGAAAAACGTCTTGCTGACGCCTCTCACATCGATGAAGGGCTTTGGGAAGCTCGGATTGGGCACCGCGCGGTCAGGCATAATTGCTACATTCGATGAAGAATTCATGAGATCAGGCTGCCATCCATCCAGCATCAACATTTAGGGCGTGGCCAGTCACGAAGTCGGCGCCGGGCGAAGCAAGGAAAATCGCTGCGCCTATCAAATCATCAGGAGAACCGAATCGGCCGTCAGGTATGCGCTGGCGCAATGCACGCTCATAGTCCTTGTCGACCATTCGTGACTGGGTGAGGTCTGTGAGGATCATCCCGGGGCAGAGCGCATTTACGGCGATGGAATGCTTCGCCCACTCGACAGCAAGCGCGCGCGTGAGGCCGAGCAGCCCTGCCTTGGCGGCGCTGTAGGCGACCGCCGCATGGGCGCTTGGCGCCACATGCCCCATGACCGAAGAGATGTTGATGATCCGTCCCGGACGCCCACTCTCTATCAGGGCCGCACCGACCTGGCGCGAGCAGAAAAACGCGCCTGTAAGATTGGTATCGATGACTTTTCGCCAGGTCGCCGTCGGATAGGAGGCCGATGGCCCAAGAGAATTGATACCGGCATTGTTCACGAGGATTTCGACAGGCCCCAGATCGGCTGCAACATTGTCCATGGCCTTCCTGACGGCGACTTCATCCGTCACGTCGCATTGATAGGCGGCAAGCTCTCCACCCTCCGTCTCCGGAGCATCGACCGCAAGATCGAGTATGGCGACCTTTGCGCCAGCATTGCGAAATGCCACCGCGATCTTGTGGCCTATTCCGCGAGTGCCGCCGGTCACGGCCGCAACCTTGCCTTTAAGAGAAAACAGGTCTTGATGGTTCTCCACGTCTTCCTCCCTCCGTGGTTCAGCCGTGGTACCAGCCCAGCAATCTGCTCTGCAGCAGGCGCAGCAGCCCCTCCATCAGTATCCCCATGCAGCCAATCGAAATCATGCCCACGAAAATCACGTCCGTGCGCAGGAAATTTCGAGCGTCCTCGATCATGAATCCAAGCCCCGACGTCGCCGCGACCAGTTCGGCGGCAACCAGAACCATCCATGCGACGCCCAGGCCGATACGCGCCCCGGTGAAGATGTTAGGCAGCGCCGCCGGCAACACCACGCGGCGCAGGATCGTGAACTCGCCGGAACAAAAATTCTGGGCCGCACGGATCAGCACTGGATCAATGCTGCGCACGCCATGGATGGTATTGAGCAGGACCGGGAAGAAACACCCGATCATAATAATGAAAATATTCTGTCCAAGACCGATCCCGAACCACAGAATGCTGATCGGAATCCAGGCAAGCGGCGGAATTGGCCTGAGCAATTCGACGATCGGATTGATGTAGGTGTTGAATCTGTTCCACCACCCCATGGCAATACCGAGGGGAATTGCAACGATGCACACCGCTCCCCACGCGATGAGCACACGCTCCGTGCTCGCGATGGCATGAGCGATCAGCATGCCCGAACGCAGCCCTTCCCACCCCGCCACGATAACGAGTGAGGGCGGGGGCATCAGGACCGCGATGCGGGGGTTCAGCATTGGCAGAAGCCACCGGCTGAAAACCTCCCACAGGATCAGAAGCACACCGATTGATATCACGCCCGCAAAATATTTCTCGTTGAGGGCGAGCCAACCGCCCGCCCCTCCTTCCTGCGAGACCTTCGCGCTGGTTGAGATATGCGGCTTTTTACTGGTCTCACTCACTATATCAGTCATCCTCACCTCTGACTGCTGCAACATTCCGGACAGGCGAATCTGAACTTACGCCCGGAATGTTTCTCCACCGAAAGTCCAGTCACGCGCCAAATCCCCGGCGACAGGGAACTGCTGGGCCACCGAAAGCGTATCCTCATTGTCGTATTTGGGATAAGGTGGCTTGCTGACCTCGCCGGTCCATCCTTCCGGGATGAAGCATGGTCTGGTCGGCGTCTTCCATCCGAGCTTATTCATTGTCTCGACGGCAAATTGCGGCGCGAAATTGCTTTTGTACTGATCGACCGAGACAGGAGACGGCAGTCGTCCCGAACTGTGCAGCCACTCCGCCACACGCCCATTCTCCGCCGACCAGAAATCCACATCCGGGAAGAACCAGTTGGGCTTGTAGAGATTGTTAAGGTTGCTATTGACCAGATCGATAACTTCGGGCGGATAGCCACGATACGTCACGTCATCCTGGAATATCTTGTTCGCGGCACCGACGTCCTTGCGGGTATAGAGAATTCCCTCAGCGTAACCATCGATCAGCGCCTGAACCACATCCGGCACGTTTTCGATGAGTTCGTCACGAACCCAGAAGTTCCCCATATAAAAATTGTAGTCGAAAATGGAGTCGATCTGGCGCGCATTCTTGCGCAGCAAAAGATGGTCCCACACATATGGAACCCACTGCACGAACCCGGTCAGGCCGCTCGGCATGATGAGCATGTCGGTCGGCTTCATGTTCTTGAGGATGACATCCTTGGCGGGATCCAGGCCGTGGGCGCGCAGGGCCTCCGTGAAATAGAATTCGCCCGAAGACCCCACGACAATGCCGAAAGCCGGCTTCTCGGTCATATTCTTGATGTCGCTGAGCGATTTGAGCGGTGAATCCGGCGGCACCAGCGTTGCGTGCTTGAGGTTTGGATTGACGATGGCGACGCAACGAACCGGAAGCTCGCGCGACAAAAGCGTCGTGTATGGGAAATTCCCTTCAAGGCCGACCTGCACCCGATCGGCGGCGGCGGCTTCGTTGATCGCAGGCCCACTCAGAAAGGAATGGACGACCGCCTCAAGTCCGCGCGCGGCGAAAAGCCCGCCACCAGCTGCAACCGGCAGACCGGTGAAGCCAGGCTGGGTACCTATGGCGAGCGGCCACCAGCCCTTGTCCTTCAGCCACTTTATCGAATCGTCGGAGATTTTTGTGTAGGGCTTCGGCCAACCCCAATCGGTAAAGGACGCGGTCGCCGTTTGGGCTGCAGCCTGGCTATATGTGCTGATGCCAGCCAGGGCCGATACGCTGAGTGCAAGAAACTCTCTTCTATCCATGGTCTTCCCCTCTTGTTTTACCACTGCCCCTATGCGGCTTTTTTTTCAGCAAATCTGGTTGCGCACTGACAGTACTGTCACGAACCGCTCAGTGGTCTCGTTCATGTTCAGAAGTTGGTGAAGTGCCTCGCCTCTTCCCTTTACGCGGAACAGTCACCAGTTCGAGTACCAAGGACGGCAGTTCAATCGAAGCACCAGGCGATGGCGACTAAGCGAACCTCATCGAACCTTTCATGCTCTTTTTTCTTGGCTTGCCAGTTAAGCTGCACTGGCGGTATTAAGCAAGAAAAAAATGGAAAAAATCACAGGGTGGAACAAGATATCTTGATTTGTGAGAAATATCACCTCTATCGCCTGTCGGAACCAGGCTTCGTCCGCGTCGCCCGCCCACTGAGGACCCACGGGGACCGGCTCGATCCCGGCTTTGCTGACAGTTGCGCGGCACGCCAACCAGCCCGGGATTGGAGCGACCGCTCCCAAGCCGATTGCTTGCTGGACACTTGCCTCAATTCCCGGACGGATACCGTCCGGAAGTGAGATTTCTCAATAGCGACAGGAGCGCCACGGCGAATGCAAGCTTGATCAGGTCGCCTACCAGGAAGTTGGTCAACCCCCACTGGACCACCCAGGCCATGCCTTTCTCTTCCGCGAAAAGCCACGCCATCCATGGCAATCCAAACAGATAGATGATCATGTTTCCAACGAGGAGCGCTGCCCCCAGCCTGGCCACTGAACGGTCCCATCCCTGTCGCGCCAGCCAGCCGACAACAATCGCCGCCGTTGCAAAGCCGATCAGGTATCCACCCGTCGGACCGACCATATAGGCCAAGCCGCCCTGCGCGACGCCATTGCCGGTAAACACTGCGGCTCCCAAGGAGCCAAGACTGAGATAGGCACCCAGCGACATTCCGGCCAAGGCCGGCCCATAGGTTGCGCCGACGACCAGCACGGCGAAGGTCTGCATGGTCACGGGAACGGGCCACATCGGAATCCGTATATGTCCGGCGGCGGTAATGAACAGAACCGCTGCAGCAATCAAAACCGCCTGTTTCATCAAGCGCGTTGCGCCGGCATCGACGGCAAGTATCGAGTCAGCCAAAACTGAAGGGCTGGGGCGTGACATAAATCATCTCCTGGTTGGCGATTGCCGAGGGATATCCCGGAACCGCAATGTCGGCGAATACTGCAATTGAGGCGCTGTCCGGCCTACGAACCTTGCTGGGATTGCTCCGAAGCGATCATCTTACCTTTCCAGCGCAAGTATCTTTCGGGCTTCGGCAACGGTCGCAACAGGACGCTCATACTTCTCGCACAGTTCTGCGACCCTTTTGACTAAGGCGGCGTTGGAAGGCGCAAGGGTGTTGCGGTCAAGGCGAACATTGTCCTCCATGCCGGTACGGCAGTGGCCGCCTGCCGCAATGCACCACTCATTGACGGTGACCTGACCCGGTCCGATGCCGGCGGCGCACCATTCGGCATCCGGCACAAGGCGGTTGACCGTCCTGATGTAGAAATCGAAGACTTCACGGTCCATCGGCATCGCGTTCTTCACACCCATGACGAACTGAATGTAAAGGCTGCCGGGAATACGGCCGTCCTTGTTCATGGCCGCGGCATGGAAGATGTGACCGAGATCGAAAGCCTCCACCTCCGGCTTGACGTCATATTTGCGCATCTCCGCGGCCAGCCAATCGATCAGCACAGGCGGGTTCTCATACACGCGCCCGGGAAAATTATTCGATCCGGTGGTCAGCGACGCCATATCCGGCCGCAGCGAAAGCATCGCACCGCGCTGCTCTCCCGAGCCTGTGCGGCCACCGGTCGACAGCTGGATGATCATGCCGGGGCAATGTTTCTCGAGCCCCTCCTTAAGGCGCGCGAATTTCTCCGGATCGGAGGTCGGGCTTTCATCATCATTGCGCACATGACAGTGAGCAATAGTCGCGCCAGCCTCGAACGCCTCTTGCGTGGATTCCACCGATTCAGCGACAGTGATTGGAACCGCCGGATTATCTGCCTTTTTGGGCACCGCCCCGTTAATCGCAACACATATGATACACGGCTTGGCCATCCAGGCCTCCTTCTATCGATCGCTCCGGGGAAGCATGATCTCGGGCATGACGCGTCGTCAGCCGATACTGTCAGGCATCATCCTCGCGGATGTGCAGCAGACATCGGGCATGCGCGGCCTAGTCTGGGTCGATAACAAAGATCATTTGGCCGAACTCGACGAACTGAGCGTTCTCCGCCCCGATTTCCCGAACCGTGCCGGCAACTTCAGAGTGAATGGTGCTGAAGAGCTTCATAACCTCAATCACGCATAGTGGATCCCCCACCTTTACCCTGGTGCCCACCTCGACAAAGGGGGGAGCTTCGGGCGAAGGTGAACGATACAAGGTGCCGACCATCGGCGCGCCGACGAACCCTGCCCCACCGGACGTTGCGCCTCCCGGCGCCGCCCTGGCAGCAGAAGGGGCACTGGGCGCCTTGGCCGCCGGGGCGGCGGCCGCCTTGTCCGGCGCAGCGCTGGATGATGTTATCGCGGGAGCAAAACCTCCCCCGGCCTGACGGCGCACCACAAGTTTGATGCCTTCAGTTTCGAGCACAAGTTCGTCGCAGGAAGACGAGTCAATCAGGCTCAGAATTTCGCCTATTTCCTGGTATCGCAGCACTATTCCTCACCGTCATCATGTTGTTGATTGGTATCCCAGCTCGCCGAAATCTGGCGGGCCGCCTCAGACAATAATTCCACGCGCTCCACGGCGAGCGAGACAGACATACGGGCCTGCGGCGCCGAAACTGCAATCGCGGCGCGCACATTGCCGCCCGCGTCACGGACGGGAACTGCAATGCAAATGACGCCCGCAAGAAATTCCTGATTGTCGAGCGAGTAGCCCAGCGCGCGGATTTCCGTGAACGCCTCCTCGAGCCTGGCGGCATCGGTCAGCGTGTTTTCCGTGTAACGATGCAGCGGCAGGACCGATAGCAGATGATCGCGCCGGCGCTTGGGCAGGTGAGCCAGAAGCAGCTTGCCCATCGACGTGCAGTACAAGGGCACACGCGAACCGGTTTCGTAATGCAGGCCGAAAGGCCAGGCCGCCTCCACGCGGTCCACATATATGAGCGCGCTGCCGGAGATCATGCCGACATTGCAGGTTTCACCCATTTCCGCCGACAGGCGCTCGATGATCGCATGCGTCGGCGCGCTCCGCATGCCCGCATGGACTACATTCATGGCAAAGCTGAGCAGCCTGGGGGCAGGCACATAGCCTCGCGACCCAGGCTCCGGGATCAGCAGCCCATCATCGTCCAGCTGACGCACGATTCTGTGCATTGTCCCCTTCGGCACATCCAGAAGCGCAGTGAGGTCTGAAACGGTCAGCGGACGCACTGATGACGCGACTGCCTCCAGCACAGCAAACATCTTTTGCGTAACGGACGAACGATCCTCCACTTGCGGGATGGATGCGTGATCTGTCGAGGGTTGTACAATAGCTAGCGGCGTCGCCATTTGGAAAAAACCTTTCGGAGTTTTCTTGCTCTCATGATGTGCAAATTATCAAATCATGGAACACGATGTCTTGCAACATAAAAATTGTGCTTTTCAAGGACCGCGTTTTCTGCAAGGTTGGCCCATGATGGAAATCTCCTTAGGGGCCCCACGTGAAAAAAGTTCTGATTGCAAACCGCGGTGAGATTGCGCTGCGCGCCGCGCGCGCTTGTCATTCGCTCGGCCTTGAATCCGTTGCTGTGTATTCTACCGCAGATGCATCCGCGCCGCATGTTTGGGCGGCAACGCAGGCCGTATGCATCGGTCCGCCACCTAGTTCGAAAAGCTATCTCAATGCGGATGCCTTGTTGCATGTTGCTGCAACGCATGGGTGCGACGCGGTCTATCCTGGCTACGGTTTTCTCGCCGAAAACGCCGATTTCGCCGAACGCTGCGCGCAAGAGGGCCTGGTTTTTGTTGGGCCTGATGCCGAAACGATTCGTCTGATGGGCGACAAGGCGGAAGCCAGGCGCACCGCGATCAGCCTTGACGTTCCGGTCGTCCCCGGTTCGCGCGCCGCCTTTACCGATGTCAGGCAAGCCAGCGCAGCTACTGAAGATGTCGGCTTTCCGATACTGATCAAGGCGAGCGCTGGCGGCGGCGGCCGCGGAATGCGGATCGCCGCAACCAGGGAGGAGTTCGACAGCCTTTTCGTCCAGGCCAGCCGGGAAGCGGAGCAGGCCTTTGGGGATGCCTCGGTCTATCTGGAACGTCTGGTGTCGAATGTGCGCCATATCGAGGTGCAGGTTCTGGGCGATGGCAAGGGCAATGCCGTGCATCTTGGCGAGCGCGATTGCACCGTGCAGCGTCGGCACCAGAAGCTGGTTGAAGAGGCGCCCTCCCCGGTCCTGACCGCGAAGGAGCGAGCCCATATATTGGACTGCGCCGTGCGCCTTACCAAAGGCGTGAACTATTGCGGTGCCGGAACCATCGAATTCATCTTCGATCCCGCGACGCGCGAAGCCTATTTCATCGAGATGAATACACGCATCCAGGTCGAGCACCCCGTCACCGAAATGCTGGTGGGGGCGGATCTGGTAGCCGAGCAGTTTCGCATCGCCCGCGGCGAGAAAATATCGGTTTCGGCTGCCGGCGAGGACGCTGGCCATGCGATCGAATTTCGCATCAACGCTGAAAATCCACACAATGACTTCACACCCTCGCCAGGCCGAATCACCCATTGGGCTGCACCACGCGGGCCCGGCATTCGTGTAGACAGCTTTGTCGCCGCCGGCACGACCGTCGTTCCCTTCTATGATTCCATGCTTGCAAAAATGATCGTTCACGGCACGGACCGCGCCGATGCGCTTCGACGCGCCCGCTGCGCGCTGGCCTCCTTCCGCATCGAGGGCATCCAGACAACCATCGACCTGCATCGCCAGTTGGTCGAGCATGAAGACTTCGCATCGAGCAATATCCACACCAAGTGGGTTGAGCAAAGTTTCCTACAGCGCCTTAACGGGAAAGAACAATGAGTCGTCAGATCCGCCTTGTCGATGTAACCCTACGTGATGCGCATCAGTGCCTTTGGGCCACCCGGATGACGACCGGCATGATGCAGGAAATTGCCCCACGGCTTGACCGTGCCGGCTTCGAAGCAATTGATCTCATCGGCGGCGCCGTCTTCGATGTCATGGTCAGATACCTAAAAGAAGATCCATGGGAGCGAATGCGCATCCTCAACAAATGGGTGACCGAGACGCCGCTCATCATCCACACGCGCGGCCAGAGTCTTTTCACCTTCGAGTTCTTTCCCGACGACATCGTCGAGCTGGCCGCCGAGCGCTTTGCCGCTAACGGGATGCGCTACCACACGCCTTATGATGCTCTCAACGATATGCGGAACCTGGAGATTCCGATCAAGGCGGCCAAGCGGCACGGGATGCATGTGGTTGGCGGGCTGGCTTACACTTACAGCCCCGTGCACACCGACGACTACTACGCCAGGAAAGCTCGCGAGCTGATAGCACTTGGCGTGGACGCCATCTTCCTGAAGGACGCGAGCGGCCTGCTTCGTCCCGAACGCATCGCCACGCTGGTGCCCGCGCTGAAGAAGCAAATGGGTGATGTGCAGCTCCAGATCCACACGCACTGCAACTCCGGACTGGCGCCCTATGTGGTCCTCCAGGCCGTCGAACATGGCGTGGATGTCGTGCATACCGCCACCTCGACCCTGGCAAACGGCGTGAGCCACAGCCCCACCGAAAGGGTGACCCGAAACCTTCGCCGCCGCGGCTTCGATGTCGATATCGATCTGGAGCCGGTTGAAAACGTCGCGGAAAAGCTTGCCTTCATCGCCAAGGTGGAAGGCAAGTCTGGCGGCCAAGCGCAAGAGTATGATGAGTTCCACTTCCATCATCAATGCGCCGGCGGCATGGTCTCGAACCTTGCCTATCAGCTCGAGACGATGGGCCTCAAGGATCGCCTCAACGACATTCTCGAGGAGGCCGGCCATGTGCGGCAGGATCTCGGCTACCCGATCATCGTGAGCCCTTTCGCACAATACATCGTCACCCAGGCCATCCTCAACGTCATAGGGCGCGACAACGGCAAGGCGCGCTACGAAACGGTGCCGGACGAAGTGCGCCTGTATGTTCGAGGTGGCTATGGCGAGATTGCTGGCGAGATTGATCCCAATCTCTATGACAAGATCACGCGCGGAACCGAGCCGATAAAGGAGCGTCCGGGCCTGCTGATCCCGCCGGCGATCCAGCGCCTGCGCGATAGCCGGGGCTCGTTCGCCAATGACGACGATCTGCTGCTGGCGGCCTTTTACGATCAGAAGATCTATGGAGAACTTAAGGCTGCGGGCCCGATCAAGACGGATTATCCCCTTGGCGCAACGCCGCTGCTCACACTGGTGAAGGGGATAGCCGAGCGCCCGGACATCAAGAGCTTTCACTTCGTGGAAAAGGTGCCTTTCACAAAGACGGCCTGAACGCGACCAAAATTGCTGGCGAAGGAGACGTCAAACGGAATGCAAACAGCGCCCAAATATATGCGACATGGTTGCCAGTCATCGCCCTAGGCGGTTTCGGTCGTCACGGCTATCGAACAACTGGTTGCGGGCAACACAACACCAATTGGGGATTTAGGAATGAATGTCACGAACGACGCTCATGGGATCGTTGCCGAGCTGATCAGGCGCGCACGCATAGCCATGGAGATGTATGAAAGTACCGACCAGGCCCGTGTCGATGAAGCTGTGACCGCCTTGGCGTGGTCGCTCTACAAACCCGAGAATGCCCGTTCACTTGCTCAACTTGCCGTCGAGGACACCGGTCTTGGTAATGTCGAGTCCAAAATCATCAAGAACACGCGCAAGACATTCGGTACGCTGCGCGATCTTATAAGGGTAAAATCCGTTGGCGTGATCGAAGACAATCCAGCTCGCGGCCTCGTGGTTTACGGAAAGCCGGTGGGGGTTATTGCAGCGGTCTGTCCATCGACCAATCCCTCGGCTACCCCGGTGAACAAGGCCATGATGGCGCTCAAGGGCGGCAATGCCGTGATTATTGCCCCCTCGCCGACGGGATCGAAAACGACCGCACATACGGTCGAGTTGATGCGCAAGGAGCTGGCCAAAGCGGACTATCCCGAAGATCTGGTGCAGATCCTGCCGTCCCCGACCTCAAAGGAAATGACGACCGAACTTATTCGTCAGGCCGACCTGGCCGTCGTGACAGGCAGCCAGGACAACGTAAAGCGGGCCATGCAGTCGGGAACCGTAGCCATCGGCGTGGGCGCGGGCAACGTCCCGGTTATCATCGACGAAACCGCAGATTTGATGGACGCGGCGGCGAAGATCAAACAATCCAAGTGTTTCGACAACGCGACGTCGTGTTCGTCGGAGAATGCCGTTGTCATTCTCGACAGCGTTTACAACGCCGCCATTGACGCCCTTGTGGATGTTGGCGGGTGGCGGTGTTCACCACAGGAGCGGGACCAGGTGAAGGCCGCACTTTGGCATGACGGCAAGCTCAACCGAAAGGTCATCGCCAAGGATGCTTCCGTGCTCGCCGATATTTTCGGGCTGGAGGAAGAAGCGCGTGAGCGCAAGTTCTTCATGGTCGAAGAGAAAGACGTCGAAGGGGCGAATACGTTCGCCGACGAGAAGCTGTCGCTCGTCCTTACGGTCTATCGCGCCAAGGACTGGGAGGACGCCAAGCGGATCGTGCGTGAGGTTCTCGATGTTCGCGGCAAAGGACACTCGGTGGGCATTCACACCAAGGATGTCAATCGCGCCCGTGACCTGGCGGCTTCCACCGACGTCGTACGCATCCTCGTCAACCAGGCGCATACGCTCGGCAATGGCGGCAGCTTTGAAAATGCGCTGCCATTCACCCTCTCCATGGGTTGTGGAACCTGGGCCGGGAACACGATCGACGAAAATCTGAATTGGCGACACTTCATCAACCACAGCTATCTCGTCACGACTATAGCCGAAGACAAACCAAGCGAGGCCGATCTATTCGGAGCTTACTGGAACAGGTACGGAAAGTAACGCCAGGTAAAAAAACGGATCTGATGCGAGGACCTGCTCCATAGGTTGATGGTCTGCGGCATGGTGGGGCTGGGTCGATGTCAGCCACGACATGATGCCGCGCATCTTCAAGCCGGACCCCGGCCGGACGATCTATTACGCGATGGGCTATGGTGGCAACGGCGTCATGTATTCGGCCCAAGCCGGACGCCGCATGGCCCAGCTTGTCGCGGGGAAAGGCCAGGAACTCGACCTGCCGGTCTTCACCTCGGTCCTGCCGCACCATGGTCTGCTGACCCCGTTCCGGCGGCTTGGCCAGCGCATGATGTACCACTGGTATCATCTCAAGGATGAAACGCTTTAGTCGCCGCCTGCACCCGGCAGACGGCTTGTATTGAAAGGAATGCCCTGATGAAAATGACCACTGAAGAAGCCTTCATCAAAGTCCTGCAGATGCATGGCATCGAACATGCGTTCGGCATCATCGGTTCGGCCATGATGCCGGTGTCGGACCTGTTCCCGAAGGCCGGGATCCAGTTCTGGGACTGTGCGCATGAGACCAATGCGGGCCTGATCTGCGACGGGTACAGCCGCGCCACCGGCAAGATGGCAATGGCGATTGCCCAGAACGGCCCCGGCGTCACCGGCTTCGTGACCGCCATCAAGACCGCCTATTGGAACCACACGCCGATGCTGCTGGTGAGCCCGCAGGCTGCCAACAAGACCATCGGCCAGGGCGGCTTCCAGGAAGTCGAGCAGATGGCGCTGTTCGAGGACATGGTCTGCTATCAGGAAGAGGTGCGCGACCCCTCGCGCATGGCCGAAGTGCTCAACCGCGTGATCACCAAGGCATGGCGCGGCTGCGCCCCTGCGCAGATCAACATCCCGCGCGATTTCTGGACCCAGGTCATCGACATCGAGCTGCCGCAGATCGTGAAGCTGGAACTGCCTTCCGGCGGCAAGAATGCAATTGCGGAAGCCGCCAAGCTTCTGTCGGAAGCCAGGTTCCCGGTGATCCTCAACGGCGCCGGCGTGGTCATCGGCGGCGCGATCGCGCAATCGGCGGCGCTGGCCGAGCGCCTCGATGCGCCGGTGTGCTCGGGCTACCAGCACAATGACGCCTTCCCCGGCAGCCACCGGCTGGCGGTCGGCCCACTCGGCTACAACGGCTCGAAGGCGGCGATGGAGCTGATCTCCAAGGCCGACGTCGTGCTGGCGCTCGGCACCCGCCTCAACCCGTTCTCGACGCTGCCGGGCTACGGCATCGACTATTGGCCCAAGGACGCCAAGATCATCCAGGTCGACATCAATGCCGACCGCATCGGCCTGACCAAGAAGGTGACGGTGGGTATTTGCGGCGATGCCAGGCAGGTGGCGCAGCAGATCCTGGAACAGCTCGACGCCAAGGCGGGCGACGCCGGCCGCGACGAGCGCAAGGCGCTCATCCACCAGAGCAAGTCGGCCTGGCTGCAGCAGCTGTCGTCGATGGACCATGAGGACGACGATGAAGGCACAAGCTGGAACAAGGAAGCGCGTGCCCGCGAAGGCGACCTGATGTCGCCGCGCCAGGCCTGGCGTGCGATCCAGGCGGCGCTGCCGGCCGACGCGATCGTCTCCACCGACATCGGCAACAACTGCGCCATCGGCAATGCCTATCCGACCTTCGAGAAGGGCCGCAAATATCTGGCGCCTGGGCTGTTCGGCCCCTGCGGCTACGGCTTCCCGGCCATCATCGGCGCCAAGATCGGCTGCCCGGACGTTCCGGTGGTCGGCTTTGCCGGCGACGGCGCCTTCGGCATCTCGATGAACGAGATGACGTCGATCGGCCGCGAGGAATGGCCGGCGGTGACCATGGTGGTGTTCCGCAACTACCAGTGGGGCGCCGAAAAGCGCAACACGACGCTGTGGTACTCGAACAACTTCGTCGGCACCGAGCTCAACCGCAACTACAGCTATGCGGAAGTGGCCAAGGCCTGCGGTTTCAAGGGCGTTTCGGTGAAGACGCAGGACGATCTGTCGGCGGCGCTGCGCACCGCTTGCGAGGAGCAGGCCAAGGGCGTGACCACGCTGATCGAAGTGGTACTGAACCAGGAGCTGGGCGAGCCCTTCCGCCGCGACGCCATGAAGAAGCCGGTCGTCGTGGCCGGCATCGACAAGGCCGACATGCGGCCGCAGAGCGGCGCGTAACATAAACAGAGATGGAGGCGGGATAACTCGCCTCCGCTCGAAGGCTCGAAGGCTCGAAGGCTCGAAGGCTCGAAGGCTCGAAGGCTCGAAGGCTCGAAGTCCGGAATGATGTCATGGCTGCCGCCGCAAGCGCCGTCAGGAAATATGTGACCTCCCTGCCAGAAATGGCCGCGCGGCTGGGGCCGGGGTTTCTGGTTTGCGCCATTGTCAGCATCGCCGCGCAATTCCTGTCGGATCACTAT
Source organism: Alphaproteobacteria bacterium (assembly GCA_036678505.1). Lineage (GTDB taxonomy): Bacteria > Pseudomonadota > Alphaproteobacteria > Rhizobiales > Rhizobiaceae > Mesorhizobium. The sequence continues at coordinate 15,579 of JAZIHP010000063.1, forward strand.
GGCGCGCCGGTCATGCTAATGGCGCTTTTGCTCGGCATCGCCTTCCATTTCCTTGCCGAGGAAGGGCGCTGCGCCGCCGGCATCGATTTCACCGCCAAGAAGGTGCTGCGCTTCGGCGTGGCGCTGCTTGGCGTGCGCATCAGCGTCGACCTTTTGCTCGCGCTCGGGCCGGGGCTGATCGTGCTTCTGGTGCTGGCCATCGTCTCCACCATAGTGTTCGGCCTCATCGGGACAAGGCTTCTGGGCCGCGGCTGGCGGCTTGCCCTGCTGACCGGTGGAGCGGTGGCGATCTGCGGGGCGTCCGCCGCCATGGCGATTGCCGCCGTTCTGCCCAAGAACCAGTTTTCAGAGCGCAACCTGATCTTCACCATCCTCAGCGTCACGGTGCTCAGCACCATCGCCATGATCGTCTATCCGCTGGTCACCGGCACGCTCGGCCTCGACCAGCGCGCCACCGGGGTCTTTCTTGGCGGCACCATCCATGACGTGGCGCAGGTGGTCGGCGCGGGCTTTTCGGTGTCGGACGAGACCGGCGAGACGGCCACGCTCGTCAAGCTGATCCGCGTCACCATGCTGGCGCCGGTGGTGCTGGTGTTCTCGCTCTCCTTCCGCAACATGCAATCGAGCGATGCCGACAAGGCCAAGCTGCCGCCGCTGGTTCCCGGCTTCGTGGTCGGTTTCCTGGTGCTGGCGGGGCTGAATTCCTTCGGGCTTTTGCCGCAACCGGTGGTGTCGGCGGCAAGCGACGTGTCGCGCTGGGCGCTCTTGTTCAGCATCGCCGCAGTCGGCGTCAAGACGGCGCTCAGGAACATATTCGAAGTGGGGCGCGAGGCGGTCATCCTGATCGTCGCCGAAACGGTCTTCCTCGCCGTCTTCATCCTTGTTGGAATGCACTATCTGAGCTGACGCGCCGGAGGAATGACCATATGAAACCTCTCGACCACATCATTTCCGCCGCCAAGGCCGCGCCCCGGCATATCGTGCTGGCGGAGGGGGAGGACCTTCGCATCATCGACGGCGCCATCCGCGCGGGCGGCGACGGCATCGCCCGCATCACCCTGCTCGGCAATGCCGATCGCATCCGTAACGCGCTTGCTGCGCGGGGCGCCGAGCCGGAGCGTTTCCAGGTGGAAGACCCGCTCTTGTCGGCGCGGGTGCAGAATTATGCGGCAGCCTATTACGACCTGCGCCGCCACAAGGGCGTCGACGAGGCGGCAGCGATCCGCGCGGTCAGCGACCCGCTCGGCTTTGCCGCCATGATGGTGCGCCAGGGCGATGCCGACGGCACCATCGGCGGGGCGGTCGCGACCACGGCCGACACGGTGCGCGCAGCATTGCAGATCATCGGCAAGGCGCCGGGCAGCCGCATCGTTTCCAGCTTCTTCCTGATGATCCTGTGCGAGCCGCATCATGCCAAGAAAGGTGCCTTCATCTTCGCCGATTGCGGGCTGGTGGTGGACCCGGACGCGAGCGAGCTTGCCGACATCGCAATCGCCTCGACCGGTTCCTACCAGGCACTGATGGGCGGGGAGCCGAAAGTGGCAATGCTGTCCTTCTCCACCAGCGGCAGCGCGGCGCATGAGCGTGTCACCAAGGTGGTGAAGGCGGTCGAACTGGCCAAAGCCGCGGCGCCAGCCCTGACGATCGACGGCGAATTGCAATTCGATGCCGCCTTCGTCGAATCGGTCAGCGCCGTCAAGGCGCCGGGATCAGCACTGAAGGGCGCCGCCAATGTGCTCGTCTTCCCCAATCTGGAGGCCGCCAATATCGGCTACAAGATCGCCCAGCGCATCGGCGGCGCCAAGGCCATCGGGCCGATCCTCCAGGGCTTGGCCAAGCCTGCCAACGACCTGTCGCGCGGCTGCAGCGCCGACGACGTCTATCACATGATCGCCGTCACCAGCGCCCAGGCGCGTGGGGCGGCGCAAGACCCGGCTTCGGCGGCCTGAGGGCGGTTCAGTCACGAAAAGGGCCCTTCACCCTTACTCTCTCCTCCGCAGGCGGGGCATGGCGGCGGATCACTCGCCGCCATTGTGCTTCACGTCTTTGCTGTTGAAGCAGGACCTTGTCCGAGAGCAACTCACCCTCATTAACCAGAAAACCAAGCTGGTGGAGGCCTTCCGCTAAGCGGTCTCGCGCTAGACTGGTCTGACGCGCTCCTCGACGACGGCAGGATCGAGACCGACTCCAACGTTCTCGAACGCGCCATCCGTCCCTTTTGCGCTGAACCGCAAGAACGCGCTCTTCGCCGGCTCGGATATCTGCGCCCGCCAGAACGCCCGGCGACCTAACCCTTCCGGGATGGTGGCAAATCCGTGCAGACGCCTTTAACGACTCCGGCTGCCAAGCCGATCGTCTCGCCAAGCGTCGGATGTGGATGGATGGTCTTGCTAATATCGACAGCGTCGGCCCCCATCTCGATCGCCAGGCCGATCTCGCCGATCATGTCACCCGCTGCTGGACCGACCGTGCCTATGACAGCGATGCCTTGCGCGCGATGATGACCGAACGCGGTGCCTGGGCCAATATCCGTGCCATGCCCAATCGGGTCAAAACCTTCCCGTTCAGCCCATGGGTTTACCGACAGCGCAATGCTGTCGAGCGCTTCTTCAACAAACTCAAGCACTTCAGGGCTGTGGCAACGCGCTACGACAAGCGAGACGATAACTTTCTCGCATCCGTCCAACTCGCGTCAATTCGTATAGGGCTGCGAAATTATGAGTCGGTCACCTAGGGCCACCTGTAACGAGATCGGCCGTGCTGGCCATAGATGCTTGAGCGAGAGGGACAATTGACGCTCCGTCCCGATAGGCAGACTCAGCAGCATCGGAAATAGCTGAGAGGTAACCATCACGATCGCTAACCTTGAACAGCGCCCATGCGCCCGGCACAAGCCGCACTTCGTAGGGCGTTCGAGACGGCTCAGCCGCTTGGGTAAACAATTGTGTAGTCGGCTCCAAGGCTGTTTCGACAGCACAGAGCGCAACAACCTTGCCGCCGATATCAATCGCCTGTTTGGCAAGTGCCGCATCCACTCGGAGAGCCGGGGCCGTCATGGTCTGTTCTAATCCATCGACAGAAGGTCCGAGTGTCGAGCAAGTCAGGACAACTGCATCGGCGTTTTGCCCTAGCTCACGCAGTATCGAAGCCGTCGCGTCCGCAATGTCTCGATTAAGGCCGCCGGCTCGTTCTGCGGCGTCAAGCAGATCAGGGCGAACTTGATGTGAGATCACACCGGCCGGTAGGTTTATCTCTTTTGCTGCCACCTCAAAAACGGCAACATTGCTTTCAGCAGTGTGCAAGCAAGCTATTCTTATCATGTTTTCCTAACTGTCGCGAAAATCTCGAAACCTGCAACATGGCAAGTTGCGGGATTTGCGCGACGACCCGCCGTCATTGACATAGCAGGGATGTCAACCTAAATCTACACCCAACGTCAGGTTTAGGAAGGTGTAGGTTTGTCATCCCTCATGCAGATCGGTGAGCTATCGGAGCGGGCGAACGTCAGCCATCGCACGATTCACTACTACGAGCGGCTTGGCCTGCTGCGGCCAGCCGAACGCGAGGGCGCAGGCTATCGCTACTACGACGACACAGCCCTCAAGCGCCTCGAAAAAATCGCCGCCCTCAAGCGGCTCGGCCTCAACCTGGATGAAATCGCGGCGGTCCTCGATCTCTATTTTGTCGATGCGACCGGCATCAAGGGCAAGGAAAAGGTGCTGGAAATCCTGCAAGCCCAGCTCGCCAAGGCCGATACCCACCTTCACGAGCTGACCGCGTTCAAGCGCGATCTGGAAGACAACATCGCCCGTATGGAAAAGCTGATCGCGCAAGCGCAGCAGGGTTAAAGGCAAACGAGATAGGAACACATGCACCCACAATCTCAAGCTAACGTCAGGTTACAGAATGAAGAGACGAGCCTGACCGCCCGCCATGCCGCGCTGCTTGCGCTTCTCATGGCCTGCGGTTTTCTCGTCGTCGGCCAGCTCTATGTGACCATTCCGCTCGTGGACGGCATCGCCTCCAGCTTCGCGGTCGGTCCCTCACAAGCCGCCCTGAGCGGCACGGCCTTCGGCCTTGCCTATGCGGCGGGCTTCCTGATCTTCGGCCCCCTGTCGGATCGCTACGGCCGCAAGCGCATGATCCTGATCGGGCTGGCCGCAACCATGCTGGCGACGGTATCCGTCGCAACGGCGAGTGGGTTCGGGTTCCTGCTGGTAGCGCGGGCCGTGCAAGGGCTGGCCGCCTCGATCTTTCCCCCGGCCGCCCTCTCGCTGGTGACGGAAGACCTGCCGCCGCAACACCGCCCCCTCGGCATATCGCTGATGAGCTTCGCCTTTCTCGGCGCTGCCCCGCTAGTGCAACTGTTCGCGGCCGGATCGAACGGGGAATTGTCCGCCATCATGTTCCAGCTCGCGCCGCTCTATGCCCTCGGCGCGCTCGGTCTGGCTTTCGCCGCGTCGTCAAAACGGGCGATACCGGCCCCGCAAAGCGATGTGCAAGGCGCGCGCCCGGCCTGGCTGCTGCGCGATCCGGGCATTGTCGCGGCATGGCTGGCGGCCGTGACCGTACTGCTCGGGTTCGTCTCCTTCTACAGCGGAGCGCAAATCCTCGGCGCGACGATCGGCGTTGACCTTCAAACCCTGCGGCTCGTCGGCCTGCCGCCCCTGTTGCTCACCTTCGCGGCCGCGCCGCTCACGCGCCGCTATGGCTCTCCGGTCACAGCCCGCCTCGGCCTGATCCTCGCGGCGTCTGCGCTCGGGATCGCCACCATTGCCACGCCATCGGCCGCGCTGCTGGCGAGCGCCCTTCTCTCCGGCGGCGTGGCGCTTGCCGTGCCGGGACTGATCGCCACCGTCGCCGGACGGGCGACGATCGCCAATCGCGGCCGGGCGCTGGCAATCTACAGTTTCGCCCTGTTTGTCGGCGCGAGCGCCGCGCCGCCCATCGCTCAAGCACTCGCCGGCCTCGGAACGGCTCCGCTCTGGCTGCTGCCGGCCGTCCTGCTGGTGGCCGCCGCTCTCGGCCTCGCGTTCGGCATTTCCCGCCCCTCACCCTCCACCCCACGCTGAAAGGAGTTCTCGATATACCCCGATTTCGCCCCGCCATTGCGCTCGCCACGCTCGGCCTCATCGCCGGAAGCGCCGCAACCATCGCGCTCGCTGACACGCCGAAAGGAAACACCATGACCACAACAGCAATTGCCCAACCCGTCGCTGATACCATCGCCGCCTATATGCCGGCCGGATATCGTGAAATCGCCCACCGCCCCGTCACCGTGGACAAGGAACGGGCGGAGCTGGTCCGCTACGAGCGGACAGACGGCCGCAACGCCGCGCTCGGCGGCGAGCATTTCAGCACCGTCATTGCGGACAACGGCCGCCTCAAGGGCTTTGCCCGCATGGACCTCGATCTTGTCGGCGGCGAACTGCCGTCCCGCGAGGAAGCACAGTCCATTGCTATGGACTTCCTGCGCGAAGCCGCCCCCGATCTACTGCCGGTCCTGAAAATCAGTTGGGTCGATCCCCACGACGAACCGCTACGCGTCACCCGCAACGGCAGCACGGAAGACCTGACGCTGACCGGCATGAAGGTGAAGATGCGCAACACCGCTGATGGGCTTTGGATGTGGGTCATTGTCGGCGCTGACCGCAAGGTGATGGTGTTCGAGCGTGACATTCATTGGATCACCTTCCCCGGCCATCGGGGCACCGAAAAGTGGCTTCACGATTCTTGGCTGGCGAAAAAGGGACATAACGTCCGCCAGTCCTGAATCCTGTCCCTCATGGATCGGCGGCGCTGTCACTGGGCAGCGCCGCAAAAATCCCGGAACCTGCGACACATAGCGGATTTCAGGAATCGTGCGACGGTTGATGCCGCCGAAGTTACACGCTACCCTCGCGCTCGATGACTAGCACGCGAGCAGCACCAACCGGATGCGCAACGTGTTCGTCGCCATCTTCGGCATGGAAAATATCTCCTACCAGAAGTTTGTGGACGGTAGTTTTACCTTTGGAACGGGCGTGCATGTCCACTTCGCCGTCGAGGACGACAAAGACCTCGGGCCCATCGTTGACATGCCACTTATAGGGCTTATCGGTCCAATGGAGTCGCACAGTCGTTGAGCCTGAAATCTTGTCGATGCTCAATGCCTCCCACGCGCGCGAGCCGGTGAATTCCTTTGGCGAAATTTTCCGCATAGCTGTCTCCTTTGCACTTTCTGGAATATCTATTGCCAAGCATCGTGGGGACGCACCTTGCGATGCGACGGAAGATAACTGCGGAACGCTGTATCGGCATGCAACTGGATAAGACCAACAAGCGCATTCTGGCCCTGCTGGAAAAGAACGCGCGAATGAGTGCGGCCGCGATCGGAAGGGAGATCGGCTTGTCCCGCCCTGCTGTGCAAGATCGGATTGCGGCGATGGAGCAGGGGGGAGCGATCCGGGGCTATCATGCCACGACGAATGGGGCGGCAAGTCTAGGTGACATACCCGTAAAGGATTCCCTTTTTATGGGCGCTGTGGTTCATTGGTCTCAGCCTTGGAGGTTGAGATGGCGCGCTTTGACTTGACGGATTTTGAGTGGTCAGTGATC
>JAZIHP010000064.1:0-21780 GCA_036678505.1 Alphaproteobacteria bacterium
CCCTGGCGCCGCCCCACCCTGGCGCCGCCCCACTCTGGCGCCGCCATGACGCCGGTCGCCGCGCTGCCTGCCGGCGCCATTTGCTTCAGGCGGGACAACCGGCCATGCCTGTGTCATGATGCGGCAAGCTGTTTGGCTTTGAAAGGCGAGCCGTCTTGGGTAAGGGGGATTTCACGGATGCCGTCCCCGCGCTGTGCGCCTCCTGTGAAGGGCGCAACAAGGGCGTTTGCAGTGCGCTGGATTGCAATCAGCTTGTCGATCTGGAGAGGACTTCGCGCAAGTCGGTAGCCGGAAGCGGGGCGGCACTTCTGGGAGAAGCCGAACAGGTCGACCGGTATGCCAATATCCTGTCGGGTGTCGTGAAGCTGACCAAGACGCTCTCCGACGGACGCCAGCAGATCGTCGGGCTCCAGTTTGCCCACGACTTCCTGGGCCGGCCGTTTCGCTCCGAAAGCGCGCTCAATGCCGAAGCCGCCACCGATGTTGCGCTTTGCTCCTTCCCGAAAGACGTCATAGAGCGGATGATGCGGGAAGCGCCGGAACTGGAGCGCCGGCTCTACAGGCAGGCGCTCGATGAACTGGATGAAGCGCGCGACTGGATGGTGACGCTTGGCCGCAAGACCGCGAACGAGAAGATCGCGAGCCTGTTGCTGATGATCGCCCGCCATAACGGGCCGTCACCGGCCGCGGACCACAATTCCGCGCGCTTCGATTTGCCGTTGACCAGAGCCGATATCGCCGATTTCCTCGGCCTGACGATCGAAACGGTCAGCCGCCAATTGACGCGGTTGCGCAACGATAAGATCATCAGCATCGAAAACAACCGTCTGATCATCGTACCGAACCTCCAGCGTTTGAAGGCGCGCGCCGGCGATTGAGGCATGCCGCCCGAAGGGGCGCCGTTTCCGGGACGACGACATGCGTGGAACGGCTGCGTGAAGCGCAAAGCGGCGAAGCCGCAAGAGCGCGGCGCGCTTCAGGGCGGTTGCCGGATTTTGGTGCAAATTCCTCCCGGCGCGCGGCGCGGCCGGGGCTCGTGAAGGCAGGAAAGGACCAGGGTGGCCAGGCGATGACGACCGCGATCGGAACTTCACCGCTACGTTCCGGGCTTGCCGACATGTCGCCCGCCTATTTCGGGCTCGTCATGGCCACGGGCATCATCTCCCTGGCCGCGTCGATGCTGGACCATCGCGCATTGGCGTCCGGCCTTTTCTACCTCAATATCGGGCAGTTCAGCCTGTTGAGCTGCCTCTATATTCTTCGGGCCTGGCGCTATCCGTCGCGGTTCTTCGGCGACATGGTCACCCATCTGACCGGGCCCGGCTATTTCACCATGGTTGCAGGCGCCGGCATCCTGGCCAGCCAGTTCATGGTCTTGCGTGACGATCTCGTTGTCGGCACGGCATTGTGGGCCGTTGCCGTCATATTGTGGCTGTGCCTCACCTACACCATTTTCACGGCCTTCACGGTCAAGCGCCATAAGCCGACCCTCGACAAGGGCATCAATGGCGGCTGGCTGCTGGCCGTCGTGGCCACGCAGTCGCTGTCGGTGTCCAGCGCCCTGCTGGCCGCCCGCATCGGCCAGCCCTACAGGCTGGAGCTCAACTTCTTCGCCCTGTCCGCCTGGCTGTGGGGCGGCATGCTCTACATCTGGATGATGGCGCTGATCTTCTACCGCTACGTGTTCTTCCAATTTTCGCCCGGCGATCTGGCGCCGCCCTACTGGATCAACATGGGGGCCATGGCGATCTCGACGCTGGCGGGCTCGCTGTTGATCCTCAATGCGCCACAGGCGCCTTATCTGACCTCCTTGCTGCCCTTTCTGAAGGGGTTCACCGTCTTCTACTGGGCAACCGGGACCTGGTGGATTCCAATGCTGTTGCTGCTCGGGATCTGGCGTCACATCTACAGGCGCTTTCCCCTGCGCTATGATCCGCTCTACTGGGGCGCGGTATTCCCTCTGGGCATGTACGCCGCTTGCACCTGGCACCTCGACCGGGCCATGGAATTCGGCTTCCTGAATGCGCTGACGCGCGCATTCTTCTATATCGCATTGGCCGGATGGGCCGTCACCTTCGCGGGAATGCTGCATGCGCTGGTCCGCAACTCCGTCGCCCGCCGGTGACGGAGTTGCGGCCGATGGCGCGCGCGACAGGCGGCGTTGTCAGCGGTCCGCGTCGGCCTGCCGGGAAAATGCCGCCTTTGCGCTGCTTGCGGCCGGCTCGTCCATCAAAGGGTCGGCCTGGGCGATCGTCGCCAGCCGGGACCGGTCGGTCAGGGTGAGCCGCCGGCCCTGAACCATCAGGCAATCGGACTGAAGGGTCTTCATCGCCCTTGAGAGATTTTCAGGGGTCATGCCCAGATAGGAGGCCAGATGGCGCTTTTCCACCGGCAACACGACGTGCTCGGCATCGCCCTCGTGCCGGGACCGGTGCAGGAGATAGGCGGCAAGCCGCTCGACGGAGCTTCTCAGCTTCAAATTCTTGGTCTGGCGCACGAAGCCACGATAGCCATTGGCCAGCTCGCGCATTGCGGCCATCGCGAAATCCGGGTCGTGCCTCAGCGCCACACGCACGTCAGCGGCCGGAATCATGATGATCCGCGCCCGTTCCAGGGTGCGCGCCGACATCAGATAGGGCGCGTCGCACACGCAAGCCGCGAGAATGAAGGTCGAAACCGGCTGAACGACGCCCATCACGGTGTCGCGCCCGTTCCAGCTCGCATGCAATTCGACGGAACCTTCGATGATGACATGCAGGAAGTCGGCATACTCGCCTTGCCTGATCAATTCCAGCCGGGGCGGAAATATCTGCGAATATGCGATCTGCATCAGGCTGTCGAAGGTCGGCGTCATCATTTCGCGAAACAGCGGAAGACGACGCAAATCCGGCTTCTCGTCAGCATGCATCCAGGATTCTCCTTCTGTTGCAAATTTGATAAATATCAAACGATAGATATCGATATTGTCAATTACCGCAACCGGATTATCCGCTTATACCTTTTGAGAGTGGCGCTAATCCGCCACTTTTCAGTGCAATCGACGAGCGGCCGGCCTGATCTTTCTTGCGGTTGATCCAAGTCAACGACGTATCGCTCCGGTGCCTGTTTTCTTGGCTGCGAGTTAATCCAGCCAGCTACCGGGATCCTGCCGAGGGGCCAAGCCATGACGGGTCAGACGACGCCAAGCCGCAGCCAGCAGCAAAGAGCTCTTTGGCTCAGCACCATGGCCTTTACATTGTGCTTTGCCGTCTGGACGCTGTTTTCCATCATCGGGCTGTCGATCAAGGATGAGCTTGGCCTTTCCGAATTCGAATATGGCGTCCTGATCGCGACGCCGGTGCTGACCGGATCGATCGTCAGGCTGATCCTGGGCGTCTGGACCGAGCGCTATGGCGGGCGGCTGGTGTTTTCGGCGCAGATGGTTCTGACCGGCGCCGCGACTTTCGCGCTGACCTTCGCCAACAGCTATTTCACCTTCCTGCTCGCGGCGCTTGGCGTCGGCCTGGCCGGCGGCTCCTTCATCATCGGCGTCGCCTATGTCACCAAATGGTTCCCGCCGGCGCGCCAGGGAACGGCGCTCGGCGTCTTCGGCATGGGCAATGTCGGCGCGGCGCTCACCACATTCCTCGCGCCTTTCGCGCTTGTCGCCTGGGGCTGGCAGGGGGTGGCGGAACTTTGGGCGGCCGTCATCACCGCCATGGGCGTGATCTTTTTCCTGCTGGCAAAGGACGATCCGGAATTTGCCGCAAGGCGCGCCCGGGGCATCGCCGCGCCAAGCCTTGCCGAGCAGTTCGCGCCCTTGCGCAAGCTACAGGTGTGGCGCTTCTCGCTCTATTATTTCTTCGTGTTCGGCGGCTTCGTCGCGCTGGCGCTGTGGTTGCCTTACTATCTGGTGCAGGTCTATGGCGTGGATATCCGCACCGCCGGCGTCGCGGCGGCCGTCTTCAGCCTCGCGGCCAGTGTTTTCCGCGCCTATGGCGGGGTGCTGTCGGACCGTTTCGGCGCCCGCACCGTCATGTACTGGACGTTCGGCTTCTCGGCTGTGTTCCTGTTCATGCTGTCCTACCCGCCGACCGAATATGTGATCCGTGGCAAGAACGGCCCGATCGCCTTCACGACCGAGATGGGGCTGTGGCCGTTCGTGGCGACGCTGTTCGGGCTCGGCTTCTTCATGAGCCTCGGCAAGGCGGCGGTCTTCAGGCACATCCCGGTTTATTATCCCAATCACGTCGGCGCGGTCGGCGGCCTCGTGGGCATGATCGGCGGCCTGGGCGGCTTCGTCCTGCCCATCGTCTTCGGCGCGCTGCTCGACGTCACCGGCATCTGGACCTCGGCCTTCGTGCTGCTCTTGCTGATCGTCGTGGTGTCGCTTGGCTGGATGCATCTCTCGATCCGGGCGATGGAGCGGCAGGCGCAGGGCGCAGCGCTCGACCGGCTGCCCAACTTCCCCGAACTGGCGGAAATCCACGATCCCGAACGCACGGTCATGCCGCATGTGATCGAGGACTGGCGGCCGGAAGACCCGCAATTCTGGGCGGAAAAGGGCCAGCGCATCGCAAAGCGCAATCTGTGGATCTCGATCCCGGCGCTGCTGCTGGCCTTCGCGGTCTGGATGGTCTGGTCGGTCGTGGTCTCCAAGCTTCCGTCGATCGGCTTTGCCTTCACCCAGGACCAGCTTTTCTGGCTGGCCGCGCTGCCGGCGCTGTCGGGCGCGACCTTGCGCATCTTCTACTCCTTCATGGTGCCGATCTTCGGCGGGCGGCTGTGGACGACGCTGTCCACCGCCTCGCTGCTGATCCCCGCCATGGGCATCGGCTATGCCGTGCAGGACCCGTCCACGCCCTATCTGATCTTCGTCGTGCTGGCGCTGCTGTGCGGCTTCGGCGGCGGCAATTTCGCCTCCTCGATGGCCAATATCAGCTTCTTCTTCCCGCGCGCGGAGAAGGGCAACGCCATGGCGCTGAATGCGGGGCTGGGCAATCTGGGGGTCTCGGTGATGCAGTTCCTGGTGCCGATCGTCATCACTACCGGCGTCTTCGGCGTCATGGGCGGCGCGCCGCAGGAACTGTCGAACGGCGGCCGCATCTGGATGCAGAACGCCGGTTTCATCTGGGTGCCCTTCATCCTGGCAGCGACGGCGGCGGCATGGCTGGGGATGAACGATCTGGCCGATGCGCGCGCCAGCTTCCGTGAGCAGGCGGTCATCTTTACCCGCTTCCAGAACTGGGTCATGTGCCTGCTTTATGTCGGCACCTTCGGTTCCTTCATCGGCTATTCGGCGGGTTTCCCGCTGCTGTCGGGCCTGGCCTTCCCGCAGGTGAACGCGCTGCAATTCGTGTTCCTCGGCCCGTTGATCGGCGCCCTCAGCCGCGCCGGCAGCGGCTGGCTGGCCGACCGGGTCGGTGGAGGACGGGTGACCTTCTGGGTCTTCGCCGGCATGATCGCCTCGGTGCTGGTCGTGATCTGGGGGCTGGAGAGCGCGTCCTTCGCCATCTTCTTCGCCGGCTTCATGGCGCTGTTCTTCTTCACCGGCATCGGCAATTCCTCCACCTTCCAGATGATCCCGGTCATCATGCGCAAGGAGATAGCGCGGCTCTATCCCGGCCAGGGCGTGGAGGAGCAGCGCCGCCAGTCCGAGCGCGAGGCGGCGGCCATCGTCGCCTTCACCAGCGCCATCGGCGGCTATGGCGGGTTCTTCATTCCCAAGGCCTACGGCACCTCCATCGGGCTGACCGGGGCGCCGCTGGCGGCGCTGTGGGCCTTCCTTGCCTTCTACATCGTGTGCCTGGTCGTCACCTGGGCAGTCTACACCCGTCGCGGCGGCCTGCTGCACGACATCGAGCACGGCCGCGTCATGCCGCCCGCCGCCATTCCAGTGAATAATTGAGGAGACAGAGATGAGCCAGCTGCTGGATCGACTGAATTTCCTGACATCGTTGCGCAAGGATACCTTCGCCGACGGCCACGGCCAGACGACGATCGAAAACCGCGATTGGGAAGACGTCTATCGCCGCCGCTGGCAGCACGACAAGATCGTGCGCTCCACCCATGGCGTGAACTGCACCGGTTCCTGTTCCTGGAAAATCTATGTCAAATCCGGGATCGTCACCTGGGAAACGCAGCAGACCGACTATCCGCGCACGCGGCCGGACATGCCCAACCACGAACCGCGCGGCTGCGCGCGCGGGGCTTCCTATAGCTGGTATCTCTACAGCGCCAACCGGGTGAAGACGCCGCTCATTCGCGGCCGGCTGATGCGGCTGTGGCGTGAAAAGCGCCGGACCATGAGCCCGGTCGAGGCGTGGACGTCGATCCAGAACGATGCGGCGGCGCGCGAAAGCTACACCCGCATCCGCGGCAAGGGCGGCTTCGTGCGGGCGAGCTGGGACGAGGCGACCGAGATCGTCGCCGCCGCCAACGCCTACACGACGAAGAAATACGGTCCCGACCGGGTGTTCGGCTTCTCGCCGATCCCGGCCATGTCGATGGTCTCCTATGCCGCGGGCACCCGCTATCTCTCGTTGCTGGGCGGCACCTGCATGTCCTTCTACGACTGGTATTGCGACCTGCCGCCGGCCAGCCCCCAGACATGGGGCGAGCAGACCGACGTGCCCGAATCCGCCGACTGGTACAATTCCGGCTATCTGCTGCTGTGGGGCTCCAACGTGCCGCAGACGCGCACGCCCGACGCCCATTTCTACACCGAGGTGCGCTACAAGGGCACCAAGAGCGCCGTCATCTGCCCGGATTATTCCGAGGCCGCCAAGTTCGCCGACATCTGGCTGAACGCCAAGCAGGGCACGGACGCCGCGCTCGGCATGGCCTTCGGCCATGTCATCCTGCGCGAATTCCATCTCGACCGGCAGGTGCCCTATTTCGAGGATTACTGCCGCAAATATTCCGACATGCCGATGCTGGTGCGCCTCGACCGCCAGGGCGAGCGGCTGGTTCCGGGAAAACAGTTGCGCGCGGCCGATTTCGCGCGCGCGCTGGGCGAGACGAACAATCCCGACTGGAAGACGGTCGGCATCGACGAGGCGTCCGGAAAGGTCGTCGTGCCCAACGGCTCCATCGGCTTCCGCTGGGGCGAGGAAGGCAAGTGGAACCTGGAGCAGAAGGCCGGCGCGAAGGAAATCGAGCTCAAGCTCAGCCTGATCCTGGACGAGGACCACGACGAGGTGGCGGGCGTCGACTTCCCCTATTTCGGCGGTGCGGCCGCAAACGGCTTCGAAGTCGATAATCGCGGCGAGGTGCTGACCCGCAAGGTGCCGGTCAAGCGGCTCAAGCTGGCCGGCGGCGAGGAGGTGCTGGTCGCCACCGTGTTCGACCTGATGTGCGCCAATTACAGCCTCGACCGCGGGCTGGGCGGCGAGCATGTGGCGGCGGATTACGACGCCGACGTGCCGTTCACCCCCGCCTGGGCGGAACGCATCACCGGCGTGCGCCGCGACAAGATCGTCCAGGTCGCGCGCGAATTCGCCGCCAACGCCGAAAAGACCAATGGCCGTTCCATGGTCATCATCGGCGCGGGAATGAACCACTGGTTCAACATGGACATGAACTACCGCGCCGTCATCAACATGCTGGTGATGTGCGGCTGCGTGGGCCAGTCGGGGGGCGGCTGGTCGCATTATGTCGGACAGGAGAAGCTGCGTCCCCAGACCGGCTGGACGCCGCTGGCCTTCGCGCTCGACTGGGCGCGTCCGCCGCGCCACATGAACTCCACCAGCGCCTTTTATGCCCATACCGATCAATGGCGCTACGAGACGGTGAGCGCCGCCGAGATCCTGTCGCCGACGGCGCCGGCCGGCGATTGGAGCAAACTCAGCCTCATCGACTACAACATCCGCGCCGAGCGCATGGGCTGGCTGCCCTCGGCCCCGCAACTGAAGACCAACCCGCTGGAGGTTGCCCGCGCGGCGAAGGAAGCCGGCGTCGAGGTTCAGGATTATGTGGCGGAGCGCCTGAAATCGGGCGAGCTGCAAATGTCCTGCGAAGACCCGGACGCGCCCGAGAACTGGCCGCGCAACCTGTTCGTCTGGCGTTCCAACCTGCTCGGATCTTCGGGCAAGGGGCACGAATATTTCCTCAAATATCTGCTCGGCACCGATCATGGCGTGCAGGGCAGGGATCTGGGCGCCGAAGGCGGCATGAAGCCGGTCGAGGCGGTCTGGCGCGAGCAGGCGCCGGAAGGAAAGCTCGACCTGCTGGTCACCATCGACTTTCGCATGTCGACCACCGCCGTCTATGCCGATATCGTGCTGCCGACGGCGAGCTGGTACGAGAAGGACGACATGAACACGTCCGACATGCACCCCTTCATCCATCCGCTGCAAGCGGCGGTGGATCCGGCCTATGAATCGAAGACCGACTGGGAAATCTTCAAGGCGATCGCCAGGAAATTCTCCAAAATAGCCCCGGAAATCCTCGGGGTGGAGGCGGACGTCGTGCAACTGCCCTTGCAGCACGACAGCCCCGGCGAACTGGCGCAAGGCGTGGTGCGCGACTGGAAGCAGGGGCAGTGCGACCTGATCCCCGGCCGGACCGCGCCCGCCTATATCGCCGTCGAGCGCGACTATCCCAATCTCTACAAGCGCTTCACCGCCATCGGGCCGCTGATGGAAAAGATCGGCAATGGCGGCAAGGGCATCGCCTGGGACACCAGGGAGGAGGTCCATCATCTCACGGCGCTGAACGGCGCCGTCACCGAGGAGGGCGCGACGAAGGGCATGGCCCGTCTCGACACGGCCATCGACGCCGCCGAGATGATCCTGATGCTGGCGCCGGAAACCAATGGCGAGGTGGCGGTCAAGGCATGGGACGCCTTGAGCAAGGCGACGGGCAGACGCCACCGCCATCTGGCCGAGGTGAAGGAAGACGAGAAGATCCGCTTCCGCGACATCGCCGCCCAGCCGCGCAAGATCATCTCGTCGCCGACCTGGTCGGGCATCGAAAGCGAGGACGTTTCCTACAATGCCGGCTGGACCAATGTGCATGAGCTGATCCCATGGCGCACCGTCACCGGCCGCCAGCAGCTCTATCAGGACCATGAATGGATGCGGGCCTTCGGCGAGGGCTTCGTCACCTGGCGGCCGCCGGTGGACCTGAAGACGGTGGGCGAGGTGGCCAGGCGGCCGCTGGCGGCGGGCGAGCCGCATGTGGTGCTGAACTTCCTCACCCCCCACCAGAAATGGGGCATCCACTCCACCTACACCGACAACCTCCTGATGCTGACGCTCAACCGCGGCGGCCCGGTGGTGTGGATTTCCGAAGTCGACGCCAGAAAGGCCGGCCTGGTCGACAATGACTGGGTCGAGGTCTTCAACATCAATGGCGCCATCACCGCGCGCGCGGTGGTCAGCCAGCGGATGAAGGAAGGCTCCATGTTCATGTATCACGCGCAGGAAAAGATCATAAATACGCCCGGCAGCCAGATCACCGGCAAGCGCGGCGGCATCCACAATTCCGTCACCCGCATCGTGCTGAAGCCCACCCACATGATCGGCGGCTACGCCCAGCTCGCCTATGGCTTCAACTATTACGGCACCGTCGGCTCCAACCGCGACGAATTCGTGATCGTGCGCAAACTGCCAAAGGTCGACTGGCTCGACCAGCCCGCAACCCAGACTACGGAGGCCGCAGAATGAAGGTACGTGCCCAGATCGGAATGGTGCTGAACCTCGACAAGTGCATCGGCTGCCACACCTGCTCCGTCACCTGCAAGAATGTGTGGACCAGCCGCGAAGGCGTCGAATACGCCTGGTTCAACAATGTCGAGACCAAGCCCGGCATCGGCTATCCCAAGGACTGGGAGAACCAGAAGCGCTGGAACGGCGGCTGGCGGCGCACGAAAAGCGGCGCGTTGCAACCGAAGCAGGGCGGCAAATGGCGCATATTGGCGAATATCTTCGCCAATCCCGACCTGCCGGAGATCGACGATTTCTACGAGCCGTTCGACTTCGACTACGACCACCTGAAATCCGCGCCGGAGATGAAGGCGTTTCCGACCGCGCGGCCGCGCTCGAAGATTTCGGGCGAGCGCATGGAAAAGATCGAATGGGGGCCGAACTGGGAGGAAATCCTCGGCGGCGAGTTCGAGAAGCGCTCGAAGGACTATAATTTCGAGGGCATCCAGAAGGAGATCTACGGCCAGTACGAGAACACCTTCATGATGTATCTGCCACGCCTGTGCGAGCACTGCCTCAACCCGACCTGCGTGGCTTCCTGCCCCTCCGGCGCGATCTACAAGCGCGAGGACGACGGCGTCGTGCTGATCGACCAGGAGAAGTGCCGCGGCTGGCGCATGTGCGTCTCGGGCTGCCCCTACAAGAAGATCTACTACAACTGGTCGACCGGCAAATCCGAGAAATGCACGCTGTGCTATCCGCGCCTGGAAAGCGGCCTGCCGACCGTCTGCTCGGAAACCTGCGTCGGCCGCATCCGCTATCTCGGCGTCATGCTCTACGACGCCGACCGCATCGCCGAGGCCGCGAGCGTGGAGAACGAGAAGGACCTCTACGACGCGCAGCTCGGCGTCTTCCTCGATCCGAACGATCCGCAGGTGATCGCGGCCGCGCGCGCCGAAGGCGTTCCCGAGGACTGGATCACGGGCGCGCAGAACTCGCCGATCTGGAAGATGGCGATGGAATGGAAGATCGCCTTCCCGCTGCATCCCGAATACCGCACCTTGCCGATGGTCTGGTACGTGCCGCCGCTGTCGCCGATCCAGAACGCGGCGGAAGCCGGGCGGATCGCCGCGCAGGACGACATGCCCGACGTGCGCTCCTTGCGCATTCCCGTGCGCTATCTCGCCAATATGCTCACCGCCGGCGACGAGGCGCCGATCGTCTCGGCGCTGGAGCGGATGCTGGCCATGCGCTCCTACATGCGGTCCAGGACGGTCGACGGCGTCGTCAATCTGGGTGTTGCCAAGCGGGTCGGCCTGACCCCGTTGCAGATCGACGAGATGTACCAGCTCCTGGCCATCGCCAATTACGAGGATCGCTTCGTCATCCCGACGACGCACCGCGAACTGGTCGAGGATGCCTACGACCTCAGGAGCGGCTGCGGCTTCACCGATGGCAATGGTTGTTCCTCCGGCCATTCCGGACAATCGCTGTTCAGCGGCAAGAAATTCCGCAGCCCGCAGGAGTTCATCGCATGAAGACGTTCAAGGCGCTCTCGGCCCTGTTGACCTATCCCGGTCGCGATCTTCAGGAGGCGATCCCGGAAATCCGCCGGGTGCTCGGCGAGGGCGTGCTGCCGCAAGCCGCCGTCGCGGCGCTGGAGCCGCTGCTCGCCTCGCTCGAAACCGGCGATCTCTACGATCTGCAGGAGCGCTACGTGCTCCTGTTCGATCGCTCGCGCACCCTGTCGCTCAACCTGTTCGAGCACATTCACGGCGAAAGCCGCGACCGGGGCGGGGCCATGGTCGACCTGCTCGAAACCTATCGCGCCGGCGGCTTCGACCTCGCCGGCACGGAACTGCCGGACCATTTGCCGGTGCTGCTGGAGTTTCTCTCGCTCAGGCCGCTGGCCGAGGCCCGCGGGATGCTGAGCGATGCCGGCCACATTCTCGTTGCGCTGGCCGAGCGTCTGGCGCGGCGCGGAACCGCCTATGCCGCGGTTCTGGAAGGGCTGGTGGCCTTCGCCTCCTCCGATCCCGCGACCGAGGAGGCGCAGGCGCTGCTGTCGATGCAGGACGACGATCCGGAAGACCTGGCCGCTCTCGACGCGGTCTGGGAGGAGGCGCAGGTGACCTTCGGTCCCGATCCGAATGCCGGCTGCCCGGTCAGCCGTGATATCCTTGCCCGCATGGACCCCGCGCCGGCACCGGCCGCGCGCTGAACGGGAGGCTGACATGAATGATTTTCTGTTTGGAATCTACCCCTATATCGCCATCACCGTAATGATCGTGGCCAGCATCGTTCGCTACGACCGCGACCCCTTCACCTGGAAGTCGAAATCGAGCCAGCTGCTGCGCAAGCGGCAGTTCATCGCCGGTTCGGTGCTGTTCCATGTCGGCGTGCTGGCAATCTTCGCCGGGCATCTGGTGGGCCTGCTGACCCCGATCCAGATTTTCGACGCGCTGGGCATCAGCCATGAGGCGAAGCAGATTCTCGCCATCGCGGTCGGCGGCATTGCCGGCATCATGGCGCTGGCCGGCGGCGTTCTGCTGCTGCACCGGCGCCTGTTCGATCCACGCATCCGCGCCAATTCCACTCTGGCGGACACCGGCATCATGGTGCTTTTGATGGCGCAATTGCTGCTGGGGCTCGCCACCATCGTCGTTTCGCTCGGCCATCTCGACGGCACGGAAATGGTCAAGTTCATGAACTGGGCGCAGGGCATCATCTATCTGCGCGGGGGCGCGGCCGCATATATCGCGGACGCGCACTGGCTGTTCAAGACGCATATCGTGCTCGGCCTGACCATTTTCCTGCTGTTTCCCTTCACAAGGCTCGTGCACATCTTCTCCGCGCCGCTGCGCTATCTGTGGCGGCCGGGCTATCAGATCGTGCGCTCGCGGCGCGGGGCGAAACCAGCGCCGAGCGGCCTGAAGCCCTTGCCGCGGCCATATATGGAGCCGGGCGAATGAGGGTTCTCGATCAGACCAATCGCCCGGTCCCCGTCACCGTCAACGGCGTCGCCATCGCAGCCGAGGCAATCGCTGCGGAGGCGCAGAACCATCCGGCGCCCAAAGGCAAGCCGGCCCTCGCCTGGCAGGCGGCGGCGCGGGCGCTGGTGCTGCGCGAAGCGCTGTTGCAGGAGGCCGCGGCACGGCGCATCGCGCCCGAGCCGATCGAACTGGAGGAAGGAAAATGGGAGACGGATGAGGAGGCGCTGATCCGCCAGCTTCTGGAACGCGCCATTCCTCCTGCCGTAATCGACGAGGCTCCGTTACGCGCGATCTATGACGCCGCGCCGGAGCGGTTTCGCGGGCCTTCGCTGTTTGAGGCCGCCCATATCCTGTTTGCCGCCGCCCCCGGCGACGCCGATGGCAGGGCGGCGGCGCTCCGCCAGGCGAATGCCGTGCTTGCCGAACTGAAACGCGACCCTCGCCGCTTCGCTGATCTGGCCGCCGAATACAGCGCCTGCCCCTCGCGCGCCAATGGCGGCGTTCTCGGCCAGCTCGCTTCCGGCGATACGGTGCCGGAATTCGAGGCCGCGCTTGGCAGCATGGAGGAAGGCCGTATCTGCGATGCGCCGGTGGAAAGCCGCTACGGTCTCCACCTGATCAGGCTCGATGCGAGAATCCGCGGCGAGGTGCTGCCCTTTGCCGCGGTGCTTCCGCAACTGCGCGAAGCCCGGGAAAAGGCGGACTGGGTGCGGGCCAGCCGCGCCTATGTCGAGGAACTCCTGGCCAGGGCTGTCGTGACGGGAATAGACGTGAGCGAAACATCCCATGCGGAGGCGGCGATTCCGGCGTGACGGTTCCGGCTGCCCAAAACGGTCCCTTCGGCGGCGCTCGCGAAGCCGCGGTTGCGCAGGCGGCGCTGCTGCCGGTCGACATCGCCTTGCGCAAGGGGCTGGCTTTGGCAAAACCGGTTGCCGGGGTGGAGCGGCTGCCGCTTGAGAAGGCGCATGGCCGGGTGCTTGCGCAGGCGGTGCCGGCCGGAGCCTCGCTGCCATTGTTCGATAATTCCGCCATGGACGGATACGCCCTTCGCCTTGCCGATCTTTCAGGCGCTGGACCATGGCGCCTGCCTGTGGCCGGGCGCGTTGCCGCCGGCGATGCCGGCAGCCAGCCCGTTGCGCCGGGCACGGCCCTGCGCATCTTCACCGGCGCGCCTGTTCCGCCCGGCTGCGATGCCGTGATCATGCAGGAACTGACGGTGCGGGAAGGGGATGCGATCCGTCTGGACCGGCGCCCGGACCGGGGCGAAAACATCAGGCGGGCGGGCGAGGATATCGTCAGGGGAGCGCAGCTCCTGCCGCAAGGACGCTGCATCGATCCGCGCGCGGCGGCGCTGCTTGCCGCATCCGGCTGCGGCGATGCCGTTGTTCGCCGGCGTGTCCGGGTCGCATTCTTCAGTACCGGTTCCGAATTGCGCCCGCCTGGAAGCCGGCTTGCGCCGGGGCAGATCTGGAATGCCAACCGCTACTATCTTCAGGGCGCCTTCAACCGGCCATGGATCGAAGCAATCGACATGGGTGCGGTATCCGATCAGCCGGACCTGCTCCGCGAAACGCTGCAGGAGGCGTCCCGCAAGGCCGATCTGGTCGTGACCACGGGCGGCGTTTCCGTTGGCGACGAGGACCACATGCCCGATATTTTGCGCGCCGCCGGCGGCGCGATTGAAGTGATGAAGGTGGCGATGAAGCCCGGCAAGCCGCTGATCATCGGGCAAATTGGCGCCGCGCTCTATGCCGGTCTGCCGGGCAATCCGGTTGCAGCCTTTGTCACCTGGCATGTAATCGGGGCGCGCATCGCCGAGAAGCTGGCCGGCCTCGATGCGGATGCGCCCCCGCGCATGCTTGTCAGGGCCGGCTTCGAGCGGTCACGAAAACCGGGGCGCTGTGAATTTCTCCCGGCCAGGTTCGGCGACTGCGACGATGACCGCGCCCGCACGGTCGAGATCGCCACATCCTCGGCTTCGCATCGGGTAGCACTTCTGGCGCAGGCCGATGGCCTGGTGGTGATTCCGGCTGAATCGGAGCGGGTGAAACCGGGCGACATGCTGGAATTCCTGCAATTTTAAAGCGTTTCCAGGAAAGTGTTTCTACTCTTCCGGTTCGCAAACGCGACAAGACAAAGACCTGGAGCCGTTCGGCGATTGCGTGAAACCGTGAACGGCTCCAGAGCGTTTCCAGGAAAAGTGGACACACTTTTCCGGTTCGCAAACGCGACAAGACAAAGAGCTGGAGCCGTTCGGCGATTTCGTGAGACCATGAACGGCTCTAGCGGGCACGCACTTGCCGGTCAGCCGACGGCGAAAGATGAAAGGAAGAGCGCAATGCAGCTTGGATATGTCAGTTTGCAAGGCCGTGGCCGGATCGATCTTCTGATCGCCGAGGTGGTGGCGCGCCTTGAGACGCATGGCGTGGCGCTGGCGGGAACGGTGCAGACCAACATACATCGCAACGATCGCCACCACTGCGACATGGATTTGCGCCTTCTGCCCGACGGGCCGACAGTGCGCATCAGCGTCGACAGGGGGGCCGAGGCGCGCGGTTGCCGGCTGGATGCCGGCGTGCTGGAACAATCGGTGCTTTGGGTTTCCGGCGCGCTGGATGGGGCGGAATTTCTGGTCATCAACAAATTCGGCAAGCAGGAAGCCGAGGGCAAGGGCCTCTCGGGGGTGATCGCCGATGCGCTCGAACGCGGCTTTCCGGTCCTGGTCGGGGTCAACGGGCTGAACCTGCCGGCTTTCCTCGCCTTTGCCGGCGAAATCGCCACGGAACTGACCCCCGATGCGGGAAGTGTCGCGGATTGGTGCCTTGCAGCCTTGGCCGGCTCAGGCTCTCAAGCCCGTCATCCCCCGCACACAGAAGAGCTGGCGACCGCCGATCGACATGACTGAACAGGCTCCGCTCCATCGCCAGAACCCGGTCTGGGCGCGGTTCTCGATCTCAAGCGTGTCGCGATCTTTCAGATCAGCTCCCTGCGCTTCAAGTTCTTGTTTTCACGCATGTCGTTGCCCCGAAACCGGTTCCCGCTTTCGGGCGACATGCTTTCGAACCGGCCGATCCCGACATTCTGCCGCGAACTCGTCCTCGGGATGGATTTGCTCAACGCCCGAAACTGTCATGCAGCGCGGATATCGGGCGGTGCGGCGGGGTCGGATGCGCCGCAGCCCGTTTCCGGCGCTGCGGCGTCTTCATGTGTCGGGGATCAGCGCACCACCAGAACGGGGAGCGTGGTGTGCGCCAGCACTTCGGAGGTCTGGCTGCCCAGAATAAGCCGCGCCGCGCCGCGCCGGCCATGCGAGGACATGACGATCAGGTCGCAATTCTTCAGCTTCGCCGTGCGCACGATGGCCTCGGCGGGGTGGTCGTCGATCTCGTGCAGCAGGTCCACGGCAACGCCATGCCCGGCGGCGCGCTCCTCGATCGAGCGGAAGCGCTTCTTCATCTCGTCGTCGATCTGCTGGTCGTAGCGGCCGATCGGATCGGCGATGCCGCCGATGGTGGCGGCGCGCGCGGCTGTCGCGCCCAAAGGCAGCGAGACGCTCAGCACCGTCACCCTGGCGCCCAGCGGCGCGGCAAGGGCAAGGCCCTGTTCAACGCCTCTGGCGGCCAGTTCGGACCCGTCGGTCGCAATAAGGATATGCTTGTACATTTCCACTCCCGCTTTTGTTGCCTGCTATGCGGTATGCATATGATCAGGGTTTTTCGACCCGCGCCACCTGATAAGTCTGCATGGTTCGATCCTGCATGATCGAGACATATTCGCCCGTGACGAAGCTTTCCTCGCCGAGGCGAAATCCGATCTCGTCATCGGCCTCGCCTTCCTCATAGTCGAAATACCATTGACCGCCGGGCTTGCGTCGCAGACGGCCGATCCGCTCGTCCCCGTCATCGGAAAAGCGCCGCACGCGGCAGAAGGCCTGGTGGGTCTTCCATGTGGCCGCATCGAGACGTCCCGCCTCGTCGAGCGGCACGAGAAGATCGTAGCCCGCATCGCGGTCGCCCTGCGGATGGCCCGCCGTCCGCGCAAGGAGAAGCCGCACGTGGCGGAAGTTCGGTGTCAGGTCCTTCAGTTCCGGCATGGTCGGGTCTCCTTTTTCCCCACAATGCACAAGTCCGGGCACCTTGCCTTGATCCGTATCAAGAAAAAAAGCGCGACCATGGCTGCCGATGGCAATAACGTCCTTGCGCCACGGTTACTGTTGCAGGATATGTGCTATAGGCGAGTCGCCGGAGCGGTGACTTGCGCGCCGCGGCTGAATCAGGTCCCGTCAATCAGGCCGGCTGCGCCCCATAACGAACGAACCCCGATATCGTGACGACCATTCTTTCTTATCAACGCTACACCGTCTTCGTGAGCGTCGCGCTCATCACACTGGCCTCGCTCGCCGGAGCGGCCGTTTACAGCAAGTGGCTGCTGGCGCCCGCCGCCATATGCGGCGCGCTGTTCCTGCTTGGCGTGCACGATGTGCGCCAGCGCCGCCATTCCATCCTGCGCAACTATCCGGTCGTCGGGCATCTGCGCTTCCTGCTCGAAAGCTTCAGGCCCGAAATCCGCCAATACATCATCGAGGGCGACCATGATGAGGTCCCGTTCAGCCGGCAGGATCGCGGCCTCGTCTACCAGCGCGCCAAGGGCGTGGAAGACAAGCGCCCCTTCGGCACCATCGAGAATGTTTACGGCTCCGGCTATTCCTGGCTGACCCATTCGGCCACGCCCGTCACCATCGCCGATACGGATTTTCGCGTCCGCATCGGCGGCCCGGCCTGCCGCCAGCCTTACGATGCCAGCCTTTACAACATCTCGGCCATGAGCTTCGGCTCGCTGTCCGCCAATGCCATTCTCGCCCTCAACAGCGGGGCGCGCAAGGGCGGCTTCGCCCATGACACCGGCGAAGGCAGCATCAGCCGCTATCACCGTCAGGGCGGCGGCGACCTCATCTGCCAGATCGCGTCCGGCTATTTCGGCTGCCGCAACGACGATGGCAGCTTCTCGCCCGAGAAGTTCCGGGTGCTGGCCTCCAGCCCGCAGATCAGGATGATCGAGATCAAGCTCAGCCAGGGCGCCAAGCCCGGCCATGGCGGCATGTTGCCGGCCTCCAAGATTTCGCCGGAAATCGCCGAGGCGCGCGGCATTCCCATGGGGGTGGACTGCGTTTCGCCGGCCGCCCACAGCACCTTTTCCACGCCGGTCGGCCTGATGCAGTTCATCGATCAGCTACGCACGCTTTCCGACGGCAAGCCGGTCGGCTTCAAGCTGTGCATCGGCCACCGGCGCGAATTCATGAGCATGGTCAAGGCCATGCTGGAAACGGGCATCATGCCCGACTTCATCGTCGTCGACGGCGCGGAAGGCGGCACGGGCGCTGCCCCGGTCGAGTTCGCCAACCGCGTCGGCATGCCGATGCTGGAAGCGCTGACCTTCGTCCACAACACGCTGCGCGGTGCCGGCATCCGCGACCAGATCAGGATCGGCGCTGCCGGCAAGATCATTTCGGCTTTCGACATCGCGCGCACGCTGGCGCTGGGGGCCGACTGGTGCAATGCCGCGCGCGGCTTCATGTTCGCCATCGGCTGCATTCAGGCGCAGGCCTGCCACACCAATTGCTGCCCGGTCGGCATCGCCACCCAGGATCAGGCGCGCCAGCGCGCCATCGATGTGGGCGACAAGAGCGAGCGCGTGGCCCGCTTCCACCGCAACACCATGAAGGCGCTGGGCGAAATCGCCGGCGCTGCCGGCCTGACCAATCCGAGCGACTTCATGCCCTACCACTTCATGTTCCGCCAGAAGGACAACGAGTTCCGCGACGGCAACGAGGCCTATCCCTATCTGCCGGAGGGTTTTTTGGTGGCGGGGGAGGAAATTCCCGAGCTTTGCGAATGGTACAGCCGCTGGGACCGCGCCAACGCGCATTCCTTCGCCCCGCCGGAAATCCCGCACGGGCCGTTCCAGAGGCGCAGGGCCGCCTGATCCGGACCAGTGGCGGGCGAGGTCTTTTCTTGTCCGGTTGCCCGGTTCTGAAGCTTCGATGCACCGGGCGGCGGCGCTGCCGTTTTCATGAACCCCGGCTGCCGGGATCTGCCTTGCCCGAAAGGAACATCGGCCGCCCCGAAAGGACAGCGACGTCGCGGCAACTGCGGCGGCGGCCCATCCGAGCTGCTCAGCCCCTTTCCGGCCCAATCCGGCCCAATCCGGCCCCATCCGGCCCAATCCGGCCCAATCCGGCCCCATCCGGCATTGCCGGGGTTTTCCAGCAGCGGCCAAATATTTTCCGGCATTCCGCTTGATGCGCCAGAAAAGCGCGCGGGGGGCGAAACAGCACGCGCGACCCTTTCCGGCATCGCGCGGATCGATCCGGTTTCGTCGTTTCAACGTTTCAGGAGCTGCCGGCAAAAGATTGGCACTCGCAGCACAAGATTGCCAGTGCCATGAAATCACGATGTTTTTTCATCGATGAGGCTTTTCAAGCTTGAATTTGAACGCCGATAGGCCACACTTTGAAAGTGTGGGTGGAATGGTTTCGGCGAACGCGGCTCAACTGGAGGCTGCACTGGACGCCCGCTTCTTCATGCCAGCCTCCCCGCATCCGGCCTCGCCTTGCGACCGGGGGCAGGCGCGGCCCGGAAAAGACCGGCCCCGGCAGGCGCCAAGGATATACGCATGGCAACCACGGTCAGTCATGATTTCCAGCTCAGGATGAAGGGTTATGGCCTGACGACGGCGGAAATACATTACCATCTGCCCGACCACCCTTGCCTGCTCCAGCTCTACATCTGGCAGGAATATGATCTCGCCCCGCATTTTCCCGAGCTGAAGAGCTTTCTCGACTACTGGACGCGGGAACTGGACGGGCCGCTGCATTCAGTGCGGGTTGCCCACCACCGCCTGATCAAGCCCGCCGAGTGGCGCGCCGTCGACAAGGTGATCCCGATCCACTAGAGCGTTTCCAGGAAAAGTAGAAAGACTTTTCCGGTTCGCAAATGCGACAAGACAAAGAGTTGGAGCCGTTCGGCGATTTCGTGAAACCTTGAACGGCTCCGAGCCTGAAGCCCATCCGTGAAGCGGGATGAGAAACCGCCGGGACCGGCCCGCCGGATCGCCGGCTTCCATTGCCCGCCGGCCGGTCCAGCGGGCAATTTGATTAGGTCCACGCCATCGCCTTCCCGTTGACGCCGCATATGGAAGAGATAATTCTAATTGCAGTGGCTGTTCGCGAAATTTCGTCCCTGTATGGGGGCGGAGCTTGCAGGAAAATACAGCCATTTCCGGATGCTGCCGAACCTTGCGCTATCGGGCACCGCGCGATCGGGCAGCGCGGTGCCGGACATGATCCACCTTCTCAACGCGTTCTGGCGGAGCAGAAAATGAACATGATTTCCCTTTCCCGGCGCACCCTTTTCAAGGGTTCGGCACTTCTGCTGGCCACCACGGCCCTGCCCGGGCCGGCCTTCGCCCGAGGCGGCGGCCGCCTCGTGGTCGCATCCGATTCGGAACCGCGCAATCTCAATCCGGCCATCGTCGCCTCGAACGGCGTCTTCTTCATCGCCTCCAAGGTCGTCGAGCCGCTGGCTGAAGCCTCCTTCGAGGGCAAGGACGGACTTGCCCCTCGCCTCGCCACATCGTGGGAAGGCTCGCATGACGGGCTTTCCGTCACCTTCAGGCTGCGCGAAGGCGTGAAGTGGCATGACGGCCAGCCCTTCACCTCGGCCGATGTCGCCTTCTCGGCCCTCCGGGTGTGGAAGCCGCTGCAAAATCTCGGCCGGCTGGTGTTCGCCAATCTGGAAGCCGTCGACACGCCGGACGCCCACACCGCCGTGTTCCGTTTCGCCAGGCCCACCCCGTTCCAGCTCATCCGCAACGCGCTGCCGGTGGTGTCGAGCGTGGTGGCGAAGCACATTTTCGAGGGCGAGGCCGACATTGCCGCCAGCGAGGCCAACAAAAGGCTTGTCGGCACCGGGCCGTTCCGCTTCGCCGGGCATCGTCCGGGCGAATATTATCGCCTCGAACGCAACCCCGGCTATTGGGGCGAAGGCGAGCCGAAGCTCGACGAGATCATCTTCCGCGTATTGCCCGACCGCGCGGCGGCGGCCGGTGCGCTGGAAGCCGGCGAGATCCAGCTTGCCGCCTTCAGCCAGGTGCCGCTCACCGATCTCGCCCGCATCTCGAAAGTGCCGGGCATCGAGGTCTATTCGAAGGGCTATGAGGCGCTGACCTACCAGCTTGGCGTGGAGATCAACCATCGCCGCGAAGAACTGGCCAACGTGAAGGTGCGGCAGGCCATCGCGCATGCCATCGACCGCGATTTCGTGGTGCGCACCATCTTCCTCGGCTATGCGGAGACGGCGACCGGCATCGTGCCGAAGAACGCGCCCGAATTCTACAATGGCGACGTTCCGCTCTATCCGTTCGATGTGGACAAGGCCAACGCCCTGCTCGACGAGGCCGGCTATCCGAGGAAGGAGGGCGGCACCCGCTTCAGCCTGCGGCTGCTGCCCGCGCCCTATTTCACCGAGACGCGCCAGTTCGGCGATTATCTGCGCCAGGCGCTGGCCGCCGTCGGCATCGACGCCACGGTGGTGAACAACGATGCCGCGGCGCACCAGAAGGCGGTCTACACCGATCACGCTTTCGACCTTGCCGTCGCGCCCACCGTGTTCCGCGGCGATCCGGCCATCTCCACCACCATTCTGGTGCGCTCCGGCACGCCGGCGGGCGTGCCCTTCTCCAATCAGGGCGGCTACGAGAACAAGGAGATCGACGCGCTGATCGACAAGGCCGGTGAAACGGTGGACGCCACTGAACGCACCGGGCTTTACAAGCAGCTTCAGCTGCTGGTGGCGCAGGACCTGCCGATCATCAACGTGGCCGACTGGGGCTTCATCACCGTGGCCAGCGCACAGGTGAAGAACGTGTCCAACAATCCGCGCTGGGCGGTTTCCGGCTGGGCCGACACCGAACTTGAGGCGTGACGGATCGCGGCTGGCTCCGCCGGAGCATTTCCGGCTGGGATTGCACCGTCCATGGCCGCGCATGAAGCACTCTTGCCCTGCCCTGTCCTCCCCCGGCCCTTGCCTCTCCGCCTTGCCCGCAAGGAGGAGGGATTTGCCAGCCTCGCACAATGCCCCCACCTTGCGGGCAGGGGCCGGGAC
>JAZIHP010000065.1:0-21751 GCA_036678505.1 Alphaproteobacteria bacterium
GGCGGCGCCCGCCGGGGGCGCCGGGCCCCCCCCCCCGGCCCCCCCCCCCCGCGGGGGCCCCCCCCCCCCCCCCGCCTCGTTCCTGAACCGCCCTTACGAACTGGTCGCCGCCGCGGTCGCGGCCGCGCCGCGCCGCAGCGTTTCCGGCATCATCCACACGGTGACGGCGCCCACGAAGAACACCACCGAACAGGTGCCGATGCCGAAGCCAAGTCCGTGTGTTTTGGCGAGTGCGCCCACCGTCACCGGCGTCACCACCGCGCCGATGCCCCGCCCGACATTGAAGGCGAAACCCGATCCCATCGCCCGGATTTCCTGCGGGAACAGTTCCGCGAAATAAGAGCCGAACAGGCCGAACACGCCGCCGAACGACAGGCCCATGAGCGGCCCCAGCCAGAACAGCAGCTTGGCGTCCGGCACGATCACATAAAGCGGCACGATGATGGTGTCGGCCAGAAAGGCCAGCATCAGCGCATTGCGGCGGCCGATATGATCGGCCAGCCAGGCAAACACGAAATAGCCGAGGAACGCGCCCGAGAAGATGACCACCGAGAACAGGCTCATATATTCCACGTCGAGCCCGCGCACCTGCACCAGATAGGTGGGTATCCACGACGAAACGCCCCAGAAGCCGCCCATCTGGCACGCAGCGGCAAGCGTTGCGCCAAGCGTCAGCCAGATCATCTGAGGCGAGAACAGGCGGGCGAAGCCGACATCGGCCTTTGCCGCCCGCGCGGTGCGGGGCGGATCCGCCGGCACGATGATCCAGAACAGCACGCCGACGATGGCAGCCGTGCCTACCATCGCAAACAGCACGCGCCAGCCCAGATCGTTGAGCAGATAGCGCCCCATCAGCGAAGCGAGGATGCCGCCCACCGCGAAGGTCGACAGCATGAAGCCGGCAGCGCGGGCGCGATATTTCGGCGCCCAGTGGTCGGCCACCAGCGCCACGATCGGCCCCCACAGACCGCCCATGCCGATGCCCTGCAGAAAGCGCAGAACCATCAGCTGCTCCCAGGAAGTCACCCAGTAGACAGCGGCCGTGAAGATGCCGAATTCGATCAGGCAGATGACGGCCGCGTTCTTGCGGCCCCAGTTTTCCGCGACCCAGCCGAACAGAATGCCGCCAATGGCGGTGCCGACCATGGTTGCCGAGGCAAGCCACCCCGCATCGGTCAGCGAAAGACCGAGAGAGGCAATGATGATCGGCATGCAGATCGCCAGGATCTGAAGGTCGAGACTGTCATACAGATAGGCCAGGAACGTCATGTTGAGCACCCTCCACCTGTGGCGGGTGCCGCTTTCCTGCATTTCCATTTTCATCCTCCCAAAATACCGGCGCTTTTCCTGCGTGCCGGCTCACATCCCGCGCCCGCCGCCGGCGGCAGCGGACACCATTACCGTCCCGGTTCACCCGCCAGCCGGTGCAGGACGCGCCCGAGCACCACCCGCGCCAGATGCAGGCGCGCGGCTGACGGCATCGCCGGATCGCCGGGCGGATCGAGATCTTCAGGCAGCGCGGCCTGTGCGGCGCGAATGGAGGCAGCGTCCAGCCTCACGCCGCCGAGCGCCCGCTCGGCGGCAAAGGCCCGCACCGGGGTCGCGCCCACCGAATGGAAACAGATGCAGGCTTCCGCGACGTTTCCATCGCCGGGCACCAGCCGCACCGCCGCACC
The DNA here is from genome assembly GCA_036678505.1 of Alphaproteobacteria bacterium. Lineage (GTDB taxonomy): Bacteria > Pseudomonadota > Alphaproteobacteria > Rhizobiales > Rhizobiaceae > Mesorhizobium. Next base: position 1,677 of record JAZIHP010000065.1, read on the forward strand.
GGCCATCGCAAAATCGCCATGACGGCGGGAGATTTCCTCAAAGCCGGTCACCGCACCTTGCGGCAGCGGCGGAATGAGCACCGAGCGCAGAATTTCGCCAGGCTCCAGCGCGGTCGTGTAGAGGTCGAGGAAAAAATCTTCCGCCGCCACCTCGCGCGCGCCGCCGGGGCCAACGATGTCGAAGGTTGCGCCAAGACACCGGACCACGGCGGGAAATTCCGACGCCGGATCGGCCAGCGCCAGATTGCCGCCGAAAGTGGCATGGTTGCGGATGGCCGGATGCGCCACGAAACCTGCCGCCTGCGCCAGCATCGGCGCATGGGCAGCCACCAGCGGGCTGGAAAGAATCCCCGCATGGCGTGTCAGCGCGCCGATGCGAAGACCCGCAGGCGAGACGGAAATGCCGGTCAGCTCCGGAAGGCGGGAAATATCGATGAGGGCTGCCGGAGCTTGCAGGCGCAGCGCCAGCGAGGGAACCACGCTGTGCCCGCCAGCCAGCCAGATGGCCTCGCCCTCATAAGACCCGTAAAGGTCGAAGGCTTCGTCCAGCGTGGCCGCGGCGCGATATCCGAAGGGCGGTGGCTTCATGTCTCCCCCACAAAAGGCCGGTTTGCTCACCAGTCATAATGTGACCATCTGGTTACATCTGATGACGGCGCCTTTGCAAGCAAAAAATGACCGCTTGGTTACATCTGGGCGCATGCGATGCGGCGACCGGCCGCCCGACCCATGCGGTTCGTTTCGTGCGGGCGCGGATGCATCGCGGCGCGCCCGGCCTCAGGCAAGCGGGAGCAACGCGCCCTTACGTATTTTTACGTATTCACGCCAGCGCCCCGATAAAGGATTGTGGGTCCGGAACGCAGGTGACGCTGCGGCGTGGCCGCAGGACCGGCCTGGAGGACCAAAGCGTTTCCAGGAAAAGCGGAAGCGCGAAAAAACAACGAGACGGAGCATTTTGCAGCCGGACGGAATCATCCGGCGTGACACAAATGCGCTGAAGAGAAGGACACCGGAGCTGCGTTCGTCGGAACGCCCGCTGCTCCGGTCTGGAGGACTGGGAGGTTTCATGAAACACAAAAAGATCTATCCCGACGCCCGCGCCGCGCTTGACGGGCTTTTGCGAAACGACATGCTGATCGCGGCGGGTGGGTTCGGCCTCTGCGGCATTCCCGAACTGCTGATCGCGGCGATCCGCGACAGCGGCGTTACAGGCCTGACCGTAGCCTCCAACAATGCCGGCGTGGATGGCTTTGGCCTCGGTGTTCTTCTGGAAACCCGGCAGGTCAAAAAGATGATCTCGTCCTATGTCGGCGAGAATGCCGAGTTCATGCGCCAGTATCTTGCCGGAGAACTCGAACTGGAATTCAACCCGCAAGGCACGCTGGCTGAGCGCATGCGCGCCGGCGGCGCGGGTATTCCCGGCTTTTACACCAGAACAGGGGTGGGAACCGTCATCGCCGAAGGCAAGGAACACCATGACTTCGATGGCGAAACCTACATTCTGGAACGCGGCCTGGTCGCCGATCTGGCGATCGTGAAGGCATGGAAGGCCGACCCTTCCGGCAATGTCGTCTTCCGCAAGACCGCCCGCAACTTCAACCTGCCGGCCGCGACCTGCGGCAAGGTCTGCATCGCGGAGGTGGAGGAGATCGTGCCGCTCGGCTCGCTCGATCCCGATCATATCCACCTGCCCGGCATCTATGTGCACCGCATCGTGCAGGGTCCGCATGAAAAGCGCATCGAACAGCGCACCACCCGCAAGAGGGAGACGGTCTGATGGCTGGCTGGGATCGCAACGAAATGGCGGCGCGCGCCGCCCGTGAACTTCAGGACGGCTGGTATGTGAACCTCGGCATCGGCATTCCGACGCTGGTGGCCAACTACATCCCCGAGGGCGTCGAGGTCACGCTGCAATCGGAAAACGGCATGCTGGGCATGGGCCCCTTCCCCTATGAAGGCGAGGAAGACCCCGACCTGATCAACGCCGGCAAGCAAACGATCACCGAACTGCCGCAAACGGCCTTCTTCGACAGCGCCACCTCTTTCGCCATGATCCGTGGCGGCAAGATCAACATGGCCATCCTCGGCGCCATGGAAGTGGCCGAGAACGGCGATCTGGCCAACTGGATGATCCCCGGCAAGCTCGTCAAGGGCATGGGCGGCGCCATGGATCTGGTGGCAGGCGTCGGCCGCGTCGTGGTGGTGATGGACCACACCAACAAGGCCGGCGAAACCAAGGTTCTGAAATCCTGCACCCTGCCGCTGACCGGCAAGGGCGTGGTCGACCGCATCATCACCAATCTGGGCGTTCTCGACGTCGTGCCCGGAGGCCTGAAGATCGTCGAATGCGCCTCCGGCGTCAGCGAAGCGGAACTGCGTGCAGCAACGGAAGCCAGGATCGTCGGCTAAAGCATGTCGCCCGAAAGTGGGAACCGGTTTCGGGACAACGATATGCGCAAAAACAAGAACTTAAAGTGCAGGGAGCGAAGATCGCGACGCGCTTTAAGTTCGCTTTCGTAGAGTTGAGAAAACCGGCAAGACGGCAGTTTTCCGGGAAAGGATCATGGTCGAAGCTGAGCCGGATTTGCTCGCCGGTGCTTCACAGGGGTGATCCTCAGGGGTGATCCTCAGGCGCTGAGGGGCGGCCGGGATCCGGCTTCGCCTCGGGCGTAACCGTCCACCAGAGTTCCCGGCAGCTCAAGGCAGGAAAGCACGAAGCGGGCGGCCTCCGGGTCTTGCGTTCCGTCGAGCACCGAGCGGTAGGCGCGCGCCACCTCCACCATGTCGCAGTCGTGTGGCGACAGCCTCAGCCGCCTTATGCCATGACGGACAAGCGTCGCCGGGTCGAACAGCGCGGCATGCACCCCGGCCGACAGCGTCTGCACGCCGTTGATGGCGAGGAACGACTGGTCGTCGAGCGTATCGACCGCCAGCCCGTCGGGGTCCTGTTCGCAGGTGAACCGGCATGAATCCTTGTGCAGCCCGTGCAGCCTGGCATGATAGCAGCGCCCGGACAGCGCCAGCGGCAGGCGCCCGAAGGCGAAAAGTTCGAATTCGACCTCGGGGCAGGCATCGGCGATGGCCCCCACCGTCTCCAGCGACAGTTCGACCGGCGGGCAGATGGTGGCCGCGCCATGGCGCGCGAGGAAACGCGCCGTCGCCTCGTTGTAGACGTTGAGGAACGGGCCGGTGACGAAGGGACTGCCGCTACGGGCGGGCAATGCCGTGATGTCGTTGATCTCGACCAGGCGTCCATGGTCCGCGCACAGTTCGGCGATGGCCTTGCGTTCACGCACCGTGGCCGGCGCCGCCAGCGTGGAAAGCACCACCTGCTTGCCGCCGCGCTCCAGCCGCTCGATGATTTCAGGCCAGACAGGGTCGGAAAACGGCATGCGTTTGCCGCACACGACCTCTCCGACATGAATGCGCCCGAAGGCGGCTTCATCGGCAATGCGGAAGTAGAAATCGCGCAGCTTTTCCGCCGGCCAGTGGAAAAACAACGGTCCGAGCGTCAGGGCGATCCGTGCCATGGCCTATCTCCAGATCTTGCGGTAGGCGCCGGTGGTCTGGCGTCCGCCTTCGGACAGGCCGGCGAGGATGTTGTCGATCTCGCTCGCGTCCTGGCCCCGTTCGGCCGCATCGACGGCCTTGCGGAAGGCGCGCACGACCTCGGTAATGTAGCCCTTGCCGCGCTGGCGCCCCTCGATCTTCAGGGCGGTGACGCCGGCGGCCTTGAACGCCACGATCATGCTGCCGGCATTGAGGCTGACCGGATCCTCGAACAGGTAGCCGGACTTGTCTCCCGCCCTGAACCTGCCCTTGCACAGCGTCGGATAGCCGGCCGGCGCGCCCGGTGCGTAGCGGTCGATGGTGAAGCTGGCGAGCCGCGCGGCGGTGCCCCCGCTGTCCTCGTCATAGCTCACCATTTCAGGCGGCGAACAGACGCCGTTGAGGTTGGGCGAGCGGCCGGCGGCGTAGGAGGAAAGATAGCAGCGGCCCTCGATCATCACGCACAACCCGCCGAATACGAAGGTTTCGGTCTCGACCGCGATGGCGCGGTTGAGGGCGGCGATTTCCTGCACCGACAACACGCGCGGCAACACCACGCGGCGTATATCGAAGGCGTCGGCGTAGAAGCCGATCGCTTCCGGCGTCGCCGCTGCGGCCTGCACGGACAGGTGCAGGCGGGTGCCCGGATGCTGGGTGGCCATATGATCGAGCACAGCGATGTCGGCGGCGATCACCGCATCGGCTCCGCAGGAAGCGGCCGTATCGGCGGCCCGGCGCCACGGATCGGTATCGCCGGCGCGGGCGAAGGTGTTGATGGCGACCAGCACCTTGCTGCCATGGTCGTGGGCGAAGCGGATGCTCTCGGCCATTTCTCCCGGTGAGAAATTGAGGCCGGGAAAATTGCGCGCATTGGTCTCGTCGCGGAAGCCGCAATAGACCGAATCAGCCCCCGCCTGCACGGCGGCCCGCAGCGCCGAAGGCGTGCCGGCGGGGCAGACGAGTTCCATCCTGCCGCTGGTCGTCATGGTTGCGTCCTTTCACGCCGGCGGGCGCCGGTAGCGATCTGGCGAACGAGCGACAGCCCGCCCGATATGCTCGAATCGGCAAGGCGGGCGAGCCCGCCTGTGAGACCCAGCAGGTCGGAGGGCCGCAACTCGGCGTCCTCTATCGCATTGCGCAGCGCCACCACCGCTTCGGTGCGGCCGCTGACCGTAATGGCGCGGTGGAAGAACAGCGCATCGCCATCCAGCGAGCCGTCGAGGATGCCGAGCAGAAGCAGGATCGGCCCGCGAACGACGACATCGGAAGGAGCTGTGCCGCTCTTGCCGGTGGCGCGCACCAAAGCGGCGCGGCCGTCCGGCACGACATGGAAGGCGAAGGGCAGATCGGTCGGATCGATGAGAAAACGCGCCTTGCCGAATTCGCCGAGCCGCTCGAAAGCCTCCGGCCGCCGCCGCGCGAGAGACCGCAACGCCTGTGTCAGCAGCGGGCCGAGCGGCTGGCCTGAAAAACCCGGAAGGAAGCGCCGGATCGGCTCGGGCAAACTGGCGTCTTCGTTGGGGTCGAGCACCATCGGCTCCTCCAGAATGCGGCAGACGGGCCGACCATAGAAACGACGCCGCGAAAGCACCTTGCGCTGGATCAAACAAAATCGACCTCGGCGCGCGCCGTCGGCGGTTGCGGCCAACAGGCACATCGCGCTCCGCTCCGTCATGATCTATACTTAACGAATGCAGTCGTCCGGCCCCGTATTCCGGCCTTCTGGTCCGGTTCCGCGCTCCGGCCCTGCGCAGGGAGGCAGTCATGTCTTGCGATGCACGACGCTGGCCGCTCACAGACCGGGTCTGGCGCCAGTTCGGCCAGTTCGATCTTGTCATGGAGCGTATCCGGGCAGATCCCGTTCTTGCCGCGCGCAAGGAGGGAGGCGCGGCTATCGCGCGGGCGCGCAATATCTGCCTCGTCTGCCTCCATCACAAGCGGTGCCGGTCTCTGCTGGAGAGTGACCAGGCCGACGCCATCGCGGGCTTTTGCCCCAATGCCGGTTTTTTCAAACAATGCCGGCAGCACAGGCTGCGCAATAGCCGGGCCATGAAGCGCGAGGGCTGAAGCCGGAGGTCCGCGTGACCTGCCGCCGTCTTTGACCTGGCGCAACGCCGGGCCCGGGGCCGCATGATAGGAGCGGGGTCCGTGGCCGGGGACACCTTCATGCATCAGCGTACTCTTCCTCTTTTTCCGACCCTCGGCGCCTTCCTTGCCTATCTGTCGGAACAGGACGAGCTCGAAACCATTGCCGCGCCGGTCTCCATGCATCTGGAACTCACCGAACTTCATCGCCGGGTGATCCTCGCCGGCGGCCCGGTTCTGCGCCTGACGGGAGCGCTCGATCGGGACGGCCATGCAGCCCGGATGCCCGTGGTGACGAACCTGTTCGGAAGCGCGCGGCGGGTCGCCTGGGGGCTCGGCACCGATATCGGGGGCCTTGAGAGGCTGGGGGAAATGCTGGCGTTCATGCGTTCTCCGCAGCCGCCGCAAAGCCTGCGCCAGGCGCGCGCGATGCTGCCGGCGGCTCGCGGCGCATTGCGCGCGCGGCCGAAGAAGGTCGCTCCGCCCAGCGAATGGCGGGAGGCGGACCCGGACTTCTCGCTCCTGCCGGTGCAGACCTGCTGGCCTGGCGATGCCGGGCCGCTGATCACCTGGCCGGTGGTCGTCACCCGCCCGCCGGGTCCGGACGATCCGTCCGCCTGCAATCTGGGCATCTACCGCATGCAGGTCATCGGCCGCGATCGCGCTATCCTGCGCTGGCTGCCGATGCGGGGCGGCGCGGCCCATCACCGGCTCTGGCGGGAGCGGGGAGAGGAGATGCCGGTGGCGGTCGTGATCGGCGCGGACCCGGCGACGCTGCTTGGCGCTGTCATGCCGGCCCCCGAAGGCGTGTCGGAACTGGCGCTGGCCGGCATGATCGGCAACCGGCGCGTGGCGCTGGCCGCCTGCCAGACCATACCGCTTCATGTGCCCGCGAGCGGCGAGATCGTGCTGGAGGGCACGGTTTCGCCGACGGAGACGGCGCTCGAAGGCCCTTTCGGGGACCATACCGGCTATTACAATGCGCCCGAGCACTATCCGGTCTTCAGGCTGAAGCGGCTTCGCATGCGCGACAATGCGAGCTACCTCACCACATTCACCGGTCGCGCGCCGGACGAACCGTCCGTGCTGGGCGCCACGCTGCTCGAAGTGTTCAAACCGTTGCTGCGACAGGCGATCCCCGAGATCGTGGATGTCTGGATGCCACCGGAGGCCTGCTCCTACCGGATTGCCGTGATCGCCATCGCCAAGAAATATGCCGGGCAGGCGCGGCGGGTGATGATGGGCTTCTGGTCTTTGCTGCCGCAGTTCTCGATGACCAAGACGATCATCGTGGTGGACGACGATATCGATATCCGGTCATGGGACGATGTAATGTGGGCGCTCTCCACCCGGATGGACCCTTCGCGCGATCTGCTCATGGTGGAACGAACGCCTGTCGACCCGCTCGACTTCGCCTCGCCTCTGGAAGGGCTGGGCGGCAAGATGGGCCTCGACGCCACGCACAAGATCGGTTCCGAGACCAGCAGGGAATGGGGCGTCAGGCTGGCAATGGACATCGGGGTTACGGAACGGGTCGCCGAGCGCTGGTGGGAATTCTTTCCGGGAAGGCAGGGAAGCACGCCATGACGGCGGCGCGATTGATCGTCGGCGTTACCGGCGCTTCGGGTTCGGCGCTGGCGCTGGAGACGCTGCGTCAGCTTGGTGGAGCCGGTGTCGAGACGCATCTTGTGGTGACGAGCGGGGCGCGCCTGACAATCGCCCACGAACTGGGCAACGAGGGCCTGGCCCGGTTGAACGAGGCGGCGACACATGTTCATTCGCCACGCAATCTCGCCGCGCCCATTGCCAGCGGCTCGTTCCGCACCGCGGGCATGATCGTGGTGCCCTGCTCGATGCGCAGCCTGGCGGCCATGGCCCACGGGCTTGGCGACAATTTGCTGACCAGGGCCGCCGATGTGGTGCTGAAGGAAAAGCGCCGCCTGGTGGTGGCGCCGCGCGAGGCGCCGCTGCATGAAGGCCATCTCGAAGCCATGCTGAAGCTGGCCCGGCTGGGCGCTGTCATCGCCCCGCCGGTGCCGCCGTTCTACGCCCGGCTGGCAACGATGGACGATCTGGTGCGCGAGATCGCGGCCCGGCTCCTGCAATGGGCAGGCGTCGACCCCGGCCGGCAGATGACGCGCTGGAACGGGTAACCGGCGGCACAGGCATAGCCCGCGCCCTGCCGCCGATGCGACGAACTCCCCCGCCGCGCACAACGCCACAAAGAGCGCTTGCCTCACCCGCCTAAACCCTGTCGCCCGAAAGTGGGAACCGGTTTCGGGACGACGACATGCGTGAAAGCAACAGCTTGAAGCGCAGGGAGCCGATCTGAAAGATCGCGACACGCTTTAGAGCCGTTCATGGTTTCACGGAATCGACGAACGGCTCTAACGAACCGGAACCGGATGGTATGAACCATTGCCGGATGACAGGTGCGAAAGGCCTCCGGGTACATCGCGTGTCAGAGCGTTTCGTTGCGGATTACATTGCTCAGCACGCCTATCCCCGAGATTTCCACCTCGCAAACATCGCCTTCACGCATCCATAACGGTGGGGTGCGGCGGGCGCCGACACCGCCCGGCGTGCCCGACACGATGACATCTCCCGGCAGCAGCGGCAGGATTGTCGAGCAATAGGCGATCAGTCGCGGAATCGAAGTGATCAGCAGCGAAACGTCCGTATCCTGCACCACTTTGCCGTTGAGCCGGGTTTGCAGATGCAATCGGGCCGGGTCGGGGATCTCGTCGGCGGTGACCATCCACGGGCCGAAGCCACCGGTGCCGGCGAAGGTCTTGCCCGGCATGAACTGGTGCGTGTGCTTCTGCCAGTCCCGTACCGATCCGTCATTGTAGCATGCATAGCCCGCAACGTAAGACAGGGCATCGCCTTCGGGAATGCGGCGGCCTTTCTTGCCGATGATCACGGCAAGCTCGCCTTCATAGTCGAACTCGTCCGATTCCAGCGGCTTGACCAGCGGTTGTCCGTGGCCGGTCTGACTGCCGCAGTAGCGGGCGAACAACACCGGGTTTGTGGTCTCTTCACGGCCGGTTTCCTGAACATGGGCATGATAGTTCAGGCCCACGCAAATGATCTTGTCGGGGTTCGGGATCACCGGATCGTGCTGCACGGCTTCGAAGGCGTGGTCAGCCCTTTCGCCCGCCAGGGCCCGGGCGGCCGCCAGATCCCCTCCGGTCAGGAATGCCCGCAGGTCCGCCGCCAGACCGCGCCTGCCCAGATCGACGATGCCGCCGTCGGTTACAAGACCCCAGCTGGCGTGGCCATCTTTGGTGAAGGAACAGAGTTTCATATCAATACTTTCTTGCAGGTAGGTTCTCGATGAAGTCAGTCGCGGTTCTGGAGCTGCGCATATAGCCAGGGACAGTCCGCGACGGGGGGAGCGCGTACACCGCGCGTTGCGGCGTCGAGGCGCATGTCGCGAAGTCGCTTGCGGCCGCCCTCCTCGGACAAATAGAGCCTGTCGTGCCCCCAGAAGGAGGGTCCGTCGTGGGTCTCGTGCGGCTCCCAGCTGGCGGGGTCGATCAGGCGGCCGCCCCAGCCGTTCTCCACGAAAAAACCAGAGGGAGCATGGGCGTAGAAGCTGGTCATGTAGTCGTTGGTGTGGCGGCCCAGCGTATAGGCGATGCGGCCTTCTTCCAGACCGGCAAGGTCGTAACCCTGCCCGACATCGTCCAGATGCTTGTATTCGACCATGAAGTGATGAAATCCCTCCTGGCCGGAACCGACCATGGCAAAGGAATGATGCCGTTCGTTCAGGTGGAAAAAATACAGCCCGTAAGGCTTCAACCCGTAATCGGTGACACGGAAGTCCAGAATGTCACGATAGAACGGCATCAATATCTCGATGTTTTTCACATGGATCACGGCATGACCCATTCCCAGCGGCCCGGTGTTGAAACCCGAGATCGGGCGTCCCGGGACGAAGGGGGTATCTGCAACCATCGGCCCATAAAACAGCTCGACCAGATTGCCGCCGGGATCATGAAAGCGGATCAGGGATTTGACGAAGCGCCGCGCGGCCAGCGCCGCGCTCCCGATTTCGACCTTGTAACCCATGGCATCGAGACGACCGGCATAATGATCGAGATCGTCGTGACCGGAGACTTCAAACCCCAGGAAGGCCAGAGTATCGCCCGGCTCGTCGGAGACGAGGAGACGCTGAACCCGATCATCCATTCGGAAGGCGAGCGCCCTGGCGCCTCTGTCGATTTTCTGCATTCCCAAAAGCTTGCCGGCGAAATCCGCCCAATCGTCAAGCTTGTCGGACCGGACGCCGAGATAACCGAGCGCGATGATTGTCATCCTATCCTCCCTTTTGCGGGTTCATGGCCGCGGCGCAAGGCGGACAAGCACCGCCTCCAGAAGCGGATCGTCCTCACCCGCATCGCAACCCACCCAGATCAGGTGATGATCGGGGCGGACCAAAAGAAGCGCCGCAGAAGGGAAGAGGCGCATGAAGCTGGCGGGCAGTTCCGCCTGGCACACCGGCAGCCCTTTCGACCGGATCCGCCCGGTCAGCGAGCCGGCCTGTTCCGCCGCCTGCGGCTGGAAGAGCACCGTAAGTCCTTTGCCGAGACGGTCGAACAAGGGACATCCCGCCTCGTCATAGACATGAGGCAGGCGCGCGCCGGGGACGAGCATGGGGGCATATGCTTCGGGCTTGCCACAAACCGTAAGCTCGTGATTGGCGCAATTCAGGTCAGATTCATTGTAGACATAGCCATATTCAAGGCCCGTCGCCTCATTCTCGAGATTTCCCAGAGCGGCAATATCGGCGCCGAGCTTGCGCCGCAGGCCATCATGGGCCGGATCGGGATCGAAGACCTGCGGGCTCTCATTGTACAGTGCGCTGATCGCCACGCGGACGTCGTTGTGCCGCTCGGAATAGAGGCAATTGCGAAGGCCGACATTGCGGCGCTCGGCCTCATAGCCGTCGAGGATCGCCTCCCCGTATTCGCCCCGGATCACTCCCGCCAGTTTCCACGAAATATTCAATCCGTCGGCGACCCCCGTATTCATGCCGTAGCCGCCGGTCGGGATGTATTGGTGGCAAGCGTCGCCGGCAATGAAGATACGGCCTCCCCGATAGCGATCGGCCACTACCAGATGCGGGCTCCATGCATTCTCCACCAGAATCTCGAAATCGAGATCGAAGCCGACGAAACGGCGCACCAGTTCCTCCGGCGAAGGAACCGGGCCTTCGTCGGGCAGGCGGGTGTGCAATGTCCAGATATCGAAATCGTTCTGGGAGATCAGCGTGCCATGCACCGACTGGAAGTGCCAGCCATGCCCCCAGCGGTTGAGGAGGCTCGGCCCGCGCGTGCGGAAATGGGTCATGTGGCGCGGCATGATGCGGAAGCGGCCCTCGTATTCCGCGCCAATGGCTCCGCGCGCCACGCTCCAGCCGCCATCGCAACCGACGAGGTAACGCGCGCGCGCCTGATAGGTCCGGTCCTGGTTGTGCCGGTCGACGATGGTGGCGGTAACGCCCTCCGCATCGGACGCGACACTCTCGCCGGCATGGCCGTAACGCAGGGTGGCCATTGCCTCCCGTTCGAGAATGGCCTTCAAGGCGGGCTCGATAACCGCCTGCGAAACGCGCATCGGCGCCTCGGCAGTGAAAGTGGCGTCGTTGCGGCTGCGGCTCAGCCGCTCGTACTCCGCAGGGCTCGGGTAGCGGAAACGATGCAGTTCCTGCCCATCGAAGTCGGAGATCCAGGAGACGTCGAAAACGTGCTCGGCCGGGACCGCAACGGCGCGAAGTTCGCCCGCTATGCCCAGGCTGCGGAGCAATTCCATCGTCCGGCCGTTGGTGATGTCCATTTTCGGATGCTGGGTAGGCGTGAAGCTTCGCTCTACGGTCAGCACCCTGATCCCGCGCTGCGCCAGATCCAGCGAGGTGACGAGCCCGACGGGGCCGGCACCGAAGACGATGACATCATATTGCTCCACAGATTGCTCCAATTCTAAAATTTTACATGCCGGAAATACCCCCGGAAGGGGGCGCCCGTGTCACTCCGAGATGGAAAAGGCAAGGATGTGCCGGCGCGCGCAATCGGCCGCGCTTTCGGCGTCGCCGCTTTGGATGAAGCCGAGCAGCGCATCGTGTTCGGCTGCCGCCATCAGGATCCGGTCGCGGAACTTGTTGCTGCGGGTGACGATCACATAATCGCTGAGGTCGCCGAGATTTTCGATCACGCTGGCGACCACCTGCGAATTGGACATATCGCGGATGCGCAGATGAAAGCGCCGATTGAGGCGACGATAGGTCAGCGCAACGTCGCCTGCGAGCTCGCCCTGGGCGAGCTTGTGTATCTCGTCGTTGATGACCTGCAATATGCCGCAATCGAGCGAGGATGCGTTGCGAGCGGCCTCGCGGGCGATTATCGCCTCGCCTTCGGCAAAAAGCTCGAAGAAATGACTGATCTCGCGCGGGGTGTATTCCTTCAGACGCGAACCGACCTGCGGCACGACCTCAAGAAAACCTTCGAATTCGAGCCGTTTGATCGCCGTCAGAACCGGTTGACGGCTGACGCCGCAAGTGGCCGCCAGCTCGTCAACACCGGGAATGCCATTCCGGTTGAATTCGCCGTCAAGAATGCGCTCCTTGACTATTTCATAGCAGGTATCAGCCAGTGTCTGGCGAGTCTGACGGGTCATTCGGCCTGCCTCAAACAAAGTTGGGCTCGCCGGCAACAAAAGCGCCAGCAAGGCATGCGGTATATGTTCGCAGGATTTCGACCTTCTGCCGCAGTCCGCCCAATGTGAAGGGATCCGCCGCGATGAACTCGTCCGCTTCTTCCGCGGTGGCGACATTGAGCACGATAATGCCACCGCAGATCGCGCCTTGCGTATCGAAGATGCCGCCGGAGTAAAGGACGAGGTCGCGCTTTTGACGGATGTAATCGAGGTGCGTCTGCCGCAGCCGGCCGCGGATATCAGCCTGGCCGGGCAGATCTCGTGAGAAAATTGCATGGGCCATCAGGTCAATCTCGCATTGGCTTCGTTGAGGCCGCTGTCGCGAAGCAATGCCCCGCGGCGCTCATGCTTGTAGTCCGGGTGGTTTGACCGGTAGCCGCGCCAGAAATCCGGGGCGATCCGCCAATACGGCTTCGGATAATCCGCATCATTATCCAGACAGTTCTGCCAGTGCAAACCAAAACGCGGATCGTCGAGGGCGTTTCGCCCGACGGCGACAAAGTCGCATTGGCCGCGCTGCAGGGCATTCTCGGCATCCGTGGCATTGTTGAACATGCCCACGGCCATGGTCTCGATCCCCGACCGGGCGCGGATATACTCGGCATAGGGCGCCTGATACGCGGCTTCGACCGGCGGTATCTTCTGGTTCAGCGAATTGCCGCCGCTCGAAGCTGAGACATAGGCAACGCCCCGCGCCTTGAGCCAGCCGGCGACAATGGCGGTTTCGGCCAGGGTGATGCCCTCGTCGCCCATATGATCGGTGGCTGAAAGGCGCACGCCCACCGGCATGTCGCCGACGCGGGCGCGAACCTCGTCGATCACTTCAAGCAGGAAGCGGGCGCGGCCGGCGAGATCGCCGCCATAGCCGTCCTCGCGCGCGTTGGCCAGGGGCGACAGGAAGGACGAGAGCAGATATCCATGCGCGGCATGGATCTCGACCATGTCGAAGCCGGCTTCCTTGGCCCGCGCCGCGGCGTCGCCGAAGCTCCCGACATATTCGCGGATTTCGGCCTCGCCGAGCGCCCGGGCAACGGGCGCGGTTTCCCGATAGACGACGGCGCTCGGCCCGACAAGCTCCCATCCCCCTTCATCCGGCGTGACATAGCCGCCGCCATCGAAGGGTTGCACCGAGGATTTGCGCCCCGCATGGCTGAGCTGAATACCGATACGCACATCGCGCAGGTCCCGCATATAGGCGACAAGACCCGCCAGGGCCTCCTGCTGCTCATCGGTATAGATGCCGAGGCATGCTGGCGAAATGCGGCCATTCGATGTGACCCCGGTCGCTTCCAGGATCACGAGACCCGCACCCGAAAGCGCCATTGCACCAAGATGCGCCAGGTGCCAGGAGCCGGGAAGCCCGTTCTGTGCCCGGTACTGGCACATCGGCGAGACAACCAGTGCATTCTCAAGCTGAAGCGACCCGAGCGTCTTGGCGGAAAAAAGCTTGCTCATGATACCCTCAGCGAAACAGATGCACGGCGGTGTGGTCGGCGATCAGCCATTCGCCATTGCGGGGAACGAATTTGGTGCGATAGCGCACCACCAGTTCCGGAAGAGCCATCGGGCAGGGCAGGCTGCCGCTGAAATGCCGCTCACGATAGACCTGGCCATAGGCGCTTACCCAGGCGTGAGCGTCAGTGATTTCTTCAAAATGGATGGTGGTGAACTGGTGGCAGGTGAAATGCCCGTGCTCGGAATCGGACAGATTGTCCACAAGCTGCTTTTCCATGAAGGCGCGGATCTCGTCATGGCCGTTCATCACCATATTGGGACGGGTCCATTGCGCATCGGCGGTGAAACAGCTGACGAAGGCCGGAATATTCGAATCCGCGCCGAAAGCATATTTGGCGTAGGTGGCGCGACAGGCTTCGCGGATGACGAGGGTTTGATCGAAGGTCATTGAAAAACTCGCTTTCTCAGAAGCCGTGCACACCGCAATCGACGGCGAGGCTGGTTGCATGAATGGCGCTGGCCCTTTCGGACTGGAGGAACGCCGCGGCCTCCGCCACCTCTTCGGGGCGGGCCAGGCGCCGCAGCGGATATTCCGCGGCGATGCGCGCGAAGACGGCATCGGTGTTGCCGTCCTCGGCATAGGCTCCCACCATGCCGCGCGCGACATCGGTGGCCACCATTCCGGGGCAGACGGCATTGACGCGCACGCCACGCGGGCCAAGGTCCTCGGCAAGCGACCGCATCAGCCCCTGAAGCCCATGCTTGGCAACGGCATACTGGACCATGTTCGGCCTTGCCTTGTGGCCGAGCCGCGATGAGGTGAAAACGATCGATGCGGGACGCGCGCTTCGGCCCTCGGCCAAAGCGTCGAGCTGCGCCAGGAAGGCCTGGGTCACATTGTAGGCGCCAAGCACATGATTGGCGAAGGCCTCCTCCAGCGCGGGCGTATCGACCGCCGCCCAATCACCCGCATAGCCCTTGCCGGCATTGCAGAAGATGCCGTCGATCAGGCCGAAGGCTGCCCTGCCCCGGTCAAAGGCCGCGGCGACTTCCGAGGGCTGGCAATGATCGGCAAGGCAGCCGACGAAGTTGCCGCCCGCTTCCAGCTCCGGCCAATCCCCGGCGCGATGCAGATCGACGCCGATGACCCTGGCGCCATAGCCGAGATAGGCCGACACCGAGGAGCGGCCGATACCTCCGGCCGCTCCGGTGACGAGGATGACCCGTCCTTCAAGCATCGTCATTCCTCTTTCGCCGCCGGACGCCACACGCCGTCTTCAAACTGGAGCAGCAGTACCGAAGAGCCGTCCACGCCCCAGGGATGCCCGGGATCGGTGAAGTTGTAGATCGAATGCGCCCCCGCGAAGTCCCTGAGACCGCGAATGCCGTCGGCGACCGCAGTGCGGAACGCCTCCGTGCCCGGTTCGGCGCGATCCATCGCCTGTTCCAGCGCTGCGGCGACGATCAGCCCCGCATCGTACCCGAAGGCCGCGCCGGCATCCCAGGAATTGGCGCCGACCTTGTCATCGTACTTGCTGATGAAGCTCAGGGCGACCGCCTTGCGCGGCTCGCTGTCGGGCAGATCGGCCGCCACCGCGACAGCACCGTTGACACCGTAGATTCCGTTCACGCCGGACCCGACGAGCTTGTTGAAATCCTTATTGAAGATTCCGTTGGTGTTGTAGACCGGGCCGGCGAATCCGCGCTCGTTCAGGGCAAGGTTCGGCAATGCCGCAGGCGTACCCGCACCGCCGATGAACACGGCATCGGGGCTGTGTGACAAAAGCTTGAGGATCGGGCCGGAAACCGACGTATCGGCGCGCGCGAAGCGCTCCTCCGCCACGATCTCGAAGCCGTGGAGACCGGCCTGCTCCTTCAGCGCGGCAAGCGTCATATCCCCCCAGGGATCGCTGAAGCCGATGAAGCCCACCTTCTTCACTCCACGTTTCACCATGTCTTCGGCGATCGGGACGATCCAGACGCGGGGCGGGGCGGGAATGTTGAAAATGAACGCATCGCGCTCGTCCCCGAAGGAGATCGGCGCGATCGATATCTGCGGCACCCTGGCCACCGTGGTCAGATTGGCCATTGCCAGTGACGAGGGCGTGGCGATGTTGCCCAAAATGACATCGACCTGGTATTCGCTGATCAGCTTCTGGGTATTGCGATTGGCGACCGCGGGATCGGAACTGTCATCGAGGATGATGACATTCACCTTCTGCCCCTTGATCTCGGCGGGAATCGCCAGTTCCATGCCGGTCTTGCTCGGCCCGCCCTGTGCGGCGGCGGCACCCGATAGCGGCGCCACGATGCCGATGTTGATGTCGGCCCAGGCCGGACCGGCAAAGGTCAGGATTCCGGCGGCGAGAATGAATGATTTCACGTTGTACTCCTCCTTGTTTCGGTTCAGTGACCGAGATAGCTTTCGGCCAATTGAGGGTTCGCCACCAAAGCGGCGCTCGTGCCGCTGAGCTGGAACCGCCCCAATTCCATGACATGGCCGTAGGAAGCCGTGTCGAGCGCGAGCGCGGCATTCTGCTCGATCAGCACCACGCTCATGTCCTTGAATTCTTCTTTAAGGACACGGAAGATTTCCCGTGTGATCAGCGGCGCAAGACCCAGCGACGGCTCGTCGAGGAGAATCACGCGCGGCCTGGACATCAATGCCCGGCCGACGGCGAGCATCTGGCGCTCGCCCCCCGAGAGGGTCCCGGCCAATTGCGTCTCGCGCTCCCGGAGGCGCGGAAACAGCCCATAGGCGACGTCGAGTTGCCGGCGAGTTCCCTCCGGTGCGGTATAGGCGCCCAGCAGGAGATTGTCGCGCACGCTCATGGAGGTGAACAGTTCACGCGATTCCGGCACCAGCGCGAGACCCAGCCTGAGCCGATCCGACGTGGACAGCCGGCTGATCTCCCGTCCGGCATAGAGGATCGAACCCCGGCCTGGCCCAAGCCCCGCAATGGCGCGCAGCAGGCTGCTCTTGCCCGCGCCGTTCGGGCCGATAATGGTGATGATGCCCGATGCCGGAACCTGCAACGACACATTGTCCACCGCCACGACCGCGCCATAACGAACGCTGAGATTCCGGACGTCGAGGATCGTTTCGCTGTTATCCGAGATAGGCATTGCGCACCTCCTGATTCCGGAACATTGCCTCGGGGCTTCCGTCGAAGATCTTCCTGCCGAAATTGAGCACGACGATCCGGTCCGAAATCTTGGAGACGAACCGCATATCGTGCTCGACGATCAGGATGGAGATGCCGTCGGCCTTGAGCTGGAGCAGCAATGCGATCAGCTCGTCCTTCTCATTGGCGCGAAGCCCCGCCGCTGGCTCGTCGAGCATGAGGAAACCGGGCCCGGACATCAGCGCGCGGGCAATTTCCACCAGCCGCTGCTTTCCCAGGGGAAGGTCCCCGGCCGCCGTTCGCGCGTCTTTCTCAAGCCCGACCATGGCCAGGCACTCCATCACCCGGCGCCGATGATCGGGGCTGAGGCCCGGCCGCGCGCCGAGGATCTCGCGCACGGCCGTGGAAATACCGGTCGGCCCCGCGCCGAGGGCGACATTTTCGAAGACGCTCATCGCCGGCCGCAGCTTCACATGCTGGAAGGTCCGCGCAAGGCCGAGCGCGTGCAGCGATCGCGCCAGCAGGGGGGAAAGGTCGCGTCCGTTCAGCACTACCCTTCCGGAATCCGCGCGCGCGGCCTTGCTGATGGCGTTGAAGGTGGTGGTCTTTCCCGCGCCGTTCGGACCGATGAGGCTGACGATGTGCCCTGCGGGCACCGTGAAGCTGACGTCATCGACAGCCAGCAGCCCGTCGAAACGCTTGGTCAGGCCCTCGACCTGAACGGTGACGGACGGACGATGCGCCAGAGGGGCAGTTCCGGCGGCGGAGGCTGCATCGGCAGCCGGCAGGGGATCCCAGCCGAGGGCGGCAACGGCCGGGATCCGCGACAGCGTCTTCATCAGACCGCCGGGGAAGTAGCGCAAGACCAGGATGAAGAAGATGCCGAACAGGATCATCTCCAGATTGGCGCTTGCTCCGGGCAGCAAGCCCAGCAGATCCTGCATCCAGCTGCGCCCGTAGAGGATGATCGCAGTTCCAAGCAGCGCGCCCACGACCGATTGCAGCCCGCCGATCACTCCCATGAACAGGACGTTCATGCTCGCCGTCATGTCGAACAGCGAGGGACTGATGAAAGCCTGCGTGTGGGCGTAGAGCCAGCCCCCGATGGCGGCGAGCATCGCGGACAGGGCGAAGCTTTCGACCTTGAGCGCCATCGGGTTGTATCCGAGGCTCTCCATCATGGTCTTGCCGCCGCGAAGGGACCTTACGGCGAGACCACGGGAAGAAACGAGGTAGCGCCGCAACCCCAGCACGCAGAGCAGGAACACCGTGGCGATCAGGGCATATTGCATGTGCGGCGTATCCATCCGCCAAACGAAAAGGGTCAGCGGGGGGATATCGCGGATGCCGCCATGCGCGCCGAGCGTTTCACTGGTTCCCAGAAAGCTCGTGATCGCCACGCCCCAGGCAAGCGTCGTGATGGGCAGGAAATGGCCTCCGAGATGAAGCGTGGCCACACCGAGCACGACAGCCACGGCCAGTGAAACCGCCATCGCGACCAAAAGCCCGATCCAGGGAGAAAGCCCCAGCTGGGTGGTCAGATAGGCCGTGGCGTAGGCGCCAATCCCCATGAAGGCGGCATGACCGAATGAGATGATGCCAGCGGCGCCGGTCAGAAGCACCAGACCCAGAACCGCAACTCCATATATTCCGATCAGGTTGAGCATGATGATTGTGTAGCCATTGGCGAGACACCCGGCGACGACGATCAGGACAAGGGCGGCAATCACGGCGAGGCGGCGCATGGCGAGGGAATTGGAAACGAAAAGAGCCATCAGATTTCCTCGCCCTCTTCCTCGTCGACATGGGTTACCGCGAAGGCCGCGCGGGCCACCACCACCGGCAGCACCAGAGCGAACACGAGCGCGTCCTTGTATTTGCTGAACTCGAAGGAAAAGAAAGATTCGGCGAACCCCAAAAGATATGAACCCAGCGCCGAGACCGGAAAGCTCGAAAAGCCGCCGAAGACCGCGCCGACGAAGCCCTTCAGTCCTATCATCATGCCTGAATCGTAGTAGATCGTCAGGTTGGAGCTGAGGAATATCCCAACGACCGCCGCGATGAACGCCGCTATGGCAAAGGCCAGGGACGCAGAGGACGTGGGATTGATGCCCACGATCGCCGCGCCCGCCGGGTTGTCGGCGGTGGCGCGCAGGGACTTCCCAAGAAGCGACCCGGAAAAACCGACATAAAGCGCCAGACAGGCCGCCATCGCCACCAGGGTCATCGTCAGCGCATAACCCGAGAACGGCAGGCCGCCGATGGTTATATTGGGCAGGATCGACACCTTGTTGCGGATGCCCTCAGCCCCGAAAAGCACCAGCACGCAGCCGGACAGGACGAAATGCACGGCCAAGGAAACGATCAGCAGGATCAGGCTGGAGGCACGCGCGATTTTCTCGAAGACGATCTCATAGAGATAAGGACCGATCGGGGTGACTATCAGCACCGTAAGCAGCAGCGACGGCAGATAGCCTTCCGCGATTGCGGGAAACAGGATGATGAGCACCGAGGGCGCCAGAGGCAACGCATAGCGGCAAAACATGTTCAGCGGACCGATCGCCTGCCCTTGCCGCAAACGACCCCATATCCGCATCCCCGCCGCAAAAAGCGCAAGGATAATGACGGCATAGGCCGTTGGCGGAACCCTGCCCTCCTGCATCCAGTGCAGGGTCATGGCGGCAACGGTAATCAGGTCTCCATAGGCTGCGAAGATGATGCGGGTAACGGTGAAAATCAGGACATATCCGAGAGACAAGAGCGTATAGCTCGCGGCGAGAGTTAAGCCGTCCTGTGACAGAACCCAAAAAATATCGAAGCTCACACCTTCCCCCCTTCCAAGGCAACCGAACCAGCCGATCGCGGCCGGCGCGGGATCGGCACATGTGGCTTTGGCCTACCGGTGCTGTCCGCGATGCGAATCTCTGTACCCAAATCGAAACTGAAATTCTAGTCTTTAAGTATTTTTTACCCGACCGAATGCGTCCGCCTTCCCCGAATGCCATCTGGCGATGGCTGCGATGCGGATCCCGTCGAGGACGCTTCCGGCCGCCGATCCTGCCGCAAACCCAAGACGTGTCGCCCGCAAGCGGGGGGCGGGGTGCGGCGCCGCCATGCATGTAAACAAAGGCTTGGAGCGCCGGG
>JAZIHP010000066.1:0-21397 GCA_036678505.1 Alphaproteobacteria bacterium
GGACCGTAAAGCGGCCTGTAGCCCACCGCCGCAACCTCGACGGGATAGGTTGCGCCAAAATACTCGACGGCAAGCCTGCGTCCTTCCTGACAATAACTCCACGGCAGATAGGCAAGCGCGATATTCCGGCCCACAGTGGGGCCAAAGGCCACGGACGTCGTATAGGAGCGGCGGCCGAGCTCGTCGACCGGAACCTCGCCGCTCTCCGGATCGACCACCGGCATATTGCCGACCGGATAGCGGGCAACGCCGTTTGCATCGACATTGTCGGTCATCACCAGCGTGCACAGCATCGCCGGCTGACGGTCCCGCGCCCGGTGTTCCAGATGCTTCGCCTTGCCGCAGAAATCGGCTTCCTTGACCTTCGGGCGGGCAAGACCGGCCTCCAGCAGATTGTATTCGGTCAGCAGATCGGCGTTCTGGAGACGCAGGCTCTTTTCCATGCGCCGCGTATTGGCATAGGTCTCGACGCCGACGGCGATCACGCCTGTCGCGCGCAGCGCATCCCACACCGCAAGCCCGTCTTCATAGGCCATATGCAGTTCCCACCCCTGCTCGCCGACATAGGAGATGCGGAAGGCGGAAACTTGCCTGCCGGCGATGCGAATCGGCCGGATCGCCGCGAAGGGGAAATTTTCCCGCGACAGCCCGTCCGGGTCTTCCACCACCTTTTGCAGCGTGGCGCGCGCATTCGGCCCCCATACGCCCAGCGTGATGTATTTCTCGCTCACGTCGGTGATGGTGACGTCAAAGCCCTTGTCCTGCGCCACCCGCTTCATGTAGCTGAAATCGCGCGGGCCGGCGTCGGCGCCATCGACGATGCGGCAGCGGCCGGCCATGCGGAACACGGTCAGGTCGGCGCGCACCATGCCTTCCTCGTCGAGGAAATGGGTGTAGATGCCCTTGCCGATATTGGCGTCGCCGCCGATCTTCGCCGCGCACAGCCATTCCATCAGCGCCACATGGTCCGGCCCCTCGACATCGTACATGGCGAAATGCGAGAGATTGATGATGCCGCAATCCTCGCTCAGCGCCAGATGCTCGGCATTGGAGACGCGCCAGAAATGGCGGTTGTCCCATTCGTTCCGGCGCACCGGCACGCGCTCGCCATATTTCTCCAGCAGATGCTCGTTGGCGGCGTAGCCATGGGCGCGCTCCCATCCGCCCAGTTCCATGAAATAGCCGCCCAGCTCCTTCTCCCGCTCATAAAAGGGCGAGCGGCGGATGTTGCGGCCGCCGGAAAACGGCTCGCGCGGATGAACGGCCGGATTGTAGACCTTCATCGCCGTTTCGGTGCAGCGCGCGGCGATGAAGTCTTCCTTCAGCTGGAAGGGCTGGAACCGGCTGTAGTCGATGCCGTTGTGATCGATCGGCGTGCGGCCGTCCGTCATCCAGTCGGCGATCAGCCTGCCCATGCCGGGGCCGTCCTTGACCCAGATGCCGACGGCATACCACAGCCCCCTTACCTTCTGGCTCTCGCCCATCGAAGGCCCGGCATCGGTGGTGACCTGAAGCAGGCCGTTGAATGAGTGGCTTTCATTGTAGCCGAGTTCGCCGAGAATCGGCGTCAGTTCCATGGCCCGCTCCAAAGGCCCCAGGATCTGCTCCATGTCGAGGTCGCGCTGCGAGGGCGAAAGCCGCGCCTCCTCCTTTTCCAGCAGATCGCGCGGATGGACAAGACGCGGATCGGTCTCCTCGTAATAGCCCCATTCGATCTGGCCGCCCTCGGCGGTCTTCGGGTCGCCCGTATCGCGCATATAGGCCGAATTGCCCTGATCGCGCAGCAGCGGCCAGCCGATCTCCTTGCCCGTTCCGGCGAACTCGTCATAGGGGCCGAAAAAGGTCAGCGGATGGTCGATCGGCATGACCGGCAGGTCCTCGCCGGCCATTTCGGCGATCAGCCTGCCCCACAGGCCGGCGCACACCACCACCTGATCGGCCATGATGGTGCCGCGATCCGTCACCACGCCCCTGATGCGGCCGTCCTCCATGACCAGCGAGCGCGCGGAAGTGTTGGCGAAAGCCTGTAGCCTGCCGGCCGCGACGCCCTCGTCGACAAGCTTGCCCGCCACCGTCTGCGAGCGCGGAATGACGAGACCGGCGTCCGGGTCCCACAATCCGCCCTGAACCATTTCCTCATCGATCAGGGGGAATTTCTCCTTGATCTGCGCCGGGTCGATCAGCCGCGCGCGCGTTCCGAAAGCGCGGCCGGAAGTGACCTTGCGCCGGATTTCCTCCATGCGGGCATCGTCGCCCACCCGCGCCACCTCAAGTCCGCCGACGCGGGCGTAATGGCCCATCCGGTCGAAGAACTCGATGGAGTAGAGCGTCGTCCAGCAGGACAGGAAATCATGGCTGGTCGCATAGCAGAAATCGGACGCATGCGCCGTGGAGCCGATGTCGGTGGGGATGCCCGACTTGTCGATACCGACAATATCGTCCCATCCCCGCGCGATCAGATGATGCGCGACCGAAGCGCCGACGATGCCGCCGAGACCGATGATGACCACCCGCGCCTTTTCCGGAAATCCTGCCATTGCCCGCAACTCCAAAGTGCTGTCCGGGCAGGACTATAGGGCGAGAGAAGGAGCCGACCGCAGCCTGTTTGCGACACGCTTCGCATACAGCGCGACGGAAGCGGTGCGACGGTTTCAGCCCCTCTTTTGAAGGCACGAGGCCGGAATTGCGAGCCGGCCTTCATCCTGGAATTGCCTTGCCCGAAAGGAAACCTACTTGACGCGGGCCACGCCGCCTGAAATCTCGATCATCTCGGTGCCGGTCAGCGCCTCGAGATCTCCGTTCGGCATGGTGACGAAACAGCCGTTCGGGCAAAATTCCACCGTCTCGCCGGGAGCCAGCGTCATCTCGCGCTTGGTGCTGCCTTCGGTGACGATCAGCGTGCGCGGATCGGAATCCTTGTTCACGGCGCTGGCCGCAAGCGCTGTCCCGGATGCCGAGAGCAGGACCGATACGGCGATCAGTGATTTCAACATTGCGTTTCCGGTGTCGCCACCGCCCCTGTTGCCATTGCAAGGCATTCCCGCCAATGCAGGCAGCTTATAGGAGAACGAAGCTGAACCGCAACTGAATGCCTTATTCATGTCGCAATCCGGCGCAGCCGGCGATTTGGCCCCGCTGCGCTATCGAAAACCTGTTCAGATCGTCCCTTGTGCCTCCGGACGGACGCATGGCGACCTATGCCGGATCGGGTTTGCCGGGCTTGCGCCTGCCCTTGCGCGCCTTTTCTTCCTCTTCCGCCTTCAGGCGCTCCCGCTCGGCGAATTGGGCCTCGGTCTTGTCGTCGTCATGCGGCCAGGGTTCGGGAACCGGCCGCCTGTATTCGGCCCGGGTGGTGGAGGGAATTTCGATCCCCTCGCGATTGAACGCATCCATGATCGCAAACCTGATGTCGTTCTGAACCCCGCCGCTGCTGGTGATATCGGCAAGAAAGAAGCGTATCTCGAATTCGAGCGCTGCCGGCCCGAAATTCGAGAACTGGACAAAAGGCTCCGGGTTTTTCAAGACGGCAGGTTGCGCGCGCGTGATCTCCAGCAGGAGTTCCTGCACCCTGCGCACATCGGTGCCATAGGCAACGCCAACCCGGATATCGACGCGCCCGAGCTTGTTGCGATGGGTCCAGTTGCCGACGGCGCCGTTGATGAGGTTGGAGTTCGGCAGAATCACCGTCTGGCGCTGGAACGTTTCGATTTCCGTGGCGCGCACGCTGATCTTGCGCACCGTGCCGCTGACATCGCCCGCGACGATCCAGTCCCCCACCTTGAACGGCCGCTCGGCCAGCAGGATCAGGCCGGAAACGAAGTTCGAGACGACATTCTGCAAGCCAAAACCGATACCGAGGGAGAGCGCGCCGGCAACGAGGGCAAGGTTGGAAAGATCGATGCCCGCCGCCGATATGCCGACCAGCCCGGCGACCGCGATGCCGGCATAGCCCACCGCAAGGCGGATGGAATTGCGCACGCCGCCATCGACCTTGCCCCGCGCCATGACGGAATCATCGAGCCAGCCCTGGAACCAGCGGGTGAGGAAATAGCCGATGGCGAACACCAGAATGCCGCTCAATATGCCAAGCAGCGATATGGTTACCGAGCCGATGGTGAAACCCGTCGCCAGCTTCTGCGCCCAGGCCTGGATGTCTCCCGGCTGGAACCCCCACATGAACAGGGTAAGCGGCAGGAAGATCAGCAGGATGAGGACGTTGAGCAGAACGCTGAGGCCAAGTCCGATCTGGTCCATCGAGCTTTCGTCGGCATAGCCCTGTGCCATTATCCGGCGGCCCAGCCATGAGCCGCCCAACCCGCCTTCCGCGCCGATGGCGGCGGCGCAAAGAAAGCCGATATAGGCCGTCACCAGAATGGTGCCGGTCATCACCACCTGCAACGATACGAAGATGGCAAAGCCGATATAGCCTAACAACGCCGCCCCGATGGTAAGCGCGCCGATGAGGAACAGGCTGTAGCGCAGCCACGCCGGCCATGGCTTCCAGTTGCCTTGCAAGGTCCTGAATGGCTTTACGTTGCCGATCAGCAGCAAAATGACGCCCACCAGCAGCGAAGACAGGAAACTGCGCGCGACCGTCAGCGACAGCGGCGACGACATCTGGTCGGCCACCTGCGAGAGAAAATTGTTCAGAGCCACGGCAATTGCCATCGCGGTTGCCAGCCGCACCAGCCAGCGCGCCGGGCGCGACTCCACCGGCACAAGCCGCCATTGCGGAAGTTTCGGCATCAGCGCGGCATTGGCCAGCCTGTTGACCAGGAACACGCCCAGAACCATCAGCATGGCCGAACGCAGATAGAGCCCGATATCGCCGCGCAGCACCTGATTTGAATTGAAGAAAAAGAAGGTCGCCGCGAAGAAAACGCTCAGCGCCGCCGTCGGCAGCAGGGTCGACCAGAATGCCACGGAAAGCCGCGTCAGATAAGACGGCTCCTGCACAGCGGGATCCGCCCTGAACAGGCCTCCGACCAGACGCCTGCCGCCGAACATCAGGACGAGCGCCGCGATCAGCGCCATGAAGGTCGCGGCGATCATGGCGTTGAACTTGTATTTATAGGCGAAATTAGCCCATGAGGCGATTGCCGTGCCGAACGTCGCGAACTCGTTGGCCGCGTCGGAAAACATCTTGCTGCTGAACGTCTCGGTCAGGGCATAACGGCGTGTCAGCATGTTGCGGAACAGATCCCGCCGGATGGCGGCGATCTGTTCGATCAGCTTGTTGGATCGCAGGGACAGGTTCTGTGCCGTGGCGATGACGGCATTGATTTCCGCCTTCTCGGCGGCCAGGGCCTTGCGCTCGTCCCGGATCGTCTCGGCCTCCGGCGCCTGCCCTTCGGCGGGAGCGGGCCCCTGTTGCTCGACACGCGCATTGATCTCTGCAAGGCGCGGCCTGAAGGCAAGCGCGCTCTGCAAGGCGTCGGCCGAAACGGCTTCCAGCTTGAGGCGCAGACGCACGAGATAAGCGTCGTCGTCGTCATGCGCGGCTACATCTTTCTCGATCCCGTCGAGCGTCGCGGTCAGCGCCTGCAACGCCTGCTGCTGATCCTCCAGCAGTTGCGCGGCCTCCGCCGCAGCCATGTCCTGCGCCGAAACCGGTGCCGCAACCCCGCCCAGCATGAGGAACAGAACGAGGCAAAGGCGGGCGAAATGCGAAAGCATGATCCGAGCTGAATTCCGTTGACGCCGGCCGCGCCTGCCATGGATCGGCGCGCGCGTGGACGCACATAGATAAAGTGGCGGGGGGAACCCGGCAAGCATTCAACGCTGGCCGAACCGTTTATCCGCCAAAGGCGCTCCAAAACGGGGAATTTTTGCGCTAGAAGCGGGGCATTCTCTCAATCTCCGGGTTCTTGCCGCTGCCGGCAGCATGCCCGACCGCAAAAGAAACCGAACCGAAATGCCTTCAGCCTCATCACGAATCACCAGCCTCATGCCATCCGGCAAGAATGGCTGGGAAGTCCACGCCGAAGCCCTGGCGCGCCGTCAGGCGGGCCGCGACATCATCGTTCTTTCGGTTGGCGACCATGATTTCCATACGCCCGCCGAAACGGTCGAAGCCTGCGTGACGGCAGTTCGCGAAGGGCATCACCACTACACGCATCTGGCCGGCATCCCGCGCCTGCGCGCCGCCATGGCGCGGCTGTCCACGCGCTGCTCAGGCCTGGAAACCCCGGTCGGACAGGTCATCGCAACCCCCGGCGGCCAGGCAGCCCTTTATGCCGCCGTGCAGGCCACGCTCGATCCGGGCAGCCATGCCATCGTCGTCGCGCCCTATTACGCGACCTACCCCGGCACGTTCCGTGCCGCAGGCGCCGAATTCACCGTCGTGGAAGCGCGCGCCGCCGATGGCTTCCAGCCCGATGCCGCCACGATAGAAGCCGCGGTGCGCCCCGAAACCCGCGCCATCCTCATCAACACGCCCAACAATCCGACCGGCGCCGTCTACACGCGCGCTGCGCTGGAAGGCATCGCCGATATATGCAGGCGTCACGATCTGTGGCTGCTCTCCGACGAGGTTTACTGGACCCTCGGCGCTTCCGAGCACCTGTCGCCGCGCGCCCTGCCCGGCATGGCCGGGCGCACCATCGTCATCAACTCCATGTCCAAAAGCCACGGCATGACCGGCTGGCGCATCGGCTGGCTGACGGCACCGGAACCGCTGGTCGGACTGCTGAGCGGCTTCAATCTGGTATCCACCTATGGCCTGCCGGACTTCATTTCCCATGCCGCCGCCGAAGCCATGCAGAACGATTATGGCGTAGCCGAAATCGCCGCCCGCTATGCCGGCCGGCGCACCATATTCCTCGACGCCATTCGCGGCGCCGATCGGATGCGGGTGCGCGGCTCGCAAGGCGGCATGTATATCATGCTCGACATCTCGGCCATCGAGCCGGACGACGAGACCTTCGCCTGGGCGCTGCTGGACTCGCAGGAGATCAGCGTCATGCCGGGCTCCAGCTTTGGCGAGGCCGCCGCCGGGCACATCCGCATCAGCCTGTGCAAACCGGAAGCCCTGTTGCAGGAGGCGGCAGCCCGGCTGGTCCGCTTCGTGGATTCGTACAGGAAAAAAGCCGCCTGACCGCCCGCCACGCGCCCGCATCGCCACGCGCTCGCATGACTGGGTCCTCGCATGAGTGGGCCCTCGCATGACTGGGCCCTCACATGACTGGGCCCTCGCATGACTGGATCGGCCGGAACCGGTGCCGGCCTGGAACGATCTCACATAAAGCGTGCCGCGATCTTTCCGTTTCGCCTCTTACGCTTTAAGTTCTTGTCATTACGCATGTCACTGTCCCGAAACCGGTTCCTGCTTTCGGGCGGCATGCTTTAGAGCCGTTCATGGTTTCACGGAATCGCCGAACGGCTCCAGGTCTTTGTTTTATCGCGTTTCCAAACCGGAAAAGTGTTTCCACTTTTCCTGGAAACGCTCTAGCGGATCAGGAACGCGGAATGACGGCGCAGCAACGGAAAATCTGGTGGGGCGACTTCAGCGCGCCCGACTTCGCGCAAATCGATCCCGGGCGGACCATCGCCGTGCTGCCCGTCGCCGCGGTCGAGCAGCACGGCCCGCATCTGCCGCTGTCCACCGATGCCGACATCATGAACGGCATGCTGGCGACCGTTATCCCGCTGGTTCCGCACGATCTCGATCTGCGCATCCTGCCGGTTCAGGCGGTCGGCAAATCGGACGAGCACATCCATGCGCCGGGAACGCTCAGCATTCCCGCGACCAGCCTGATCGGGGCATGGACCGAGCTTGGCGCCTCGGTGGCCCGCGCCGGCGTTCGCAAGCTTGTCGTCGTCACCTCGCATGGCGGCAACGAGGAGGTGATCGGCATCGTCACCCGCAATCTGCGCGTTCGCTTCGCCATGATGGCGGTACGCACCAGCTGGGAACGCTTCGGGCGGCCGCAGGGGCTGTTCAGCGCGCATGAGGTGCTGCGCGGCATTCACGGCGGCGACGCGGAAACCTCGCTGATGCTGCATTTCCGCCCCGATCTCGTGGAACTGGCAAAAGCGGAAGATTTCGCTTCCCGCGCCGACGAGGCGGAACAGGAATTCGCCCTGCTCAACGCGCAAAGCCCGCATGCCTTTGCCTGGATCGCCAGCGACCTCAACCCGCATGGCGTGGTCGGCAACGCCGCCGCCGCCACGGCCGAAAAAGGCCGCCTGACGGCGGAATATCAGGCCAAAGGTTTTGTCACCCTGCTGGAAGACGTGCGCAAGGCAAGGCTTTCCGACTGGCTTGTCTAGAGCCTTTCCAGGATCGCAAAATCGTTCTAACTTTTTGTTTTTACGTAATTCCGAACGCAAAACCGCTTCGCATTTTTGCTGGACTTGCTCTAACTGAACGGGTCGAGTTCGAACACTTCGCCCTCAAACGCATCCGCTCCGCGCCCGATGCCCTTTATCGCCGCCACCATGCGCCCCTCCCGTCCCAGCAGCGCGTCGGCAACCGCGATCAGGCGGCTGTTGGGCGTCGCTGACGGCGAATGCCAGCGCAGCATGGCGGCCAGTTCCGCCTCGTTCGCCGCGGGATTGAGGGCTGCGGCGACGATGTAGGCGGCTGCCGTCGAGCGGCTGACGCCCGCATGGCAGTGAATGACCATGGGCTTTTCCCGGTTCCACCCGCCGGCAAAATCGAGAAGGCGGCGCACATGAACCTCGCCCGGCAGCGTCAGCCCGTCGCGCAATTCGGCAATGTCGTTCATGCGCAGATGAAGGTGATCCTGCGCCGGGATCGAGGCCGGGCGCGCCATGTTCATATCTGCCGAAAGCAATGTCACCAGCCGCCCCGCACCGGTTCGCGAAACGGTCTGCTCCAGTCTCGAAAGAGGACAGACATGGATCATTGCGCGCCCCTCCATCCGGCCCGCGCAGCCTTCATCCGCCACTCCGCTCCCGTTCGGATAAAACAAGAAGGGCTTTGCGGCGTACTGATGCTGCCGGTGATCATATCCGGTGCCGGCCACCATCGCTTCCGCCATCGAGACGCTGCTCTGCCGCATTGCCGGCGGCTTCTTTGTCTAAGCGCTATGTAATCCGGCCTCAGCATCGTCGATCGCGCGCCATCTCATTTTATCTTCAGCGGCAGCCCGGCCACCATCATGAGGGCGGTGTCGGCCAGATTGGCGATTTTCTGGTTGAGCCGCCCCGCCTCATCCCGGAAACGGCGGGCGAGCGCGTTATCCGGCACGATGCCCTGCCCCACTTCGTTGGACACCACGAACCATGGCCCGCGCGGATGGGCGAGCACCTCGGCCAGCCCTGCGCATTCGGCCTGGAGGTCATGTTCCGCCAGCATGTGATTGGCGAGCCACAGCGTCAGGCAATCGACGAGAACCGGCTGCCCCTGCGGCTGCACGGAAAGGGCGCCGGCAAGATCGAGAGGCGCATCGACGGTGTTCCAGCCGGCACACCGCCGGCTGCGATGTTCGCCGATGCGCGCGCGCATCTCGTCGTCATGGGCTTCCGCCGTGGCGATGTAGGTCCAGGGCGCCGGCAGCGCCGTAACCAGTTCTTCCGCATGCCGGCTTTTTCCGGACCGTGCGCCGCCGATAATGAATGTCAGGCCGTTCATGGCCGCCACTCTTACATCGACCTCGGCACGTAACGCCAGCTTACCGCCGCGCACCCCACCATCAGCAGGCCAAGTGTGACGAAAACCGAGCCGAGGCCGAAAAAGGCCAGCACGATCGAATAGACCAGCGGCGGTGTCAGTTCGGCGAAGTCCAGATAGGTGCGGTAGACCGCAGCCATCTGCGGCCGCTCATAGGGATGGACGGAACGCATGAACACGGTGGAGCCCAGCGCATCGATGGCGATGGTGAACAAAGCGCCGCACAAAAGCAGCGCACCGGTGATCAGCGGCGCGGTGGCGCTTACCCAGCCGGCCGCGAAAAGGGAAACGGCCATGGCTGCAAAAGCGAGCGCGATGGCGCCCCGCGTGCCGAAGCGCCTGCCTGCCCTGCCCCAGAAAATAGCGGTGAACAGCAAGGCGTTGCCGGCGGAAATCAGCAGCCCCCCGGCCACCTCGCCTTCGCCGGCGATCACCATGAACAAGGGCCCGTAGACGAAAAAGGTCGTCCAGTAGCAGGTGCGGCCGAAAGCGATCAGCCACGCCAGCCGCAGGCGCGGCTGTGCGACGAAACGGCTGATATTGGTGATCGGATTGAGCGCCCGGCTCTTGCCGGCGGCAATCATCTGGTTGTCGCTCAGCCGGTAATACCAGAACAGGGCGAGCAGGATGAACGCGAATATCGCCACCGCGCCATGGGCGGCATAGATGCCGTAATGCGTATAGAGCAGGATGCCGAGCGTCGGCCCGCCCGTCCAGGCGAAGGTGGACCATGCCATGCGCAGCGATTCGGAGCGTATGAACTCGGTCTTGCGGATATGGTCCATGATGTAGAGGTTGAGCGTGATCGAAAGCGCGCTCGCTCCCATCACCCGGCACAGCATGCCGAGCGCCTGCCCTAACAGCGTGTCGATGACGAAGAACAGCGATCCGACGGCCAGAAGGCATGCGCCGGCCGTGTAGACCCAGCGCCGCGCGAACCGCCTGATCAGCATCGGCATGAACAGCGTCACCGAAAGACCCAGCAGCGACACCGCCGTATAAAGCACGGAGACGGCTTGCTCGCTTTGCAGGATTTCATAAGCCTGCACCGGGATCACGCTCGCAATGGTGGCCCGTGCAAAGGATTCCATGGTGTAGAGAGACGCGAAGGTGCGGGCTCCGGCCGGGCGGACCTGCCTCAGCCAGATGGGGTGCCGCACATGCGTTGCCATGGAATCCTCCCGTCGAATCCCTCCGCCGGATTCGCCAGCCGCCATTGTGTAACCTTTGTAACCGGTGCGGGTAGCGGGAAACCGACTTTCCACGCCGGAAACGCGAAATAGCCCAATGGCTTTTCAACTCTGGACCAACTCAAATCCGTCCGATTTGCGCTGCCGGCATCGAAACGGGCATGTTACGAGTCACCGCCGACCCGCCGGAGCTTCCATGCAGATGTCATCGCCCGCTCAGCCCACGCGAATTCCCGCCCGCCGCATCGAGGCGATCGATGCGGCGCGGGGCATCGCCCTGCTGGCCATGGTCAGCTACCATTTCACATGGGATCTGGAATTCTTCGGCTATGTGGCGCCCGGCCTCACCGCTTTCGGCGGCTGGAAAGTCTATGCCCGAGGCATCGCTTCCAGCTTCCTGTTTCTGGTCGGCTTCAGCCTCGTGCTTGCCCATGGCAACGGCATTCGCTGGAACGGATTTGGCAAACGGCTGGCCATGATCGTGGCGGCGGCGGCGGCCATCACCATAGCAACATGGTTCGCCACGCCGGGCTCGTTCATCTTCTTCGGCATATTGCATCACATCGCGCTGGCGAGCGTGCTTGGCCTCGCCTTTCTGGGCTTTCCTTCATGGGCGCTGGTTCTGACGGCCATTCTGGTAGCCGCCGCCCCGCAATTCCTGCGGATGCCGGCATTCGACCATCCGGCCCTGTGGTGGCTCGGTCTTTCCACCGTCAGCCCCCGCTCCAACGATTACGTGCCGCTGTTTCCGTGGTTCGCCACGGTTCTGGCCGGCATGGCGGCGGCCCGTTTCGCGCGTGATTTCGGCCTTCTCGCCCGCCTGGGCGCAGAGCTGCCGCAACCTGTCCTGCGCCCTCTCGTCAAGATCGGGCAACACAGCCTTGCCTTCTACCTCATGCACCAGCCGGTGCTGATCGCCTGCCTGTGGCTGTTCGCGCAGGTATTTCCCGCACCGGCGCAGGATCCGAAAACCGGTTTCTTGCACAGTTGCGAAACATATTGCCGCCAATCGCGCGACCGGACCTTCTGCACAGCCTATTGCGGCTGCATGTTTGACGCGGTTCAAAAAGACGGCACTCTCGATAAGATAATGGGCGGAACGCAAACTGAAGAACTGTCCCGCCGCGTCCAGGACCTTGCGTCTGTCTGCACGGCGGAAACGGACCTGAAACTGATGGGGAGGGAAAAATGAAAGCTGTTCCGGCCTGGCGCAGAATTCCGTGGCCGCCGCTGATCTATCTCATGGCGATAGCCGCCAGCATAATTCTCGGCCTGCTCACCCCACTGCCGCGCATGGGCGGCCCGTTCGGCAATGTGCTTTATGCCATAGGCTGGCTTGTCGTCATTGCCGTGATCGCCTTGTGGGTATCTTCCTTCCGCGCGATGAGGCGTGCGGGAACGACGCTCGATCCCTCGGGCGAACCCAGCCATCTGCTCACCGACGGCCCCTTTTCCATCACCCGCAACCCGATTTATCTCGCCAACACCCTTCTTCTGTTCGGCGTCGGTTTTGTTTCCGGCAACTGGTGGTTCCTGCCGCTTGCCGTCGCCGCGGCCCTTCTGACGCAGAAGATCGCCATCGAGTTCGAGGAGAAGATACTGGCCGAAAAATTTGGCCGCAAATATCGGGATTACTCCAAAAAGGTCCGGCGCTGGTTCTGAAGAAACGCCGTGACGGCGCCGGAGGCATTGCTCCGCACGGGTCCGCTGCGGTTCCGCGATGTCCATGATCGTGGTGGAAATGCTTCGCCGGGCATGAAAATGCATGGCGGCGCGAACCTTCCCGAACCGCTCTCCTTTCAAAAGAAGCCGGCCACGGCGCAGCAGGAAGCCACCGAAGCGGCACAGTCACATCGCTCCTGCCGACGGCATCGCGACAAAATTTCCGGATCAAAAAGCAAAGCGCAACGACATCTTGACGTTGTTGCGCTCAGGCACGCCGCCTGAAAACGGCAATCGGCTTCCAGACAACGCGATATGGAAAAACAATAATTTGAAGCGCTAAAGCATGTCGCCCGAAAGTGGGAACCGGTTTCGGGGCAACGACATGCGTGAAAACAACGCTTAAAGCGCAGGGAGCCGATCGGAAAGATCGCGGCACGTTTTAAAGCATGTCGCCCGAAAGTGGGAACCGGTTTCGGGACAACGACATGCGTGAAAACAACGCTTAAAGCGCAGGGAGCCGATCGGAAAGATCGCGGCACGTTTTAGAGAGCGTTTCCAGGCAAAGTGGAAACAGTTTTCCGGTTCGCAAACGCGACAAGACAAATAACTGGAGCCGTTCGGCGATTCCGTGAAACCATGAACGGCCCTAACGCGCAGCTGAACGCAACACGCGCCAGGGCGCGATTTTCAACCCGCGCCGATGTAAGTCCGGCTGAATTTTGCACAAAAAAAATGCAAGGCAAAAAGCCTTGCACAATGAACGCGTCCGATCTGCTTCCGGTATCCGGCGGCTGCGAGTAACCGCGCCTAGATCGCATCCTCCCAAGACTTTAGACCGCGTAGGAGAACAGTTTTTTTCCTGCTCTCTCGATTATGTCGAGCACACTAGACCAACAAAGCCGGCAAAGTCACTATAAATTTTGCCCCGACCTGGACTTAAATGTGCTGCATTGCACAATAGGACGACAGGAGGATGACAGGAAACGCCTGTGGGCCAGACAGGGTTCGTGAGCCTCCGGCACGCAACGAAGCGGCAAGAAAACACCCGTTCGCGCTGCGGGTTTCCAACTTGCCATGAAATGGCTATGAAGCCGAAGCAAACAGGCCCCGGCGCGCCGATTCCGGCGCTGCCTTTTCTCTCACGGAATCAGCTTATGCGTTTGTCGCGCTACTTTCTGCCCATCCTCAAGGAAAACCCGCGCGAGGCCGAGATCGTCTCGCATCGCCTGATGCTGCGTGCCGGCATGCTCCGCCAGCAGGGGGCGGGAAGCTTCTCATGGCTGCCGCTGGGCAAGCGCGTGCTCGACAAGGTTTGCCAGATCATCCGCGAGGAGCAGAACCGCGCGGGCGCGCTCGAAATCATGATGCCGACCATCCAGTCGGCGGATCTTTGGCGCGAGAGCGGACGCTATGACGCCTATGGCAAGGAAATGCTGCGCATCAAGGACCGCCATGAGCGCGATATGCTTTACGGGCCGACCAACGAGGAAATGGTGACGGATATTTTCCGTAACTACGTGAAGTCCTACAAGGACCTGCCCCTCAATCTCTATCACATCCAGTGGAAGTTCCGCGACGAGGTGCGCCCCCGCTTCGGCGTCATGCGCTCGCGCGAATTCCTGATGAAGGACGCCTATTCCTTCGACCTCGACTTCGAGGGCGCGAAAGCGGCCTATTACCGCATGTTCGTGGCCTATCTGCGCACCTTCACGCGCATGGGCCTGCAAGCCATTCCCATGCGCGCCGACACCGGCCCGATCGGCGGCGATCTCTCGCACGAGTTCATCATTTTGGCCGAAACCGGCGAAAGCCAGGTCTACTGCCACCGCGATTACCTCGGCTACGAGGTGCCCGGCGAGGATGTCGATTTCGGCGATGATGCCGGCATATCCGCCATCGTCACCAAATGGACCACGCCCTATGCGGCAACCGACGAGATGCACGACGAAGCCGCGTGGGACGCCATCGCCGAGAGCGACAAGGTTTCGGCGCGCGGCATCGAGGTCGGGCACATCTTCCACTTCGGCGAAAAATACTCCAGGCCGATGAACGCCAAAGTGACCGGCCCGGACGGCAAGGAGCACTTCGTCTCCATGGGCTCCTACGGCATCGGTCCCTCGCGGCTGATCGCCGCCATCATCGAGGCCAGCCATGACGAGAACGGCATCATCTGGCCGGAAGCCATTGCCCCCTTCGACGTCGCGCTGATCAACATGAAGGCGGGCGACGCCGAATGCGACCGCGTCTGCGCCGGGCTTGAGGCAGCGCTCACCGCCGCCGGCAAGGACGTGCTCCACGACGACACCGACCAGCGGCCCGGCGCCAAATTCGCCACAGCCGATCTCATCGGCCTGCCATGGCAGCTCATCGTCGGCCCGCGCGGCGTGGCCGCCGGCGAGGTGGAACTGAAGAACCGCAGGACCGGCGAGCGCGAAACCCTGCCGATCGCCGCCGCTGTTTCCCGTCTGGGCGGGGCTGCATGAGCAAGGCGGCCGCGAAGCCCTCCTCCGCCGGACCCTTCTCCGGCTTCGAGCGCATGGTGGCCTGGCGCTATCTGCGCTCGCGCCGCAAGGAGACGGTGATTTCGGTCATCGCCTCGATCTCGTTTCTCGGCATCATGCTGGGCGTGGCGACCCTGATCGTGGTCATGGCGGTGATGAACGGTTTTCGCGCCGAACTGCTCACCCGCATCCTCGGCGTCAACGGCCATCTGATCGTAACCCCCACGGATCTGCCGCTGGAGGATTATGCGCAGGTCGCCGACCGCATCAACGGCGTCGCCGGCGTCCGCTATTCCCTGCCGCTGATCGACGGACAGGTGCTGGCGCAGGGCAATGTCGGCTCCGGCACCGGCGCGCTCGTGCGCGGCATCAGGGGCGAAGATATCGGCAAGGTCTCCATCGTCGCAAACAACATCCGGCAAGGATCGCTGGTCGGCTTCGACGCGGCCGAAGGCGTCGCCATCGGCTCGCGCATGGCCGACAATCTGGGATTGAGGCTCGGCGACATGATCACCCTGATCTCCCCGGATGGCGACGTCACGCCGCTGGGCACCATGCCGCGGCTGAAAGGCTACCCCGTCACCGCGATCTTCGAGGTGGGCATGTCGGAATATGACAGCTCCATCGTCTACATGCCGCTGGCCGAGGCGCAACTCTATTTCAACATGGAAGATCTGGCGCAAAGCATCGAGGTCTATGTCGACGATCCCGATGCCGTCGATGCGCTCAAGCCGAAGGTAGAGGAAGCGGCCCGGCGGCCGATCCTGATCACCGACTGGCGCCAGCGCAACCAGACCTTCTTCTCCGCGCTTGAGGTCGAGCGCAACGTCATGTTCATGATCCTGACGCTGATCGTGCTGGTGGCGGCGCTCAACATCATTTCCGGCCTCGTCATGCTGGTGAAGGACAAGGGCCACGATATCGCCATTCTGCGCACCATGGGCGCGACACGCGGCGCGATCCTGCGCATCTTCCTGATGACGGGCGCGGCCATCGGCGTTGTGGGAACGCTTGCCGGCGTGTTTCTCGGCATTGTGATCTGCCTGAACGTCGAGCGTATCCGCCAGTTCTTCTCGTGGATTTCCGGCACCATCCTGTTCAATCCGGAGCTCTATTTCCTGAGCCAGCTTCCCGCCAAGATGGACATGGGCGAAACGCTTTCGGTGGTGCTGATGGCGCTGGTGCTGTCATTTCTGGCGACGCTGTTCCCGGCATGGCGGGCCGCGCGGCTCGATCCTGTCGAAGCGCTGAGGTATGAATGATGGCGCGCGCCGTTCTTGAGCTCAAAGCCGTCGAACGCCACTATGAACAGGGCGAGCGCAAGCTCACCATTCTCAACGGCGCCGACTTCGTGCTGCATGCCGGCGAAATGGTGGCTCTGGTCGCCCCTTCCGGCACCGGCAAGTCGACGCTGCTGCACACGGCCGGACTGCTTGAACGCCCCGACGGCGGTGAGGTCATCCTGGCGGGCCGCCAGTGCGGCAAGCTGTCGGACGACCAGCGCACCGCCATCCGCCGCAACGACATCGGCTTCGTCTACCAGTTCCACCATTTGCTGCCCGAATTCTCCGCCCTGGAGAATGTGATGATGCCGCAGCTCATCAAGGGACTGTCGAGCGCGGAAGCCTCCGGGCGCGCCGGACAGTTGCTCGACTACATGCAGCTTGGCAAGCGCGCCACGCATCGCCCTTCCGAACTCTCGGGCGGCGAACAGCAGCGCGTGGCGATTGCGCGAGCCGTCGCCAATGCGCCGCTGGTGCTGCTGGCCGACGAGCCGACAGGCAATCTCGATCCCGTCACCGCCTCCTACGTGTTTCAGGCTTTGTCTGCGCTGGTGAAGCAGTCCGGTCTTGCCGCGCTGATCGCGACACACAACCATGAACTCGCCGCACGCATGGACCGCCGCGTCACCCTCTCCGAAGGCCGCATCGTCCCGCTTTAAAACGCGCCGCGATCTCCCAGATCAGCTTCCCGCGCTTTAAGTTCTTGTTTTCACGCCTGTCGTTGCCCCGAAACCGGTTCCTGCTTTCGGGCGATATGCTTTGCGGCGTTTCCGCCTTTCCACGAAGCGCAAAATAGTTCCAATTCTTTGTTTGACGCAATTTCGGACGCAAAACCGCTTCGCACTTCTGCTAAATTTCTTCGGAGTGTTTTCCCCTCCGGTGTTGTGCGGGCCTGATCACATCCGATGCCTTCGAAGGCTACGCTGCTCCGACCACACCGGTTTTCTCGCCAGACTGGCAAAAATTTAGCCATCCTCCCCCGAAATTGCTTCCTGCGATTCACCGCCGGTGCTTTCGAATCACCTCCCCGGCCTGCGGAAACCCTATCGGCCCGCGCATTCGCCCCGATTACCTCCATGGCAGGTATCGCATCCGCTCTTCCCGCGGAAACCAGTTCTCAACCCTGAAAACGATCGCGACTCAGCTTCGGGCACGTTCGCATTTTGTCAATTGACAAGCGAACAAAATTAGAACAAATTAAGAACATATTGAAAACAGGAGCCGATCATGACCGATCTCGTTCAGGATGTTGTCTCAATGGTGTGCATGGGCACCTTTCTCGTTTCCATGGCAATGTGGATTGGGGCTCTCTGATTTCGGCTTCTGAAAGTTCGCGGTCGCCACACCTCCCAGGCGGGCAGCGTATCTGGCGATACCCTAAAGCATGTCGCCCGAAAGCGGGAAACGGTTTCGGGGCAACGACAGGCGTAAAACAAGAACTTGAAGCGCGGGGAGCTGATCTGAAAGATCGCGACGCGCTTTAAGGCAAAGGCCATCCTGCCCTGCGTCCTTGAGTGCGCTCTGATGATCCGGCGCGTTGTTTACGGGTGCGCGAGGTCAGCCTGCGATGCTGCGCCGGCCGGCAGGCGCCGGAGCGCCGGATGCGTTTGCGGGACCGAACACGTTCTCGAAGGCGGCCTTCAGCGCCGCATCCAGATCGCTCATCGTCACCGGCAGACCGAGGTCGACCAAACTGGTAACGCCATGCTCCTGCACGCCGCAGGGCACGATGCCGCCAAAATGCGACAGGTCAGGCTCCACATTGATGGAGATGCCGTGAAAGCTGACCCATTTGCGCATGCGGATGCCGATGGCGGCAATCTTGTCCTCGGCCACCGAACCGTCAGGCATGCGCGGGCGGTCCGGACGCTGAACCCACACGCCCACCCGTTCCTCGCGCCGCTCGCCCTTTACATTGAATGAATCGAGCGTGCGGATGATCCATGCTTCCAGGGCCGCCACAAAGGCCCGCACGTCGGTACGGCGCCGTTTCAGATCCAGCATCACATAGGCAACCCGCTGGCCAGGGCCATGATATGTGTATTCTCCGCCACGCCCGGCGGCAAAAACCGGGAATCGGTCAGGGTCGATCAGATCTTCCACGCGGGCGCTGGTGCCCGATGTGTAGAGGGGCGGATGCTCAACCAGCCAGATAAGCTCGCCGGCCCCCTCCGCGCGAATCGCCTCGGCATAGGTTTCCATGAAGCTCAGCGCCTCTGGATAGGACAGAAGACCGGGTTCGATGCGCCATTCCACGGCCGGAGAACCGGGTGATGAAAAAAAAGACGTGGCGATCTGGCTGCGTTCAGACATGGTTTCTTCCGGATTATGCCCCTTTCATATGGCGAGAATGGCTCAAAAGGTCCAGTCACGAAGGCAAGGCATGGCGGAAGTTCACATGGCTGTCATTTAAAGCGCGATTATTGCGAAACATGCCTTGTTTCGGGATAAGCGATTTGCTACACGCCGCGTGCCGGACAAATCCGGCTCCTACCACGGGCGGTCGTGGCGGAATTGGTAGACGCGCAGCGTTGAGGTCGCTGTGGGGCAACCCGTGGAAGTTCGAGTCTTCTCGACCGCACCATCTCCGGATCAGGCATTCGGATGGACCGAAATGCCAGCTTAAAAAAGCCGGCATTTCCTGTTTTTCTTTCTCTCCAGCCACCCGGACCGTTCGCCGGAAACGGTTGCCGGCGATCGACATTATACGACATCGGCCTGACCGCCTGGCCAGCTTTTGGGACCAGGCTGCCGATAGCGATGGGGAAAAACCGCAAAGGCCTTCGATGCGGGGCGCGAGATCGGAATTTTCCGCTTCCGGCAGACTGGAAATCACGGCCCTCTCAGGTGGTCGCCCGGCATTTGCGCGCCATATGGAAATCAGCGCCGCAGGACGGTTGTTTCTCTTGGAATATTGGACTGAGTTGCGCTACGGAAAGCCAAATCCGCAATGCAGAACAGTGCGAGGCAGCCTTGGAAGCTCAGGACGATCAAGCTGCCGCGACCGAGGCTGCGAAAACCGGCTCCAACGAGATTTATGACGAGGACGGCGTCGTCCTTGCCTCGTTCCTTGCGCATATCGGCGCAGGCATCGCAGACCGCGACACGCTGACCCTCAAACGGGACGTAGCAGCCCTTCACGAATCCGAGCTTGGCCACCTGCTTGAAGCTCTCCAGCCCGATCAGCGCCGCTCTCTCGTCGAATTGCTGGGCAGCGATTTCGACTTCTCGGCCCTGACCGAAGTCGACGAAGCCATCCGCCTCGACATCGTTGAAAATCTGCCCAGCGAGCAGATCGCGCAGGCCGTTCAGGAACTGGATTCCGACGACGCGGTCTACATCCTTGAGGATCTCGATCAGGAGGACCAGGACGAGATCCTGGCGCAGCTCCCCTTCACGGAGCGCATCAGGCTGCGCCGTTCGCTGGACTACCCGGAAGAAAGCGCCGGGCGCCGCATGCAGACCGAATTCGTGGCCGTGCCGCCTTTCTGGACCATTGGCCAGACCATCGACTACATGCGCGAGGATAATGACCTGCCTGAAAGCTTCAGTCAGATTTTCGTCATCGACCCGACCTTCAAGCTGCTGGGAGCGGTGAACCTCGACCAGATTTTGCGCACCAAGCGTATGGTGCGGGTCGAAGATATCATGCACGAAACCCGCCATGCCATTCCCGCCACGATGGATCAGGAAGAGGCCGCGCGCGAATTCGAGCAATATGACCTTCTGTCCGCTGCCGTCGTCGACGAAAACGAGCGGCTGGTCGGCGTGCTGACCATCGACGACGTCGTCGACGTCATCCAGGAAGAGGCCGAGGAAGACCTCATGCGCCTCGGCGGCGTGGGCGACGAAGAACTCTCGGATACGATCCTGGCCGCCTCGCGCTCGCGCGTGCCATGGCTCTTGGTGAACCTGTTTACGGCGTTTCTCGCGGCTTCGGTCATCGGCTTGTTCGACCAGACGATCGAACGGGTCGTGGCGCTCGCGGTGCTGATGCCGATCGTCGCCGGCATGGGCGGCAACGCCGCCTCGCAAACCATGACCGTCACCGTGCGCGCGCTCGCCACCAGGGATCTCGATATCTACAATGCATGGCGCATCATCCGCCGCGAGATGGGCGTGGGCTTCATCAACGGCATCATCTTCGCCGTGCTGATAGGCATCGTGGCCGCGACATGGTTTTCAGACCCCTATCTGGGCTGCATCATCGCCAGCGCGATGGTCATCAACATGTTCGTGGCAGCCGTTGCGGGAATTCTCATTCCCCTGCTGCTCGACAGATATGGCGTTGACCCGGCCGTGGCCTCCGCCGTCTTCGTCACCGCCGTCACCGATGTCGTGGGCTTTTTCGCCTTTCTCGGACTGGCATCCCTGTGGTTCGGTTTCGGTTAAATGGATTTAATTGACTTTTACGTAAGTGCCGTGCGAAATTTCCCAATTATTCTGGTGTCCGGATGATTCTGCGACTGCATCCGGATGCCGGGTAAAAAGCTTTTCTGCGGGCTTCAGTTGCGCGGCGGCGAAGCTGTTGCGGCTGCGCAACGAGAAAATTCTCGCTAGCGTG
Source organism: Alphaproteobacteria bacterium (assembly GCA_036678505.1). Lineage (GTDB taxonomy): Bacteria > Pseudomonadota > Alphaproteobacteria > Rhizobiales > Rhizobiaceae > Mesorhizobium. Next base: position 20,841 of record JAZIHP010000066.1, read on the forward strand.
CCCCGGATCGTCTCCGGCACGGGAACAGCGGTCCGGCGCGGCCACCGGAGCATGTCGCCCGCATGGAGAGCCGGTTTCGGGACAACGACAGGCGTAAAAGGAAACGTAAAGCAAGGAGCGAATCTGAAGGATCGCGAGACGCTTTATCTTCGAGTACAGGACGACGATGCGGGAATATTACACCATTACAGAACTGACCCGCGAATTCGGCGTGTCCACCCGCACATTGCGGTTTTATGAGGATGAGGGCCTGGTGCTGCCGGTCCGCCGCGGACGGACACGCCTGTTTCGTCCGGCCGACCGTCATATCATCCGCCAGATATTGCGCGGCAAGCGGCTCGGTTTTTCCATCAACGAGATCCGCGAGATCATCAAGATGTACAAGGAACCGCCCGGCGAGGTCGGGCAGTTGCAGCTCATGATCAAGCGCATCGAGGAAAAGCGCGAGGAACTGCGGCAGAAGCGCCGCGACCTTGAGGATACGCTGGCCGAACTCGATCAGGCCGAGGAGGCCTGCGTCGAGCGCATGGCCGAACTGGGCGTCAACACCTGAAGCC
>JAZIHP010000067.1:0-21347 GCA_036678505.1 Alphaproteobacteria bacterium
CTGGCGCTGCATTTTCGAGACGCCCTGCGCCGAGGCCGACACCGGCAGATCCAGCGTCTTGTCCTTTTCCGAAATCACGATCGGATGATTGGTGCGGTAATCGTCCGGGATCGACCCGACGACCACGCTGTCGCGATTTGCGCATCCCGCCAGAAGCGCAGCGGCGGCTACGGCCAGGATTGCGATACGCGCCCGCGCTGTGAACATTGTGCCCGACATGTCCGTTTCCCCGCTCACTTGTAGATGAAGCCAACCATGCCGTGATAACGGCCGGCAGGTTTGTCGGTTTTCATGGTGCCGTAGACCCGGTTCACCCGCCCAAGGAACATGGCGGCGCCATCGCTTGCGGCGTTGAAATTGTCGTCCGGCTTGGCCAGTTCATTGCGCGCCACCGGCTTGGACAGGTAGGGCGTGACAAGGATCACCAGTTCGGTTTCGCTGCGTACGAAATCGCGGCTGCGAAAGAGGGTTCCAAGCACCGGCACCTGGGAAAGCCCCGGAATACGGTTGTAGATCTGACGCGAATTGTCGTTGACCAGCCCGGCAATCATCATGGAACCGCCGGATGGCAATTCGACAGTGGTGTCAGCCAGCCGCTTGCGCAACGACAGGATGTTCTGACCTTCCATATCGACCGAGCCCTCAGGCGTCGGTTCGGAGACCGAGGTGCGAACCTTCAGGCTGATGCGGCCGGGCGACAGGACGACCGGCTGGAATTCCAGGCCGATGCCATATTCAATCTTTTCCAGCGTACGGACCGTCCGGCCCTCTTCATTCACGACGTTGGCGACGATGTTGTATTCGCCGCCGGCGCGGAATGTCGCCTGTTCACCGGATACGGCGCTCAGCGTCGGCTCCGCCAGCGTGCGCATGACGCCTGCCTGCTCCATGGCGTTGACATAACCGCGCAGCATGTCAGCGCCGCCCAGACCCTTTCCTGCCTGAAGCAGATTGGTCGGATCCAGCATGTCGAAGCGGATACCGCTCGTCTGCGCGACCATGTTGACGCCGAGCTGCTTCATCACGGAACGGCTGATTTCAGCGACCGTCACCTTCAGCATGACCTGATCTTCGCCCATGATTTGCAGCATATTAATGATGCCGCTGCGGCGGCGCAAATTGTCGGGATTGTTGATGGCGACGCCCGAGCTCGACGAACCGCCAGCCGCCGTCTGGGAATACTGGCCCGTCGTCGCCTCGCCGCCAGTAACGAAGGCGCTGGCAAGCTGTTCGGCGCGCTTGGCATCCAGAGGCGTGTCAACCGTGCCGGTCAGCACCACGTTGTCGTTGACCAGTTCGACCCTGATGTCCGAATTCGGGATGAAGCGCTTGAGATAGTCTTCGATGCCGGCCACGTCGCGCTCGATGGAAAGATCGAAACTGGCGATCTGCTCGCCATTGGGGCCGAACACGAAGATGTTGGTTTCTCCAACGGCCTTGCCGAAGAAATAGATGCGCCTCGATGTACGCGTCACCGCATCGGCAACGCCGGGATTGGCCACCAGAATATCATAGGCGTCGCGCGGCAGGTCGATGACCACCGACTTGTTGAGGCCGAGCTTTATGCGCTGGCTGGCTCCCGTCGCGCGCACCTGGTTCGCGGCCTCGGCAGCGCTCGATCCCAGCGGAACGGTGACGGCGAACAGTGCGAAAGCGGCTGCAAGAGTGACGGGAAGTTTCGTAACTGACTTCATTTCCTTGCCCCCACTTCGGAAACTTCTCCGGATTTGACGAGGCGCACCGTGCCGCGGCGACCCGCTCCGCTGACCAGATAGTCAGCTTCTTCCAGACCCGTTTCCTGCGTATCCTTGATCGAGCGCAGCGCCAGCGTGAGGCGATCCGCCATCTGCTGGGCAACGGTGATGATCTCTGCCTGCTGCGGCGTCAGCTCCAGGGTCGCCGTCTGGCCGACCCGCGTTTTCTTGCCTTCCTCATCCTCCTGGATGGTCTGGTCGATGGCGAGAACGCGGATATTCTTCAGGATCGTTTCCGTGGTGAAACCGCTGCCGCCGGCGGCACTGTCGGCACGGCGGGTCATGATCACATCGACGTAATCGTTCGGCAGGATGAAGCCGCCGGCGGAGGTATCGGCTGCGATCGATGTCGCAACGGCGCGATGCCCGGACGGCAGAATGGACGACATGAAGCTCTGGCCTTCGTCGATCAGCTTCACGCGCCGCACCGGCTCGCCGCTGTACATCGCCATGCGGGTGACGGAGCCTTTCAGCTTCTCGACCGCATCGGGCTCCTTGTCACGCGTAATGAAGTTCTGGTTGACGGCATCTTCAGGCCAGGCAGACCACGACACGTTCGAGCCCAGCGGCGCGCCGATCGGCACATCGCCCGACAGGACAGCGACATCGACCATTCTCACGGCCGGCTCTCGCGGTTGCGGCTCCGCCACGACCGCCGGAGGCGGGGGAACCGCCATGTTCTTGGCGACATAGCCCGCACCGCCCGCGGCAGCGACCGCCACGCCAAGAATTATCAAACGGGATGCCGCCATATGTCCAACCCCTAAGCCTCAGCTCATCAACCCAGGTCGGACATTGCAGCACCAATCCTCAAATTATGGTTAATGGCCTGCTTACAAGACTGCTTAACGTCAGGTTATCGCCGCATTCCGCCAAAAAAATACGCCGCACCCGGCAGTGCGGCGTATCGGAAACGAAGATCGCGCTCTTTCGGCAGGGCGCTCAGCCGGCAAGCCGCGCCATCGCCCACACGGCCAGCGCCGTCCTGGGATAAATCATCAGGCCCGCGAAACCCAGCGCGACACCATAGGGAATTCCGACGCTGGTGTCGGCGAAATGGCGCAGGAACATGTTGTCGCGGGTGAAATCCGCCAGAAACGACTTGCGGTACATGAGCGTGGCAAGCGTCAGCGCGCCGCCGACAAACGATGCGTAGATGAGATATTCCACCAGCAGCAGGTCAAAGCCCATCCAGACGGCGGTCGCGGCCATCAGCTTGGCGTCGCCGCCGCCCATGCCGCCGATGGCGAACAGGACGAAGGTCGCGCTCAGAACCAGCGCTCCCGCAGCCAGATGCATGCCGACCGCGCTCCACTCCATGCCGGTCAGCGGAGCGATGACCAGGAAGCCGGCCACCAGAACCAGCGACACGCGATTGGCGATGGTCATCGACAGGACGTCCGAAACGGCCGCGAAAACCATGCAGAACGGGAAAATGACGAAAATCAAAGCTTCAAGCATGGAGGTTCCATCCGACATGTAATGACGGGCGCATCCTTACATGCCGTGCGTTAAGGATCGGTGAGCCGCCATCCGTATGACACCCTGAAACGCTTAACCGTTGCTTCACCAAAACCGTTCATATTCCGTTGATCACTCTGGCGGAGCGGGAGAACGGACATGGGCATGTCGAGACCGGTGTTGCTTGCGGGCGCTTTGTTCGCGGCTGGAAGCTGTGCGGCCATAGCCGCGGAAACGGCCATTGCCGAACCGGTCGTGGAAACGATCGCACCGGCAGGAGAAGCCGGCATCGAGGTCGTCATGAACCAGGCCCGCATCGTGAAGCTGCCGCGCCCGGCAGACACCATCGTGATCGGCAATTCAGATATCGCCGACGCATCGGTTCAGGATGCCACCACCGTGATCCTCACCGGCAAGGGATTTGGCGTCACCAATCTGGTCATTCTGGACAGCGACGGCGCTCCGATCATGGACGAGCAGGTGACGGTCGCCCGCCAGACGGCATCGACGGTGCGCATCTACAGGCGCTCCGACGTGCAGACCATGTCGTGCACGCCCTATTGCGAAAGCTCGCACAAGAATTCCGCCGAACAGCGCTCCGAAGACGAGCTGCGACGCCAGTAATTTCGCACGCGCCTGAGCAGACGACCCGCTATGGTTGACGCGCCCTTAAGCGCAACCATCGGAATTTAGCGATCGGCCAAACCGGACTTCAACGGCTTTGAGTCTATGCTCCGGCTTACTGACAACGGGGGTCGGCGGTATAGACATGGAAAGCGCTTCCAACAGATCCGGCGCCGAAGGCAAGCGCCGTCCGGCCGGCTTGGCCGGTCGTTTTCGTCGCGATGCGAGCGGCAGCACGGCGATTGAATTCGGCATGCTGATCCTGCCCTTCACGCTGCTGGCCTTTGCTATTCTGGAAAGCTGCATCTCTTTTGCAGGCAAGCAAATCCTCGCCAACGCCGCCGACGATGTGGCGCGCCAGTTCCGCACCGGGCAATGGCAGGCGGTCGTGACGGCGGAACCCAAGGACAAGAAGCAATTCGAAGACATGATCGTCGCATATATATGCGGCAAGCTGGAGATCATCGTCACCAAGGATTGCCCCGGCCTGAAGATAGACCTTCGTCATTTCGACAATTTCACCGACGGCGCGAAACTCGGCTACGCCATCGAAGGCGGCAAGCTGGTGCTGACCGATAACGGCAAGACAGACACAAAGGGCTTCGTCATCGATCCGGGCTCGACCATGTCGCGCAACATGCTGCGCCTGTTCTATGAATGGCCGATCATCACCGACTACATGAGCAAGTACATGGCGCCGCTTGAGGGCGGCAAGACGGTGCACTTCGCCACCATGACCTGGCAGAACGAGCCTTACTGACACGCGCCGCACACAAGCGGCTGAAGACGATCGCTGGTACGGGGGTACTGAGCATGCTCAAAAACCTGAGAGAGAAAATCGCCGGTTTCAGGCGCGACCGGCGCGGCGTTGCAGCCGTCGAATTCGCCTTCATCGCACCGATCATGCTGGCGCTCTATTTCATGACCGTGGAAGCGGTGCAGGGCATCGACACCAACAAGCAGCTCAGCCGGCTGGGTACGATGGTGGCCGATCTCGTCGGGCAACAGGACACCCTTACCAGGGATGCGCTTGCGGGCATCATGCGCGTCGGCGAGACCACGATGCGCCCTTACAACCGCTCCAGTCCGACGATTACGGTCACCGGGCTCAAGATCTCAAAGGAAGATTATGGGAACCTCGATCCCAGGGTTATATGGTCGGGGAAGCTGACGAACAACATTTACAGCGCGGGCATCGCCAAGAACTCCGTCGTCACCGTTCCCGACAGCATGAGGACCGACGACACGTTCCTCATCAAGGTGGAAGTCAGCCTCGGCTACAAGCCGATCATCGTCTGGGCGGCAGGCGCGGAGAAATCCACCGGCCTGACCGGCGCATTCAACAAGATCGACATGAACGAGGTCTATTACGCCAGACCGCGAATCCGGCGCGAAATCACCTGCTCCAACTGCTGACGCAGCGGCATGCCCGACCGGCGTTTGCAGATTGCCAAGGCCCCATGCCGGGCTTATGTCTGGGCTTCCCGATCAAGATGGTTCTCATCGGCAGAACCGCCGCCTCGGATGAGGTGATCCTTACCACAAGGTCGCAATGGCGCGCGCTTTCGTTTTCGTTCTCGATTCCTTCGGCATAGGCGGTGCTGCGGATGCAGCCGAATTCGGGGATGAAGGCGCCAACACATTCGCTCACATCGCCGACGCCTGCCGCTGCGGGCAGGCCGACCGGGAGGGTTTGCGTCGCGGGCCGCTTCTTCTGCCCAACATGACGGCTCTGGGGCTTGGTCACGCCGCCCGTATCGCTTCGGGTTACGATTTCGGGCCTGCCGGCGCGCCGCTTCTGCCCTCCTCCTTTCACGGCGCGGCGCAGGAGGTTTCAAACGGCAAGGACACGCCCTCCGGCCACTGGGAAATCGCCGCGCTGCCGATGCGCTTCGGCTGGGGCGGATTTCCCGATACGGTGCCGGCCTTCCCCGCCGCCCTCACCGAGGCCATGATCCGCGAAGGCAAGGTGCCGGGCATTCTCGGCAACCGCCACTCGGATGGCATGAGCGTCATCGAGACGTTCGGGTCCGAACACATCGCGACCGGCAAGCCGATCTGCTACACTTCGGTCGATTCCGTCTTGCAGATCGCCGCGCATGAGGAGCATTTCGGGCTCGACCGGCTTTATGAATTCTGCAAGGTCGTGCGCCGGCTGTGCGATCCGCTCAAGATCGGCAGGGTCATCGCCCGCCCCTTTCTCGGCGAAGCGCCCGAAACCTTCAAACGCACGCCGAACCGGCGCGACTACGCCGTTTCCCCGCCGGAACCCACCCTGCTCGACCGCATCACGCAAGGGCACGGGCGCGTCCTGGCCGTCGGCAAGATCGGTGACATCTTCGCCCATCGCGGCGTGACGAAACTGCGCAAGGCGGACGGCAACATGGCCATGTTCGACCAGGCCCTGGATGCCATGAAGGAGGCCGGCGACGGCGACTTCGTGTTTGCCAATTTCGTCGATTTCGACAGCGAATTCGGGCACCGGCGCGATCCCGCTGGCTATGCGGCGGCGCTGGAAGCCTTCGACCGCCGGGTGCCGGAAGCGCTGGCGCTGCTGAAGCAGGGCGACATGTTCGTGCTCACGGCCGACCACGGCAACGATCCCACATGGCGCGGAACCGACCATACCCGCGAACGCATACCGCTGATCGGACTTGCGCCGGGGCTGGCAGGCGGCTGTGCGGGCCTGAGAGCGACATTCGCCGATATCGGCGAAACGGTCGCCGAGCATCTGGGCATCGGGCCCGGAAAATACGGAGCGTCTTTTTACGGAGATATCGGCGGACATGCCTGAACTGCCCGAGGTCGAAACCGTCCGGCGGGGTTTGCAGCCGGTTCTGGAAGGCGCCCGCATCGTCAGGGTCGAGACCCGCCGCCCGAACCTGCGCTTCCCCTTCCCCGAAAAATTCGCGGAACGCCTTGACGGGCGCACCATCACCGCGCTGGCCCGGCGCGCCAAATACCTGATCATGCACACAAACGGCGGGCCGGCGCTCATCTGCCATCTGGGCATGACGGGGTCCTTCCGCATCGAGGATGGCAGCGACAGCGCCACGCCCGGCAGCTTTCATTATGAGCGACCCAGGAAATCCGCCCACGACCATGTCGTGTTCGATGTGGTGTCGGCAGCGAAAGCGCCGCACCGCGTCGTCTTCAACGATCCGCGCCGTTTCGGCTTCATGCTGTTTTCCGAGACGGCCCCGGACGAGCACCCGATGCTGGCCGGCCTCGGTGTGGAACCGACCGGCAACGCGCTCGACGCCGACCTGCTCGCCGCCCTGTTTCGCAATCGCAAGTCACCTCTCAAGGCGGCACTTCTGGATCAGCGCCTGATCGCGGGGCTCGGCAACATCTATGTCTGCGAGGCCTTGTGGCGTGCGGGCCTTTCGCCGTTGCGCGCGGCAGGCACCATCGCCGCGCCCGGCCGCAAGGCCGCGGAACAACGAAAGCGGCTGGCCGAAGCCATCCGCGAGGTGATTGCCGAGGCCATCGCCGCCGGCGGCTCGTCCCTGAAGGACTATATGCATACGGACGGGTCGCTCGGCTATTTCCAGCACAGTTTCGCCGTCTATGACCGCGAAGGCGAACCCTGCCGCAAACCGGGCTGCCCGGGCAAGGTGGAACGGATCGTGCAAAGCGGCCGCTCGACATTTTATTGCCCGGCCTGTCAGAAATAGGCTAGAGCCGTTCAAGACTTCACGGAATCGCCGAACGGCTCCAGGTCTTTGTTTGTCGCGTTTGCGAACAGGAAAAGTGTCCCCACTTTTCCTGGAAACGCTCTGGAGCATGTCGCCCGAAAGTGGGAACCGGTTTCGGGCGACATGCGTGAAAACAACAGCTTGAAGCGCAGTGAGCTGATCTGAAAGATCGCGACACGCTTTAGGTCTCTGAGGCGCTCAGGAGAGAAAACGCATGGCTTACGAAAACATCATCGTCGAAACCCGCGGCAAGGTCGGTCTGATCACGCTGAACAGGCCCAAGGCCCTCAATGCGCTGAACTCCGCCGTGCTCGGCGAACTGCTGGCCGCCACGAAGGTGTTCGACGCCGACGACAAGATCGGCGCGATCGTTCTGACCGGCTCGGAGAAAGCTTTCGCTGCCGGGGCAGACATCAAGGAAATGCAGTCGAAGAGTTATGTCGACGTCTATCTGGGCGATCTGTTTTCGGGTTGGGAAGAGTTCACCCGCACCCGCAAGCCGATCATCGCCGCGGTTGCCGGCTATGCACTGGGCGGCGGCTGCGAGCTTGCCATGATGTGCGACTTCATCATCGCCGGCGACAATGCCAAATTCGGCCAGCCGGAGATTACGCTGGGCGTCATGCCCGGCATGGGCGGCTCGCAGCGCCTCACCCGTTTCGTCGGCAAATCCAAGGCAATGGACATGTGCCTGACCGGGCGCATGATGGATGCCGAGGAAGCGGAACGCTCCGGCCTCGTCTCGCGCATCGTGCCTGCCGGGGAACTGGTGGAGGAAGCGCTCAAGGCGGCCGCGAAGATCGCCGGCTTCTCGCTGCCATCCGTCATCATGAACAAGGAGGCGATCAACCGCTCCTATGAAGTGACGCTCGCCGAGGGCCTGCGATTCGAACGGCGGGTTTTCCAGTCCATGTTCTCGCTGGACGACCAGAAGGAAGGCATGAGCGCCTTCGTGGAGAAGCGCAAACCCGAATTCCGCAACCGATAAGGCCTTTCACACGCTTCATTTCTCCGTTTGGAGACGAAGCAAGATTGACTGGCCTGTAAAGCTGAACTATAAGCCGCCCCAACTGAGGTGGCCTCGTCGCTGCCCATTTGTTTTGCGCCATGCGGGTTGCCGCAAGCGTCCACTTAATTGAGATCAGAAGAGAGGCATCATGGCCAACACTCCCTCGGCCAAAAAGGCTACGCGCAAGATCGCCAATCGCACCGCGATCAACAAGAGCCGCGTTTCGCGCGTCCGCACTTTCGTGCGCAAGGTCGAAGAAGCTCTGGCCGCCGGCGACAAGGCAGCAGCCGAAACCGCCTTCCGGAATGCACAGCCCGAACTGATGCGCGCCGCCACCAAGGGCGTGATGCACAAGAACACCGCCTCCCGCAAGGTTTCGCGGCTGGCTCAGCGCCTCAAGGGCCTGTCCGCCTGATTCCTTGACGCGGACAGTTCGATTTTGCGAAAACCCGGCGCTTGCGCCGGGTTTTTTTCGTGACGTGAAAAAGAATGGAACGATGCCCCGGCGGCTTCCCCCGGGGCATCGTTTTTGGCGGGGTGAATTTTTCCCGGCATGTGGTTTTCATCCTGCACCCACGCAACTGCCGCGGCATGGATCGTGGCAATAAAACCCCTTTAATTTCATATATTTAAAGAAGGTCATCCACAGCTTGTCCATATCGGTGACGGCCGAAAGGGGACAACCTTGTGTCAAGCAAAATATTAAAAAAAAGAATCTCGCCAGCTACCCTTTCGGGGCTTTCTCGAAAAGGGTTTGAATCCCAATGGCTTTCAAGATTACGGGGGCCGCGGGGGCTGCCGTCAAGGGCAATTCGGTAACCAGATTCGTTCAAAAGCAGTAAGATGTGGCCTTGCCCTTTCCACAGCGATTTCGTTAGTGTCTGGTCATCGAAGGGGACGGGCTTTAGCCCTCGGCCTAATCAAAAAATTGGCAGCATCAGCACCGCGGGCGGTTGTCCGCGAACAGGTTGGTCGTCTCTTCTCGATACTGGTAGGGGACCAGTCATTCGTATGGCGCGTTTGAGTTTGGCCGGCACGCTGCCGGACGGCTTGCTTTGCCATGTGTACAGCTTCCCTGTTGCGGGACGACGTCGCAGGACGCGCCTCGCAACGAACTTATCCGGTAACGGCCAGCGGCGGCCGCTTCCGGGGAAAATGACAACGAGGCCGCCGCGGGCATGATGCCCCCGGCGCAAGTGCGGGACAAGGATCACGAAATGCAGAGCGGCATGGGCAGGGAACTTGGCAATCTTTCCTACGAGGGGGAAGGCGCCAAAGGACATGACATGACAACTGTTGGGGAGGCAGATCACAAGTTCGAGCGTGTGAAGGCAAAGCTCAAGGCGCGTCTGGGTGCAGAGGTCTATTCGAGCTGGTTCGGCCGCATGAAGCTGGCTGAAGCCTCCAAAGGCGTGGTGCGCATCTCCGTGCCGACCGCTTTCCTGCGCTCCTGGATCAACGGCCACTATCTCGACCAGATTGTCGAACTGTGGAAGGAAGAGGACGCGGAGATCCTGAAGGTCGAGATCATCGTGCGCACAGCCGCAAGGCAGTCACGCGCGGCCGCCGCCGAGACCCCCGCCCAGCAGCGTCGTCCGGTTTCGCGTCAGGCGCAGACGGCGCCGGCCTCCACGATGGCCGGTAACGGGATGGCCGGTAACGGCAAGACCGAGCGCATGCCGGCGCAGCGTCCAGGCCCGGCAGAAACCGAGTTCCGCCAGAACGTCCTCGGCTCGCCGCTGGACCCGCGCTATACCTTCTCTTCCTTCGTCGAAGGCCCCTCCAACCGCGTCGCCTTCGCGGCCGCGCGGGCGGTTGCGGAATCGCAATCCAGCGCGGTGCGCTTCAATCCGCTGTTTCTTCACGCCACCGTCGGCCTTGGCAAGACGCATCTTTTGCAGGCGATCGCCGCGGAATCGCTGCGCCAGAACCCGCGCTCGCGCGTCGTTTATCTCACGGCTGAATATTTCATGTGGCGCTTCGCCACCGCCATCCGCGACAACAATGCGCTGACCCTGAAGGAGCAGCTGCGCGACATCGACCTGCTCATCATCGACGACATGCAGTTCCTGCAGGGCAAGTCGATCCAGCACGAGTTCTGCCATCTCATCAACATGCTGCTGGACAGCGCCAAGCAGGTGGTGGTCGCGGCAGACCGACCTCCGGCGGAGCTGGAATCGCTGGAACCGCGCGTGCGCTCGCGTCTCAACGGCGGCGTGGCGCTCGAAATGTCGACGCCTGACTTCTCCATGCGCCTGTCGATGCTCCAGCAGCGGCTGGCAGCCGCCAGGGCCGAGGATGCCGCCATCGATGTCGCCGACGACGTTCTGGAGCATGTGGCCCGCACCATCACCGGCAGCGGCCGCGAACTGGAAGGCGCGTTCAACCAGCTTCTGTTCCGCCAGACTTTCGAGCCGCAGATCACGGTGGACCGGATCGACGAGATTCTGGGCCACATCTACCGCTCCGGCGAGCCCAAGCGGGTTCGCATCGAGGACATCCAGCGCATCGTTGCCCGCCACTACAACGTTTCCAAGACGGAGCTGCTCTCCAACCGGCGCACCCGCACCATCGTCAAGCCGCGCCAGGTCGCCATGTATCTTTCCAAGGTGATGACGCCGCGCTCGCTGCCGGAAATCGGCAGGCGCTTCGGCGGCCGCGACCACACCACGGTGCTGCATGCGGTGCGCAAGATCGAGGGCCTGTCGGACAATGACAACACGCTGGCGCAGGAGCTGGAACTGCTGCGCCGCCTGATCAACGATCAGGCCTGATGCAGCTTTCGCAGAGCATGGCGGCTCCAAGCGCCGCCATGCTCCAAAAGCTTGTAAAACCCGCGGAACAAGACCGTTCGGTCTTGCTTTCAGAACACTTTTCCTGTCAGCTTGACCACCATTCCGGAGCCTTGGCGTCCCTCCCGGACGCCAGGGCGCTGCGAATGTTTTGATTGAGCATCGGGGGCGTTGCGAAAACCGATCCCGCTTTCGGCCCGATGCTCCGAGCAATTCAGACTGAGGCAGGTTGCCGCTCGGGGAACCTGCCCTTTCCTTCAAGCGAGCCTGTTTCGTCATGCGTGTAATTCTGGAACGGTCGAACCTCCTCAAGTCCCTGAACCACGTTCATCGCGTGGTCGAGCGGCGCAACACGATCCCGATCCTGTCCAACGTGCTTTTGTCCACGGACGGTTCCAGCCTCGAATTCAAGGCCACCGACCTCGACCTTGAGATCACCGAGGCCACCGCCGCGCGCATCGAGCAGCCGGGCGCCACCACGGTGCCGGCGCATCTGCTCTACGATATCGTGCGCAAGCTTGCCGACGGCGCCGAGGTGATGCTCAAGACGGACGAGGACGGCGCGGCCATGACCGTGACCTCCGGCCGCTCTTCCTTCCGCCTCCAGTGCCTGCCGCAATCGGATTTTCCCGAGCTTTCGGCCGGCTCCTTCCCGCATATCTTCCGGCTGGATTCCACCGCGCTCAAGGGGCTGATCGAAAAGACCCAGTTCGCCATCTCCACCGAGGAGACGCGCTATTATCTCAACGGCATTTTCCTGCACACGCATGAAGCCGGCGGCAAGCTCAAGCTGCGCTCGGTGGCGACCGACGGCCATCGCCTGGCGCGCGCCGAAATCGACGCGCCCGCGGGTTCGGAAGGCATGCCGGGCATCATCATCCCGCGCAAGACGGTCGGCGAACTTCAAAAGCTGGTGGATACCCCGGACGTTGCAGTGACGACGGAGCTGTCCGACACCAAGATCCGCTTCACCATCGGCTCCGTGGTGCTGACCTCGAAGCTCATCGACGGCACTTTCCCCGATTATCAGCGCGTCATTCCCACCGGCAACGACAAGCGCCTCGTCATCGACCGCCAGAGCTTCGCCGCCGCCGTCGACCGCGTCTCCACGATCTCGTCCGAACGCGGGCGCGCGGTCAAGCTGTCGATCAGCGAAGGCCAGCTGACGCTTGCCGTCAACAATCCCGATTCCGGCAGCGCGGTCGAGGAACTGGCGGCCGACTATTCGTCCGATCCCATCGAGATCGGCTTCAACGCCCGCTACCTTCTGGACGTTGCGGGCCAGCTCTCCAGCGGCGATGCCGAGTTCATGCTGGCCGATGCCGGATCGCCTACCCTGATCCGCGACACCGGCGACGAGAACACGCTCTATGTGCTGATGCCGATGCGCGTCTAGGCAGTTTGCGGACCTCTGTCGGGAGGTTCGCGCCATGGCCATGCCGCTCGGTTCCCACATCCGCAGGCTCACCCTGACCAACTTCCGCAACTATGCGGCGCTGTCGCTTGAGCTGAAGCCCGGTCCGGTTGTGCTGAGCGGCGACAATGGCGCGGGAAAGACCAACCTTCTGGAAGCGGTTTCCCTGCTGGCGCCGGGGCGAGGCCTGCGGCGCGCGACCTATGCGGACCTCGCCCGCGCCGGCGGCGACGGCGGCTTTGCCCTGCATGCAAAGCTCGACGGGCCGCAGGGGGAAGTCGATATCGGCACCGGCATCATGGCGGCGGAAGCCGGCGAAGGCGGGCGGCGCGTGCGCATCAACGGCGCACCGGCGCGCACTGCCGAGGAATTGCTGCAATGGCTGCGCGTGATGTGGCTGACGCCTTCCATGGATACGCTGTTCACGGGCCCGGCAGGCGACCGCCGCCGTTTTCTCGATCGCATGGTGCTGGCCATCGACGCCGCCCACGGCCAGCGCGCGCTCGCCTATGAAAAGGCGATGCGAGGGCGCAATCGCCTGCTTGCCGAAAACTCCCGCGATGGCGCCTGGTTCGAGGCCATCGAAACGCAGCTTGCCGAGACCGGCGTGGCGATCGCCGCCGCCCGGGCTGAACTGGTGCGCCTGCTGGCCGCCAAGATCGAACGACTGCCCGGCGACGGCCCGTTTCCGCAGGCCGACATCGCACTTTCCGGCGATCTGGAAGCGCAGGTCGGCACCATGCCGGCGGTCGATGTCGAGGAAGGCTTTCGCCGCGCCCTTGCCAATGGGCGCGAGCGCGACCGGGCAGCGGGGCGTACGCTCGCCGGTCCGCATCGCTCCGACCTGATCGTGCGCCACCGGCCCAAATCCATGCCTGCCGAACTGTGCTCGACCGGCGAGCAGAAGGCGCTGCTCGTCGGCATCGTTCTTTCCCACGCACGGCTTACCGGCGAAATTTCCGGCATGACGCCGATCCTGCTGCTCGACGAGATCGCCGCGCACCTGGATGCCGGCCGCCGCGCGGCGCTGTTTTCCATACTGGAAGAGATGAACTGTCAGGCGTTCATGACCGGCACCGATGCGGCGCTGTTCTCAAGCCTTCAAGGCCGCGCGCAATTTCTGACCGTGGATCACGGAACGGTGCACGAGACGCCGCTGTAACAGCGGCTCAGGCAGGCGGGCTCTGCCGCAGGCTGCACGCTCAGGCATGAATTTCGTCATATTGCCCCCCGGCCCCTGGCGTTTTGGCGCGCCGGGAGAAGAGGCAAAAAATCCATCGCGGGCGCTGCAAGCAAACAAGGGCATGAGGCAGCGACGGAATATGCCGGAACCATTCAGGGTTTCGCGGAACCGCCGAACGGCTCCAGGTCTTTGTCCTGCCGCGTTTCCGAACCGGAAAAGTGTTTCCACTTTTCCTGGAAACGCTCTAGTTTCCCGGCATGACAACCCTGCCCCCCCTGAACGACGACGAAGTTGAGCGCTATGCGCGCCATATCGTGCTGCCGGAAATCGGCGGCGCCGGCCAGCGCAAGCTGAAAGCCGCGCGGGTTCTGGTGGTGGGTGCCGGCGGGCTCGGCGCACCGGTTCTGGCCTATCTCGCGGCAGCGGGCGTCGGCACGCTCGGCATTATCGACGACGACGAGGTGTCGCTCTCCAACCTGCAACGCCAGATCATCCACGGCACGGAAACGCTCGGCCGGCCCAAGGCGGAGAGCGCGCGCGATGCGATCCGGCGCATCAATCCGCATGTGCGGGTGGAACTTCACCGGTTGCGGCTGACGCCTGAGAATGCCCCTGCCCTTGTTGCCGCCTACGATCTCACCGTCGACGGCACCGACAATTTTGAAACGCGTTTTGCCGTGGCCGATGCCTGCGCAGAGGAAAAGCGACCGCTGGTGCATGCCGCCGTCGGGCGCTTCGACGGATCGCTCACCGTTCTGAAGCCGTTTGAAACGAGCGCGAACGGAGAGAAAAATCCCTCCTATCGCGACCTGTTCCCGGAACCGCCGCCGGCCGGGCTGGTGCCCTCCTGCGCGGCGGCCGGGGTTGTCGGCGCGCTGGTCGGCGTGATGGGCACCTTGCAGGCAATGGAGGCTATCAAGCAGATCACCGGCATCGGCGAGCCGCTGGTCGGGCGGCTCCTGCTCTACGATGCGCTTGCGGCCCGTTTCGACACCATCCTCTACAAGCGGCGGGCCGACAAGCGATAGGCTTACAACGCCCCGGCAATAGCCTGGAAGACGGCGATGCTCTCGCGCTTCATTTGCTGGCCCGTGCGGTTGTAGTCGGCATAGGCGGAGGTCTTGGCGATGACGACCTTGCGCCCGGGGTTGACGTAGATGAACTGCCCGTAAATGCCGACACCGGTGAAATCGCCGTCCTGCCGCTCCGGCGGTATCCACCACTGATAGCCATAGCCATAGGTCTTGCCGCCTCTGCCATCGTCACGGCCCGGCATCAGATGCGGCGCATCGGGCGTGGTGGATGCCCTCACCCAGTCCACAGGCACGATCTGCTCGCCGGACGGCGTGCGGCCTTCATTCAGGTAAAGCAGGCCGAAACGCGCGTAATCGCGCAGGACCGCGTTGAGGCCGCCGGCAGCGATCGCCTCGCCCTTCCGGTCCGCCAGCCAGTAGGCATCGGCTTCCGTGCCGAGCCTCGACCACAGGATTTCGTTGAAGTAATCGGCCAGAGGCTTGCCTGTGGCGCCTTCCAGGACAAGGCCGAGCACCTGCGTGTCGGCCGACACATAGCGGTTTACCGTGCCTTGCGGGATGTCGTTCTTCAGATGCGCCGTGAACTGCGTCACCGATCCGCGCAGAATCTGGATGATGTAGCGCACGATATCCGAGTTGAGGTCGCCACAAGGGGAACCGCGGCCAGCGCCTGAAGGGTCAGGCGCGTGTCGGAATCACGCGATCCGGCGGGCGGTGTCCGTCGCAGAATGCGCGGATGTTGATGATGACCTTCTCGCCCATGTCGATGCGGCCTTCCAGCGTGGCCGAGCCCATATGCGGCAGCAACACCGCCTTGCCTCCGGTGGCCAGCTTGAGCAGCTTCGGATTGACCGCCGGTTCGTTCTCATAGACATCGAGGCCCGCGCCGGCCAGCTTGTCCTCTTCCAGCATCCTGATCATCGCCTGCTCGTCGATCAGGTCGCCGCGCGCGGTGTTGACCAGATAGGCACCCGGCTGCATCAACGCCAGGCGGCGGGCGGACAGCAAGTGATAGGTGGCGGGCGTCGAGGGACAATTGACCGAGATGATGTCCATGCGCGCCAGCATCTGGTCGAGGCTTTCCCAGTAGGTCGCCTCCAGCTCGTCTTCCAGCGCCGGCATCACCCGGTGGCGGTTGTGATAATGGATCGAGAGGCCGAAGGCTTTGGCGCGGCGGGCGACAGCGGTGCCGATGCGGCCCATGCCGACGATGCCGAGCCGCTTGCCCCAGATGCGCCGGCCAAGCATCCATGTGGGCGACCACCCCTCCCACTTCTGCCCGTCGGGCAGAATGGCGGCACCTTCGGTGAGACGGCGCGGCACGGCAAGAATGAGCGCCATCGTCATGTCCGCGGTGTCTTCGGTCAGCACGCCCGGCGTGTTGGTGACGGTGATGCCCCTGGCGCTCGCGGCCGCGATGTCGATCTTGTCGATGCCATTGCCGAAATTGGCGATCAGCTTCAGCTTCTCACCGGCTGCATTCAGAACCTCGGCGTCGATCAGGTCGCTCACCGTCGGAACCAGGACATCCGCCTCCCGAACCGCAGCGATCAGTTCGGCCTGGCTCATCGGCCTGTCCTCGACATTGAGCCTCGCGTCGAAAAGCTCGCGCATGCGCGTCTCGACAGGGTCGGGCAGCTTGCGTGTGATGACGACGAGAGGTTTCTTCCTGCCGGCCATATTTACCCCGATCACAGTTACCGTTGAGACCTCTTTAACCAAGACCGGCGAAACTGCAAAGCTGTCGCGGTTCTGTAGCTCATGTACCAAGCCGATCCGTCGAAGACAAAGAAAAAGGGGCGGCAATTTCACCCGCTCCCTCCAACAGAATGCCTGCAAGGGAACGAAAGTGTCTGGTTTCGTGTCGTTTCGCCTTAGCCATCTTGTCCTGGGCGCGGCCCTGCTCGGCCTTGTTGCGCCGATTTCCGCCGATGCCCAATCAGCCGGCGCCCAATCAGCCGGCGTTCAGTCCGCCGGCGTTCAGGCCCAGAATGTGCGGCTCGGCCCCTCCGGCCTTCCGCTGCCGCGCTTCGTCAGCCTGAAGTCCGCGCGCGTCAATTCGCGCGTTGGCCCCGGCACCAATTATTCCGTCGACTGGATGTACACCAAGGCCGGATTGCCGATGGAGATCATTCAGGAATACGATACCTGGCGGCGCGTGCGCGATGCCGAAGGATCCGAGGGCTGGGTGAACCAGTCTCTGCTTTCCGGCAAGCGCACGGCAATGGTCGCGCCATGGCAGCGCGGCAAGGATGCGCGCATCGATCTTCTGCGCCGTCCTGCCGAAGATGCCGCGGTGGCGGCAATGGTGGAGCCCGGCGCAATCGGCACGATCAAGTCCTGCAACGGAAAATGGTGCGAGATGAGCTTCGCCGGCCGCTCCGGCTGGATCAGCCAGTCGCTGGTCTGGGGCGCTTATCCGGGTGAGCAGGTGGAAGACTGAGTGAACTCAGGCCCTGCCAATACGGCCGAGATGCGTATCCTGAAAGGCTGAAACTTCCTTCAGGCCATAGCCCAGCGCGCGGTCCATGCCGATATGGGCAAGCCAGATCAGCCCGACGCTCAGGGGCAGTTTTGCCGTGAAAACATAGCCGGCGGCAGCCAGCGCAAGTCCCCACAAGGTTATGTGAAAAGCGTTGTAGAGATAGGCGCCGACACGCGGCCCGCTCAGGTAGCCGAGCATGGACAGGTCCGGCACCAGCAGAAGAACGCCAAACAGCCACCAGTTCAGGCCGGAGGCAGCGTAAAGGCAGACGGCCGCCGCTAGCAGCCCGGAACCTTCGAGCCTGAGCAGCTTGTTTGTCATGAGACAGGCCTGACTATTGCTTAGGGCGCAGGCGGATCACGATATCGATATTGGCGATTTCCATGCCTTCCGGCGGCTGTGGAAGATTGTTCACCGAAAGCGCCCCGCCCTCGACGTCGAAAATGCGGTTCTCGCCTTCGATATAGAAATGATGATGGTCCGACGTGTTGGTGTCGAAATAGGTTTTCGCTCCCTCCACAGCCAGAATGCGCAGCAGACCGGCTTCGGTGAACTGGTGCAGCGAATTGTATACGGTGGCCAGAGAGACCGGAACGCCGGCGGCCTGAGCCTCCTCATGCAGTTCCTCGGCCGAAAGATGGCGATCCCCCTTGGCAAAAAGCAGCTCTGCCAGCGCTACACGCTGGCGCGTCGGCCTGAGACCGGCGTCACGAACTCGCTTATCCACAGCGTTCCTCATCCTGAGCGCTTACATTTCCGTCATCGGCTTCCGGTTCAGCCCTATCGTCCTGAAACGCCATCATTCCGGCAAATTCAGGAGATCAGGCAAAAACCCCGTATGTCCAGATATATTCTTTCGGGGGCTTACGATCAATAGCAGCGGATTGACCCGGACAAACCGTCGCGTTAGAGCCACACCTTCAAGGTAAACCACGGTTTCCGGCCTGAAACGGACTGTGTTACTAGAACTGAAGGGCGCACAGCCGCTCGCTTGGACGGGGACGTTTTAATGGCCGCAGGAAAATCCAGTTACGATTACGAAGAATTGCTCGCCTGTGCGCGCGGGGAAATGTTCGGGCCAGGCAACGCCCAGCTTCCCTACCCGCCCATGCTGATGTTCGATCGCATCACCGAGATCAGCGAAACCGGCGGCGAGCACGACAAGGGCTTCATCCGCGCCGAACTCGATATCCATCGGGACCTGTGGTTCTTCCCCTGCCATTTCATCGGCGATCCGGTCATGCCGGGCTGCCTCGGGCTCGACGCCATGTGGCAGTTGACCGGCTTCTTCCTCGGCTGGCTGGGTGAGCCCGGCAAGGGCCGCGCGCTTTCCACCGGCGAGGTGAAGTTCACCGGCATGGTCACCCCTTCCGTGAAAAAGGTCGAATATGGCATCGACTTCAAGCGCGTCATGCGCGGCCGCCTCGTGCTCGGCATCGCCGACGGCTGGATGAAGGCCGACGAAGAAACCATATACAAGGCCACCGACCTGAGGGTCGGCCTGTTCAAGGAAGCAACGGCCTGATCCGCCACGGGTCCAGCCTGCCATCAAGGAGCATTCCATGAGACGCGTCGTTGTCACCGGCCTCGGTATCGTATCCTCCATCGGCAACAATGCCGATGAGGTCACGGCCTCGCTTCGCGATGCCAGATCCGGCATCAGTTTTTCCGATTCCTTCGCCGAACACGGCTTCCGTTCCCAGGTCTGGGGTTCGCCGACGCTTGATCCGACAGAGCTGGTGGATCGTCGCGCCATGCGGTTTCTGTCGCGCGGCGGCGCGTGGAACCATGTCGCCATGGAACAGGCCCTCGCCGATTCCGGGCTGGAGCAGGACGACATCACCAATGAGCGCACCGGCATCATCATGGGGTCCGGCGGCCCGTCCACGCGCATCCTCGTCGAGGCCGCGGAAACCACGCTGAAGAACGGCTCGCCCAAGCGCATCGGCCCCTTCGCCGTGCCGAAGGCGATGTCTTCCACCGCGTCGGCCACGCTTGCCACTTGGTTCAAGATTCACGGCGTGAACTACTCGATCTCGTCGGCCTGCTCGACCTCGGCGCACTGCATCGGCAATGCCTATGAGCTGATTCAGTGGGGCAAGCAGGACATGATCTTCGCCGGCGGCCACGAAGACCTCGACTGGACCATGTCGAACCTGTTCGACGCCATGGGCGCCATGTCCTCCAAGCACAACGACACACCCGCCACGGCTTCGCGCGCCTATGACGCGACCCGTGACGGCTTCGTCATCGCCGGCGGCGCGGGCGTGCTCGTGCTTGAGGAACTGGAACACGCAAAGGCGCGTGGCGCGAAGATTTACGCCGAGATCGCCGGCTATGGCGCAACCTCGGACGGCTACGACATGGTGGCCCCTTCCGGCGAGGGCGCGGTGCGCTGCATGCGTCAGGCGCTTGCCACCGTGAAGGGCGATATCGACCTTATCAACACGCACGGCACCTCGACGCCGGTCGGCGATTCCAAGGAAATCGGCGCGATCCGCGACGTGTTTGGCGGCAATCTCCCGCACATTCAGTCGACCAAGTCTCTCACCGGCCATTCGCTGGGCGCCGCCGGCGTGCAGGAATCGATCTATTCGATCCTCCAGATGCAGGCCGGCTTCATTGGCGAAAGCGCCCATATCACCGAGCTGGACCCGGAATTCGAGGGCATGCCGATCGTTCGCAAGCGCATCGACGATGCAAAAATCGACATCGCGCTTTCCAATTCCTTCGGTTTCGGCGGCACCAACGCGACCCTGGTGTTCCAGCGCTACTCCGCATAAAGGATTCCAGAATGGATTCACTGATGAAGGGCAAGCGCGGGCTTGTCATGGGCGTGGCGAACAACCACTCCATCGCATGGGGCATCGCGCGCCAGCTGGCCGCGCAGGGCGCGGAACTCGCCTTCACCTATCAGGGCGAGGCTTTCGGCCGCCGCGTGAAGCCGCTGGCCGAGCAGGTCGGCACCTCGCTGCTTCTTCCTTGCGACGTGGAAGACAGCGCATCCGTCACCGCGACCTTCGATACGCTGAAAGACGAATGGGGCGGGCTCGATTTCGTCGTCCACGCCATCGGCTTTTCCGACAAGAACGAGCTGAAGGGCCTCTACGCCGACACCACGCGCGACAATTTCGTGCGCACCATGGTGATCTCCTGCTACTCCTTCACCGAAGTGGCGCGCAATGCCGCCGCGCTGATGAACGAAGGCGGCTCGATGCTGACGCTGACCTATGCCGGCTCGGTGCGCGTCATGCCGAACTACAACGTCATGGGCGTCGCCAAGGCAGGGCTTGAGGCAAGCGTGCGCTATCTGGCCAACGACTACGGCCCGCGCGGCATCCGCGTCAACGGCATTTCGGCCGGCCCGGTGCGCACACTGGCAGGTGCGGGCATTTCCGACGCGCGCTACATGTTCAACTACCAGAGCCGCAACGCGCCGCTGCGCCGCACCGTCAATATCGACGAGATCGGCAATTCGGCGCTTTATCTGCTATCCGACCTGTCCTCGGGCGTCACCGGCGAAATCCATTATGTGGATTCCGGCTACAACATCGTCTCCATGCCGACGCTGGATGAGCTGAAGCGCATGGACAGCGACAAGAGCTGAACCGCCGCTGAGCCTTCGTTCAAATAAAGCCGGACTGGCCCCTGCCTGTCCGGCTTTTTTGTTCAGGACAGTCCTGTCGCCGTTATTTCCGATTTCATTCCGAACGCAAAACCGCTTCGCACTTTTGCTGGAATTGCTTTATCTGCGCGCCAGAAAAACCTTGAAGCGGTTGTCGCGGGCAATTTCCTGCGCGGAACCGAAGGCGCTTGCCAGCACCGGCTCATAGGGCAGTTGCCGGTTGGCCACCATGACAAGCCGTCCGCCCGGCTTCAGCGCCTTTGCCGCG
>JAZIHP010000068.1:0-21237 GCA_036678505.1 Alphaproteobacteria bacterium
GCACAGGCCGAAGGCGGCGAGATCCTGCGCCGCTCGCCCGCCGTCGATCTGGTCGTCGGCCCGCAGACCTATCATCGCCTGCCGGACGTGCTGGCAAAGGTCCGCAATGGCGAGAAGGTCGTCGAGACGGACTATGCCATCGAGGACAAGTTCACGCATCTGCCGAAGCTGCAACGCGCGGCGGTGGCCGGGCGCGGCGTCACCGCCTTCCTCACCGTGCAGGAAGGCTGCGACAAGTTCTGCACCTTCTGCGTGGTGCCCTATACGCGCGGCTCGGAAGTCTCGCGCCCGGTTTCCCAGATCGTGGCGGAAGCAGAGCGGCTGGCGGATGCCGGGGTGCGCGAGGTCACGCTGCTTGGCCAGAACGTCAATGCCTGGCATGGCCAAGGGCCGGACGGTTCCGAATGGGGCCTTGGCCGGCTGCTGTTCCGGCTGGCGGAAATTCCGGGCCTTGCGCGCCTGCGCTACACCACCAGCCACCCGCGCGACATGGACGGCGACCTGATCGCCGCCCACCGCGATCTCGGCGCGCTGATGCCCTATCTGCACCTGCCGGTGCAGTCTGGGTCGGACCGCATCCTCAAGGCGATGAACCGCCGCCATACGGGCGCCGATTATCTGCGCCTGATCGAGCGCATCCGCGCGGCGCGCTCCGACATCGCCATATCGGGCGATTTCATCGTCGGTTTCCCCGGCGAGACGGAAGCCGATTTCGAGGACACGCTGAACATGGTGCGCGAGGTTTCCTATGCCTCGGCCTTCTCGTTCAAATACTCGCCGCGCCCCGGCACGCCGGGCGCGGAGATGGACGGCCATGTCGATGAAGCCGTGAAGCACGAGCGGCTCCGGCGGCTTCAGGCGCTGCTCAACGAGCAGCAGCAGGCCTTCACCACCTCCATGATCGGCCGCGCCATGTCGACGCTGATCGAGAAGCCCGGCCGCCAGCCCGGACAGAAGGTCGGCCGTTCGCCATGGCTCCAGCCGGTTATTGTTGATGAAAAGGTCGCCGAAATCGGTGACATTATTGACGTGCGAATCACCAAGACTGGCTTCAACAGCCTGTTCGCCGAACCGGTCTGATCGCGGATAATCCGTATGATCCGGCCCCGGCAGATCTGGAGAGACGGTTGAGCGCAACCGACCTGACGAATACGAGCTCCGATGGCGCGTCCGTTAACGGCCCATCTTCCAATGCCCGTTCCGCCAATACCCCATCCTCCAATACCCCGTCCTCCAATACCCCGTCCGGCAATACCCCGTCCGGGGCTTCAGACATGGCCCACATCGTGCTCACCTTCGACGACAACAGGCTGGCCGGCGCCTTGTATGGCCAGTTCGACGAGAACCTGGCGCGGCTGGAGCAGAAGCTCGGCGTCGATATCCGCTCGCGCGGCAACCAGCTCACCATCCGCGGCTCCGCGGCAGCGGCCGAGCAGGCGCGCCGCGCGCTCGACAGCCTCTACGAGATTCTCCAGAAAGGCGCCGATATCGGCCAGTCCGATGTCGATGGCGCCGTGCGCATGGCCGTTGCGGCCGACGATCAGCTGGTGCTGCCCACCATGGAGCGCAAGGGCAGGATGTCCGCCGCGCAGATTTCCACCCGCAAGAAGACCATCTATGCGCGCTCGCTCAATCAGGATGCCTATATGCGGGCGCTGGAGCGCTCGGAACTGGTCTTCGGCATCGGGCCCGCCGGCACGGGCAAGACCTATCTGGCGGTGGCGCACGCCGCCATGCTGCTCGAACGCGGCATGGTCGAGCGCATCATCCTGTCACGGCCCGCGGTGGAGGCCGGCGAGCGGCTGGGTTTCCTGCCGGGCGACATGAAGGAAAAGGTCGATCCCTATCTGCGGCCCCTCTACGATGCGCTCTACGACATGATGCCGGGCGACAAGGTGGAGCGGGCGATCGGCGCCGGCATCATCGAGATCGCGCCTTTGGCCTTCATGCGCGGCCGCACGCTTTCGCATGCCGCCGTCATCCTCGACGAGGCGCAGAACACCACCTCCATGCAGATGAAGATGTTCCTGACGCGCCTCGGCGAAAATTCGCGCATGATCGTCACCGGCGATCCGACGCAGATCGACCTGCCGCCCAACACCAGATCGGGCCTTGTCGAGGCGCTGCGGGTGCTGGATGGCGTTCCGGGCGTCGTTACCGTGCGCTTCAACGATATCGACGTGGTTCGCCACCCGCTGGTGGCCGAGATCGTCAGGGCCTATGACCGCGACGGCAAGGTTTCGCGCGGTCTTGGCGTGGAAGGCTGACGCACGGCAATGTCCATGAAAAACGGTTATCTGGCGGCATCCGCGCCGCTTCCCGTGGATATCGACCTGTTGCTGGAGGGCGGAGACTGGCCGCCGCAGGACAAGCTTCTGGGGCTGGTGGAGCGGTCGGTCGGCGCTGTTCTGGATGAATTGCAGCCGGGCTGGACAGGACGGAGCGAACTCAGCGTCGTCTTTTGCGACGATGCCCGCATTCAGGAACTCAACGCCCGGTGGCGCGGCAAGGACAAGCCGACGAACGTGCTGTCGTTTCCCGCATTCGAGCCCGAAGCTGGCGTCCAGCCGCCGATGCTCGGTGACATTGTGATGGCGGCGGAAACAGTCTTTCGCGAGGCGAAGCTGGAAAACAAGCCGCTTGAGAACCATATTTGTCATCTGTTGGTGCACGGATTTCTGCATCTTCTGGGATATGATCACGAGAGCGATGAGGAAGCCGCAGAAATGGAAGCTCTGGAGCGGCTTGTGCTTGCAAGGCTTGCTATTCCCGACCCCTATGCGTAATTACGTTTTTGAAAAACTGACCGGATGACGATGAACGACACGCCAGATACTGCCCGGCACGATGATGCAGGCAGCGCCCGGGACCTGCCCGGGAACCCGGACGAGGATCCCGGTCCGAGTACCGTAACCGGCGGCCAGCCGCTTGAGGCAACGCCCGCCGGACCCGGACTTGTCCAGAAGTTCATGGGCCTGTTCAAGCCGCGCAATGGCACCAGTCTGCGTGACGAGATCGCCGACGCCCTTGCCGAAACCGGTGCCGATGGCGAGGCCTTTTCGCCCGGCGAAAGGGCGATGCTCAACAACATATTGCGGCTGCGCGAAGTGCGCGTCGAGGATGTCATGGTGCCGCGCGCCGATATACAGGCGGTCGAGCTTGGCACCACGCTGGCCGATCTTCTGACCGTGTTCGAGCAATCCGGTCACTCCCGCATGCCGGTCTATTGCGAGACGCTGGACGACCCGCGCGGCATGGTTCATATCCGCGACCTGCTCGGCCACATCACGCGCCTTGCCCGCGGCAAGAAGCGCCGCGCCACCCGCAAGGCCGCGCCCACCGGTGCCCAGCTCGATCTTTCGCAGGTCGATCTTTCACGCACCATCGGTGAACTCAATCTCATGCGTCCGGTGTTGTTCGTGCCGCCGTCCATGCTGGCCTCCGACCTGATGGGCCGCATGCAGGCGGCGCGCATCCAGATGGCGCTGGTCATCGACGAATATGGCGGCACCGACGGGCTGGCTTCGCTGGAAGACATCGTCGAGATGGTCGTCGGCGACATCGAGGACGAGCATGACGACGAGGAAGCGCTGATCACCAGGGCTGGCGACGGCGTGTTCATCGTCGACGGCAAGGCCGAGATCGAGGACGTTCAGGCTATGATCGGCGCGGATTTTGCGCCCGGCGAGCACGGCGAATCCGTCGATACGATCGGTGGCATGATCTTCAACACGCTTGGCCGCGTCCCGGCGCGCGGCGAGGTCGTGCAGGCCGTTCCCGGCTTCGAGTTCCATGTGCTGGACGCCGATCCGCGCCGCATCAAGCGCGTGCGGATCGTGCAGCTGTCCAAGGGCGAACGCCGCAAACGCGTGGCGCGGGCTGAACAGGCCTGACCCGGCCCGGCGGCGGCGAACTCATGTGCGACTGTGGCGTTTGCCCGCCACTCACGCCCGCAAATGCAATCCCGGCAAGGGTGCGCAGCGCTTTCGCCTCCGCAATTGCGTGGAAACAAAAAGTCGCGCATTGGAGGCGATCCCTTTTTCACCGGAAATGTCTTAAGGCGCGTCGCGATCTTTCAAATCGGCTCCCTGCGCTTTAAGTTCCTGTTTTTACGCATGTCGCTGTCCTGAAACCGCTTCCCACTTTCGGGCGACATGCTCTAGGTTGACGTGTGATTCGCGTTGATCGGAAGGTCTCATGCAACGCCTTGTCGGCCGGATAGTGCTGCTTTGGGGATGGCGGCGGGCGTTGGTCGCCTTCCTTGCCGGGTCGGTCGCCGTTCTGGGGCAGGCCCCCTATGACTTCCCGGCCGCCTGCTTCATCTCCTTTCCCATCCTCGTCTGGCTGCTCGACGGCACCACCGGCGACGCCACCGCCAGCCGCATCGGGCGTCTGAAGCCCGCCTTTGCCGTGGGCTGGTGGTTTGGCTTCGGCTATTTCCTCGGCGGTCTGTGGTGGATCGGCACGGCCCTTCTGGTCGAGGCGGAAAGCTTTGCCTGGGCGCTTCCCTTCGCCATGGTCGGCATTCCGCTGCTGCTTGCCTTCTTCTGGGGGGCGGCGGCGGCAATCGCGCGTTCGATGTGGGGCGCGGGTATCGGCCGCATCGCCGCCCTTGCCGCAGGCTTTGCGATTGCCGAGTGGCTGCGCGGTTTTCTCTTCACCGGTTTCCCGTGGAATGCCATCGGCTACGCCGCCATGCCGGTGCCCGTGCTGATGCAGAGCGTGTCCGTGGTGGGCATGGACGGCATGAACGCGCTTGCCGTGTTCGTTTTTGCGCTGCCGGCGCTTCTGGTCGATAAATCCGGGAAACGCTTCGGCGCCGCGCTGTTCGCCGTTCTGCTCATCTCCCATGCCGGGTTCGGTTACTATCGGCTTACCAAGCCGGCGCCCGAAACCGATGACTATCTTCAGGTTCGCATCGTTCAGCCCAATATCGACCTGTCCGAGAAATGGGACAAAGAGGTCAGGGACCGCATCTTTGCCTCGCTGATCGAACTGTCGGCGCGGCCCCCGGCGGAAGGGCAGGCGCGGCCGCAGCTGATCGTCTGGCCCGAGACGGCCGTGCCCTTCCTGTTCACGGACCGCCCCGATGCGCTGACCGCGCTGGGCGAAGTCTTGCAGGACGGCCAGTTGCTGGTGGCCGGCATCGTGCGCGAGGAAGCCGCTTCCGGGCCGGGAGCGCGCATCCGCTATTACAATTCGGTCGTCGCGATCGATGACAAGGGCGAAATCGTCGATGCGGTCGACAAGGTGCATCTGGTTCCGTTCGGCGAATATATCCCCTTCGCCGATCTTTTCGCCTCCATTGGCATCGAACAACTCGTCGCCGGGCCGATGAATTTCGATGCGGGCAGCCAGCGCAAGGACATCGCCTTGCCCGGCGGCGCCACGGCGGCGCCCTTCATCTGCTACGAGGTGATTTTTCCGGGACTGGTTTCCGGCGATTCAGCGTCTGCCGACATCATGATCAACGTCACCAACGATGCCTGGTTCGGCAATACGCCGGGTCCGTACCAGCATTTCCGGCAGGCCCAGTTGCGTACCGTCGAGAACGGACGGCCATTGTTGCGGGCGGCCAATACGGGCATTTCCGCCGTTGTCGGGCAACGGGGCATCGTCATTGACGGGCTGGCCATCGGCACCCGGGGAATAATCGATTCCCGCATTCCCGTTTACCTTGCGGAAACCATAACTGAGCGCCAGCGTCGCATAAATGGCATAATTCTGGTGATGCTGCTTGTGATCGGTGCCTTTGTCGTGAATGTAAGGCAGAGCCTACGAACGAATTGACTCGTCATATATTAGAATTCCATATTCTATCGAGACTGCCTGTTTTGTGTTAGGTTCACGGACCCATTCGAGCCATTGCGGGCCGAAGAAGTCAGGCGTTTAAATAGCGAGATGCCGGAGGAATTCGGCGAGGAACGAATGGCGGATCAGAGCAAAAAGAAGCCTAACCCGATCGATGCGCATGTGGGCGCGCGGATACGAATGCGTCGTAACATGCTGGGCATGAGCCAGGAGAAGCTTGGCGAGAGCCTGGGTATTACCTTTCAGCAGATTCAAAAATATGAAAAGGGCACGAACCGTGTGGGCGCCAGCCGCCTTCAGGCCATCGCTTCGATCATGGAAGTTCCCCCGGCGTTTTTTTTCGAGAATGCGCCGACTGACGCTTTTGCTTCCGGTCGCGGCTTTGCAGAAGATTCATCTGCAACATTGGTGATGGATTTCTGCTCCAGCGCCGAAGGCATCCAGCTCAACCGGGCCTTCAGCCGTATCGAGGATCCGAAGGTGCGCCGCCGGATCGTTGAGTTGGTCAAATCCCTTTCTCCGGACGATACCGATAAATAGGCGCTGTCGTCTGCGGTTCGAGGGAAACTGCTTTCCCGAGCCCGCTCCCGCAGCTTGACGACTCGCGCGCCGCCCCGCTAACACGTTGCGCGCCATATCGACGCAACGCCGGGCACGGAGCTCCGGCATTTCCAGAGGGGACATCCCGTGAGCCGTCAGAATTATCTCTTCACTTCGGAATCCGTGTCCGAAGGGCATCCCGACAAGGTCTGCGACCGCATATCCGATGAAATTGTCGACCTCGTCTATCGCGAGGCGAAGAAGAGCGGCATGGACCCGTGGAAAGTGCGTGTGGCGTGTGAGGCGCTGGCCACCACCAACCGCGTGGTGATCGCGGGCGAGGTGCGTGTGCCTGAAACGCTGCTGAAGAAGGACAGGGACGGCAAGGTTCTGGAGGATGCGTCGGGCCACGCCGTCATCAACCCCTCGAAGATCCGCGCCGCCGCGCGCAGGGCGATCCGGGCGATCGGCTATGAGCAGGAGGGCTTCCACTGGAAGACGGCGCGGATCGACGTGCTTCTCCATGGCCAGTCGCCGGACATCGGGCAGGGCGTCGACAATGCCGCCGACCGACAGGGCGAGGAGGGCGCCGGCGATCAGGGCATCATGTTCGGCTATGCCTGCCGCGAAACCCCGGACCTGATGCCGGCCCCGATCTATTACAGCCACAAGATCCTCGAACTGCTGGCCGCCGCGCGCCACAAGGGCGAGGGGGATGTCGGCAAGCTCGGCCCCGACGCCAAGAGCCAGGTTACCGTGCGCTATGAGAACGGCAGGGCCACCGAAGTCACCCAGATCGTGCTTTCGACCCAGCATCTCGACGAAAGCTGGGATTCGGGCAAGGTCCGTCAGGTGGTGGAGCCCTATATCCGCGAGGCGCTGGGCGACCTGAAGATCGCCGCCGACTGCAACTGGTACATCAACCCGACCGGCAAGTTCGTCATCGGCGGCCCCGACGGCGATGCCGGCCTCACTGGCCGCAAGATCATCGTGGACACCTATGGCGGCGCCGCTCCCCATGGCGGCGGGGCATTTTCCGGCAAGGACACCACCAAGGTCGACCGTTCGGCTGCCTATGCCGCGCGCTACCTTGCGAAAAACATCGTCGCCGCGAAGCTTGCGGAACGCTGCACCATCCAGCTTTCCTATGCCATCGGCGTTGCCCAGCCGCTGTCGGTCTATGTCGACCTGCATGGCACCGGCAAGGTCGGGGAACCGGTTCTGGAAGAGGCGCTGCGCAAGGTGATGGACCTGTCGCCGAGCGGCATCCGCCGCCATCTCGATCTCAACAAGCCGATCTACGCCAAGACCTCCGCTTACGGCCATTTCGGCCGCAAGCCCGGCCGCGACGGTTCGTTTTCCTGGGAAAAGACCGATCTGGTGAAAGCGCTCAGGGACGCGGTTTCGGCCTGAAAGAGGTAGCTGAAACCGTGTCTGCCGAAGAAACCAGACCCAGCCGCACAAGCGAGGCGTTCTTCGGCCGGCGCAAGGGCAAGCCCTTGCGCGCCGGCCAGACCGACGCGCTCGCCTCCGGGCTCGAAACGCTTGGGCTGGATTTGTCCCGCCCCGCGCCGGACGATCCGCGCCAGCTCTATGCCGCGCGGGTCGTGGGCGTGCGGCTGGAAATCGGCTTCGGGGGCGGCGAGCATCTGCTGCATGAGGCGGCGACCCATCCCGACACCGGTTTCATCGGGGTGGAGCCCTTCGTCAATGGCATGGCCAAGATGACGGCGGCGCTGGAGCGCCAGCCGCTGGACAATATCCGGCTCTTCAATGAGGACGCCACCCTCCTGCTCGACTGGCTGCCGGCGGCGTCGCTCGACGGGATCGATCTTTTCTATCCCGATCCGTGGCCGAAGAAACGGCACTGGAAGCGCCGCTTCGTCAATGCCGCCAATCTCGACCGCTTCGCCCGGGTGCTGAAGCCGGGCGGGCGTTTCCGCTTCGCTTCCGACATCGACACCTATGTGAACTGGACGCTGCTGCATTGCCGGGCGCATTCCGCCTTCGAGTGGCAGGCCGGCGAGGCGGATTGGCATGCGCCCTATGAGGGCTGGCCGGGCACGCGCTACGAGGCAAAGGCCCTGCGCGAGGGACGGCCTCCGGCCTATCTGACGTTCATCCGCGGCTGATCCTTTTCCCCGGCCAGGACAGACGCTGCTTTTCCATGGCTGCCGGAAGGGCTGCCGGAAGCCCGCGGCCGCGCGGATTTCGGCGAAGCGGACAATCCCGCCAAATTGCCGGTGTGCGGCTCCGGCTATTGAACCCCACCCGGAATTCGTCTATATACGGCGCAAATTCTTGGTCGGTATGACGAAGAGTGGGTCCATCCGGTCCCGCTCTTTTTTGTTACCCGCCGGCCTTCGGATCGGGAATCACATGACGGCAAGCGAAGTTTCCGGCGACGACCGCCCCGACCGCGACAGCGGCGACCTGCGCCCCGACCGCGACAGCGGCGAGGAACGCCCCGACCGCGACGATGACCGCATCATTCGTGAAAGCGGTGTCGATGCGCGCATCGCGGCGATCATTCTGCCCGTGCTGCGCGGCATCGGCTTCCGGCTGGTGCGCGTGCGGCTGTCGGGCCAGAACGGTCTCACCCTTCAGATCATGGCCGAGCGCGAAGACGGCACCATGACGGTCGAGGATTGCGAGGAGCTGAGCCGCGCCATCTCGCCGGCGCTCGATGTGGAAGATCCCATCGAAAAGGCATATCATCTCGAAGTGTCGTCGCCGGGCATCGACCGTCCGCTGGTGCGCAAGAGCGACTTCGCCACATGGCTAGGCCATCTGGTGAAAATCGATACCTCGATCATCGTCGCCGATCGCAAAAAATTCAGGGGTCGGATCACCGAGGTGAACGACGAAGGCATTCTGGTGCTGCGCGATGTGCCCGCCTATGGCGAAGAGCCTTCGGTGCGGGTGCCTTTCGACGCGATTGCCGACGCGCGCCTGGTTCTGACGGATGATCTCATTCGCGATGCGCTGTCCAAGGACAATCGCGCCCGCAAGGATGCGAAGAAGCATCAGGATGAAACCGACGAGGCGTTTGACCAGGACGGCGCCGAAGACGGAAACGAACACGAAGCGAATTGAACCGTCGCGATAAAGCGGCCCGGTTCAGGGAGAAAAACATGGTTGTAAGCGCAAACAGGCTTGAACTGCTGCAGATTGCCGATGCGGTCGCGCGCGAGAAGTCGATCGACAAGCAGATCGTCATCGACGCCATGGCCGACGCCATCCAGAAGGCGGCGCGCTCGCGTTACGGTCTGGAGACCAACATCCGCGCCGACATCAACCCGCAGACGGGCGAGATGAAGTTGCAGCGCCTGATGGAAGTGGTCGACGCCGTCGAGGATTACGCCACGCAGATCGCGCTGGTCACCGCGCGCGAGCGCAATCCCGACGCCCAGCTGGGCGACTTCATCGCCGAGCAGCTTCCGCCGATGGATTTCGGCCGCATCGCCGCGCAGTCGGCCAAGCAGGTCATCGTCCAGAAGGTGCGCGAGGCCGAGCGCGACCGCCAGTATGACGAATACAAGGATCGCATCGGCGAGATCGTCAACGGCACCGTCAAGCGCGTCGAATATGGCAACGTCATCGTCGATCTTGGCCGTGGCGAGGGCATCATCCGCCGCGACGAGCTGATCCCGCGCGAGATCTACAAATATGGCGACCGCGTGCGCGCCTATGTCTACGACGTGCGCCGCGAGCAGCGCGGCCCGCAGATTTTCCTGTCGCGCACCCATCCGCAGTTCATGGCGAAGCTGTTCACCATGGAAGTTCCGGAAATCTACGATGGCATCATCGAGATCAAGTCGGTTGCCCGCGATCCGGGCTCGCGCGCCAAGATCGCGGTGATCAGCCGCGATTCGTCCATCGATCCGGTCGGCGCCTGCGTGGGTATGCGCGGTTCGCGCGTGCAGGCCGTCGTCGGCGAGCTTCAGGGCGAAAAGATCGACATCATTCCGTGGTCGCCTTCGGCCGCCTCCTTCATCGTCAACGCCTTGCAGCCGGCCGAAGTGGCCAAGGTCGTTCTGGACGAGGACGCCGAGCGCATCGAGGTGGTGGTTCCCGACGATCAGCTTTCGCTGGCCATCGGCCGCCGCGGCCAGAATGTGCGCCTTGCCTCGCAGCTCACCGGCTGGGATATCGATATCCTGACCGAGCAGGAAGAGAGCGAGCGGCGCCAGAAGGAATTCGTGGAACGCTCCAGCCTGTTCATGGAAGCGCTCGACGTGGACGAGATGGTCGGCCAGGTGCTTGCCTCGGAAGGCTTCACCAGCGTCGAGGAAGTGGCTTATGTCGAGGCGGACGAGATTTCGTCCATCGATGGCTTCGACGAAGATACCGCCGTGGAAATCCAGACGCGCGCCCGTGAATATCTGGAGCGCATCGAAGCCGAGCACGATGCCAGGCGCAAGGAGCTTGGCGTTCAGGACGAATTGCGCGAAATCCCCGGCGTTACCACCTCCATGATGGTGACGCTCGGCGAGGACGGCGTGAAGACCGTCGAGGACTTCGCCGGCTATGCCGCCGACGATCTCGCCGGCTGGAAGGAGCGCAAGGACGGGGAGACCAAGATTTTCCCCGGCGTTCTGGCCAGCCATGGCATTTCGCACGCGGAAGCCGAGCAGATGATTGTTGCCGCCCGCCTGATGGCCGGCTGGATCACCGCCGACGAAGCCGAGGCCGAAGAGGCCGAAGCCGACGTCGACGCGTGACGTGATGGAGACCGGGACACATTTTGTCGGACATGAACGATCGCACCTGCATCGTCACGAGGAAGACAGCCGAAACGGATGAACTGATCCGTTTCGTTGTCGGCCCGGATTCGGCCGTCGTCCCCGATCTCAAGCGGAATCTGCCCGGCCGTGGTTGCTGGGTGAGTGCCGATCGCCTACATATAGACAAGGCGGCGGCGAAGAACCTGTTTTCACGCGCTTTCAAAGCCAGGGTTGAAGTGCCGGCTGAACTCGGCGCCATGGTCGACGGGTTGCTGGCGCGATCCGCCTTGGGCATGCTGGGCCTTGCGCGCAAGGCCGGTGCTGTCGTCTACGGCGCTACCAGGGTGGAGGCGGCCGTGCGCAGCGGTGATGCGCTCCTGGTTCTCCATGCCGAAGAAGCTGCCGAAGACGGCGTAAGAAAGATCAGTCAGGCCCGTCGTGCCACCGTGCATCTGGGCGGACCGGCGGTCCGTGCCTACAAACTTTTCCCTGAAGCCGAATTGGGTTTGGCATTGGGTGGCACAAATGTGATACATGCAGCCGTTCTCGCGTCGGACGCGGGTGCGGCGGTGCAGAGGCGCATGGTTGCGCTCGACCGTTACCGGGGCGGATCCCCGGACGATCTGGCGATGCTTGCGGCCGTCGCTGGCGAGGATGATGCCGCAGAGGATTGGGAATGAGCGATACGAAATCGGGCGATGACAAGACTTTGAGCGTTACGCCGAAGAAGACCCTGACGCTGAAGCGGCCGGGCCTGGAGCAGGGAACCGTGCGCCAGAACTTCTCGCATGGACGCACGAAGGCTGTCGTTGTCGAGACCAAGAAGCGCAAGTTCAACATTCCTGGCGAAAAGCCGGAGCCGTCCGTGTTCGCGCCCAAGCCGCAGCCGGAAGCAACGCCGGCGCCGGCGTCGGTCTCGGCGCCACCGCCGGCATCGGCGCCTGTGGAACAGGCCGCTCCCGCCGTGCGCGAAGCGCCGCGGGCCGCGCCGCGGCCCGCGCAGCCTGCCCGCGCGCCGGCTGAGCGTATGGTGCTGAATGCGCTGTCTCGCGAAGAGATGGAAGCCCGCCGCCGCGCGCTCGAAGGCGCGCAGTCGCGCGAGGCCGAGGATCGCGCCCGTGCGGCCGAGGAAGCCCGTCGCCGGACCGAGGAAGACGAGCGCCGCAAACGCGAGCGTGAAGATTCCGCGCGTCGCCAGGCCGAGGAGGAAGCCCGCCTTCAGGCTGAGACCGAAGCCCGCCGCCGCGCCGAGGAGGAAGCGCGTCGCCGTGCGCCCCAGGCCGCCGCCGACGACGAGGAAGAGGCAAAGCCGGTCAAGCGCGCCGGTGTTCCGGGCAGCCCGAGCGTGCCGCCGCGCCGCGTCGTGACGCCCGAAGTGGCGCGTCCGACAAAGGCCAAGGGCGAGGAAGATCGCCGCCGGGGCAAGCTGACGCTGACCAGCGCATTGTCGTCGGAAGATGGCGATGCCCGCGCCCGCTCGCTTTCGGCGATGCGCCGGCGTCAGGAAAAATTCAAGCGGGCCATGTATCAGGAGCCCCGCGAGAAGGTCATGCGTGAAGTGACATTGCCGGAAACCATCACCATCCAGGAACTGGCTCAGCGCATGTCCGAGCGGGCCGTGGATGTCGTGAAGTTCTTCATGAAGCAGGGCCAGATGATGAAGCCCGGCGACGTGCTCGATGCCGATACGGCCGAGCTCGTTGCGACCGAATTCGGGCACACCGTGAAGCGCGTGGCGGAATCGGACATCGAGGAAGGCTTGTTCAACATCGCCGACAGTGACGACGATCTGGTGTCGCGTCCGCCGGTGGTCACCATCATGGGCCACGTCGACCACGGCAAGACCTCGCTGCTTGACGCAATCCGTCACGCCAAGGTGCAGTCGGGCGAGGCCGGCGGCATTACCCAGCATATCGGCGCCTATCAGGTGGAGAAGGACGGTCAGAAGATCACCTTCATCGACACCCCCGGCCATGCGGCCTTCACCGCCATGCGCGCCCGTGGCGCGCAGGCGACCGACATCGCCATTCTGGTGGTGGCGGCGGACGACAGCGTGATGCCGCAGACCATCGAATCGATCAGCCACGCCAAGGCTGCCGGCGTGCCGATCATCGTTGCCATCAACAAGATCGACAAGCCGTCCGCGGATCCGCAGAAGGTGCGCACCCAGCTTCTCCAGCACGAGGTGTTCGTCGAATCCATGGGCGGTGAGGTGCTCGACGTCGAGGTTTCGGCCAAGACCGGCGCCGGCATCGACAAGCTGCTTGAGGCGATCCTGCTCCAGGCCGAAATTCTCGACCTCAAGTCCAACCCGGATCGTACCTCGGAAGGCGTGGTCATCGAGGCGCAGCTCGACAAGGGCCGCGGTTCGGTCGCGACCGTTCTGGTGCAGACCGGTACGCTCATGCCCGGCGACATCCTGGTGGCCGGTAACGAGTGGGGCCGGGTGCGCGCGCTGGTCAACGACCGGGGCGAGCATGTGGAAGAGGCCGGCCCGTCCATGCCGGTCGAAATTCTCGGCATGCAGGGCACGCCGCGCGCCGGCGACCGCTTCGCTGTCGTGAACAACGAAGCCCGCGCCCGCGAAATCACCGAGTACCGCCAGCGCAAGGCGCGCGACAAGGCCGCCGCCAGGCATGCCGGTCAGCGTGGCTCGCTGGAACAGATGATGTCGCAGCTCCAGACCAGCAATCTCAAGGAGTTCCCGCTGGTCATCAAGGGCGACGTGTCCGGCTCGATCGAGGCGATCAATGTCGCGCTGGAAGAGCTCGGAACCGACGAAGTGCGCGTGCGCATCGTCCATTCGGGCGCGGGCGGCATCACCGAGACCGACGTTTCGCTGGCCGAGACGTCCGGTGCGGTCATCATCGGCTTCAACGTCCGCGCCAACGTTCAGGCGCGGGCCGCGGCCGAAGCCGCCGGCATCGAGATCCGCTACTACAACGTGATCTACAGCCTGATCGACGACATCAAGGACGCGATGTCGGGCATGCTGTCGCCGGAGCGCCGCGAGACGTTCCTCGGCAATGCCGAAATCCTTGAAGTCTTCAACATCACCAAGGTCGGCAAGATCGCCGGTTGCCGCGTGACCGAAGGCCGTGTGGAGCGTGGCGCGGGCGTCCGCCTGATCCGCGACGACGTCGTCATCCACGAAGGCACGCTGAAGACGCTGAAGCGCTTCAAGGACGAAGTGTCGGAAGTTCCGGTCGGTCAGGAATGCGGTATGGCGTTCCAGAACTACGAGAACATCCAGGCCGGCGACGTCATCGAGTGCTTCCGCGTCGAGATGGTGGCCCGCAAGCTGTAATCCGCCGGCAGCCGACGGAGTGAATGGCGGCCCGCCCGGCCGCCATTCTTTTGTGTTTCGGGCGGAACGCGGTCCAATTCCGCGCTCAAGCGTTTCCAGGAAAAGTGGAAACGCTTTTCCGGTTCGGAAACGCGACAAAATAAAGATTTGGAGCCGTTCGGCGTTTCCGTGAAGCCATGAACGGCTCTCGCGTGTTCAGGATAGAAAATATGTCCAATGCAGGAAAAGGCCCTTCGCAGCGCATGCTGCGCGTCGGCGAACAGGTGCGCCATGCGCTGGCTCAGATGCTTCAGCGCGGCGAAATCCGCGATGACCTGATCGAGACGACGGTGATTTCGGTTTCCGAGGTGCGCATGTCGCCCGATCTGAAGATCGCCAATGCCTATGTCGCGCCTCTCGGCGCGAAGGACGATGACGCCGTCATCGCCGCGCTGAACCGCCATGCCCGCTTCATTCGCGGCCGCATGTCGCCGGCGCTCAGGCAGATGAAATACATGCCGGAATTCCGCTTCCGGCTGGATACCAGTTACGACAATTTCCAGAAGATCAACGATCTCCTCCATTCCCCGGAGGTGGCGCGCGATCTCGGTCATGATGATGAGGACAAGGAATAGTGGCGCGCCGAGGCAAGAAGAAGGGCCGGCCGGTTTCCGGCTGGGTGGTGCTCGACAAGCCGGTGGGCCTGGGCTCGACCGAGGCGGTGTCGAAGATCAAATGGTTGTTTCAGGCCGAGAAGGCGGGTCACGCCGGCACGCTCGATCCGCTGGCTTCGGGCATGCTGCCGATCGCGCTGGGCGAGGCGACCAAGACCGTTCCCTATGTCCAGGATGGCGTCAAGGTCTATCGCTTCACCGTTGCCTGGGGTGAGGAACGGTCCACCGACGATCTGGAAGGGCCGGTGACGAAGACGTCGGACAAGCGCCCGGCGGAAGACGAGGTGCGCGCTCTGCTGCCCGGTTACACCGGCGTGATCCAGCAGATTCCGCCGCAGTTTTCGGCCATCAAGATAGCCGGCGAGCGCGCCTATGATATCGCCCGCGAAGGCGCCACGGTCGATATTCCCCCGCGCGAGGTGGAGATCGCACGCCTCGACATCGTGTCCCATGAGGCTGACAGGACCCTCTTCGAGGTGGAGTGCGGGAAGGGCACCTATGTGCGTTCCCTCGCCCGCGACATGGGCCGCGATCTTGGCTGTTTCGGCCACATCGCGGACCTGCGCCGCACCGAGGTCTATCCCTTCACCGCAGACGATTTCGTCACGCTCGAAGAACTGGAAGCCGCCGTTCCGCCGCCGCCTGAAGAGGGTGAGGAGCGCCCGGCAGGCGCTCGGTTCGCGGCGCTCGACGAGCTTCTGGTGGATACGTTGTCGGCTCTGGAAAGCCTGCCGCAGGTGCCGGTCGGCGACGATGCCGCCAACCGGATCAGGCTCGGCAATCCGGTCGTCGTGCGTGGCCGGGATGCCCCGGTGGAAGCCGACGAAGCCTGCATCACCGCGCGCGGCCGGCTTGTCGCCATCGGCGCGATCGAGCAGGGCATGTTCAAGCCCAAGCGGGTCTTTACCTGCTGAAGCTTTCTTGAACTGATCGCACAAGCGGTTAAGGTTGCCGCATTTTCAGCGGCAATCGGGAGCTTCCATGTCGAGGGCAGGCAAGACGACAAAACATCGTCGACGCAAGCGGCGCACCCCGGTGGGTGCCGCACCCGGCACGCTGGTCGCAGACCCCGGCGCCAGCCCCTCGAAGCTCAGCCTCGCCCTGATCGCGCCCGACAGGTTCCGCGTCATCGCCAATGCCGGCATTGCCGATATCGTTGCCAACCGGGATGCATGGCCGGTGATCTGGGTGGATTGCGTCGGGCTCGCCGACGTCGCCCTCATCGGCGAGATCGGCCGGACGTTCGGCCTGCATCCGCTGTCGATGGAAGATGTCGTCAATGTCGATCAGCGCCCGAAGGTGGATTTCTTCGACAACCACGCCTTCGTTGCATTGCGGATGGTCGATAATGCCGCGCTGCATCGCTATGAGCAGATTTCCATCTTCTTCGGCGAAAAATTCGTCATCACCTTTCAGGAGCGCGCGGGCGATCCGTTCGGCCCGGTGCGCCGGCGCATCGCCACCGAGGGGCAGAACCGGCTGCGCGCCCGTCAGGCCGATTATCTGGCCTATGCGCTGATCGATGCCGTCGTGGACAGTTATTTCGCGCCGATGGAGATCATCAGCGACGAGATCGAGCGGACTGAGGAAAGCATGCTGGGCGGCCCGCAGAAGGGGCAGATGCAGGAATTGCACGCCCTGCGCCGTGAGATGCTGGTGCTGAAAGGGGTGCTGTGGCCGCTGCGCGACGCGCTGGCCGCCCTGATCCGCAACGACGACCCCTTCGTGACGCGCGAGACCAAGGTATTCCTCAACGACACGCTCGATCACGCCATGCGCCTGATCGAACTGGTGGAAACCCAGCGCGATACGCTGAGCGGCCTGATCGAAATGCATTTGTCGCTCAGTCAGGCGCGCACCAACGATGTCATCTCGCTGCTCACCATCGTTTCCACCATCTTCATTCCCCTGACCTTCCTCGTGGGCGTATGGGGCATGAATTTCGATCCCGACGTGTCGCCCTGGAACATGCCGGAGCTGCGCGCCTATTAC
Organism: Alphaproteobacteria bacterium; assembly: GCA_036678505.1. GTDB lineage: Bacteria > Pseudomonadota > Alphaproteobacteria > Rhizobiales > Rhizobiaceae > Mesorhizobium. Next base: position 17,031 of record JAZIHP010000068.1, read on the forward strand.
GGTTATCCGGTGGCATTGTTGTTCATGGTCGCCGTGGCCATCGCTCTGTTCGGCTACTTCAAATGGAGAAAATGGCTGTAGCCGCAAACAGCCGCCCGATCCGGCCGCGAACGGGCGCGGGGCAGCCATGCTGAATCGGGCTGGCTTTTGACGGGTAATTGCACTATATGCGCCGCTGTATCGCGCTTTTTGTCGCGACCTTGAGTGGCCTGTGCTGGACGACATCCCGGCATGAGGCGTCCCGTTTCCTCCAGCATACAAGGAAAAGCACGATGTCGATCACTGCCGAACGCAAGCAAGAATTGATGGCGCAGTTTGCAACTGTCAAGGGCGACACCGGTTCGCCCGAGGTGCAGGTTGCCATCCTTACCGAGCGTATCAAGAACCTGACCGAGCACTTCAAGGACCACAAGAAGGACAACCATTCCCGCCGTGGCCTTCTCGCGCTCGTGTCGCAGCGCCGCAGCCTGCTTGACTATCTCAAGAGCAAGGACGTTGCGCGCTACCAGACGCTGATCGAGAAGCTCGAACTGCGCCGCTGACCCGATCTGGCCGGCGGGCGTCTCAGGATGTCCGCCGGCCGCATATCGCATATCCGGGCTGCCTACCGGCCCGAACGGTTCCATGGCGGATAGGGTCGCCGGAACCGCCCCGTGGACGGTCATGGGGCAGGATTGCAGGATGCTCGCCCCGGCCGCCGCCGGATTTTTCCGAGTTTCCCGTTGTCTTGCCCGTGGCTGCCCCAAAGAAGCCAGGAAAGATGAGCCGCGTCCGGCACCGCCGCGTGGCCTTTCCGCATATTGAGGACAAGACATGTTCAACTATCATAAAGTCGAGATCGAATGGGGCGGCCGTCCCCTCATTCTGGAGACCGGCAAGATCGCCCGCCAGGCCGACGGCGCCGTGCTCGCCACCTATGGCGAAACCATGGTTCTGGCGACCGTCGTGTCGGCCAAGGAGCCGAAGCCCGGCTTCGATTTCTTCCCGCTGACCGTCAACTATCAGGAAAAGACCTACGCTGCCGGCAAGATCCCCGGCGGCTACTTCAAGCGCGAAGGCCGTCCGAGCGAGAAGGAGACGCTGGTTTCGCGTCTCATCGACCGTCCGATCCGCCCGCTTTTCGCCGACGGCTACAAGAACGACACGCAGGTCGTCGTCACCGTCGTGCAGCACGACCTTGAGAACGATCCGGATATCCTGTCGATCGTCGCCACCTCCGCGGCCCTCACCCTGTCGGGCGTTCCCTTCATGGGCCCGATCGGCGGCGCGCGCGTCGGCTACATCAACGGCGAATACGTTCTGAACCCGCATATCGACGAAATGACCGAATCGAAGCTCGATCTCGTCGTTGCCGGTACCGCCGAAGCCGTGCTGATGGTCGAATCGGAAGCGCAGGAACTTTCCGAGGACATTATGCTGGGCGCTGTCGTGTTCGGCCAGAAGGGCTTCCAGCCGGTCATCGACGCGATCATCAAGCTGGCCGAAGTGGCCGCCAAGGAGCCGCGCGAGCACAGCGTCGCCGATCTTTCCGCGCTTGAGAACGAAATCCTCACTATTGCCGAGACCGATCTTCGCGAAGCCTACAAGATCACCGACAAGCAGGCCCGCTACGCCGCCGTCGACGCTGCCAAGGCCAGGGTCAAGGCCGCTTTCATGCCTGCCGAAGGCGAGGAGGCCAAGTGGTCGCCGGAGCAGGTCGCCGGCGTGTTCAAGGACCTTCAGGCCAAGATCGTGCGCTGGAACATTCTCGACACCGGTTCGCGCATCGACGGCCGCGACCTCAAGACCGTCCGCCAGATCGTTTCGGAAGTCGGCATCCTGCCGCGCACCCACGGTTCGGCCCTGTTCACCCGCGGCGAGACGCAGGCGATCGTCGTCGCCACGCTCGGCACCGGCGAGGACGAGCAATATGTCGACGCGCTGACCGGCATGTACAAGGAGAAGTTCCTCCTTCACTACAACTTCCCGCCCTATTCGGTGGGTGAGACCGGCCGCATGGGGTCGCCGGGCCGCCGCGAGATCGGCCATGGCAAGCTTGCCTGGCGCGCCATCCGCCCGATGCTGCCTTCCGCCGAGCAGTTCCCCTACACGCTGCGCGTCGTCTCGGAGATCACCGAGTCCAACGGTTCGTCCTCGATGGCCACCGTCTGCGGCACCTCGCTGGCGCTGATGGATGCGGGCGTGCCGCTTCAGAAGCCGGTTGCCGGCATCGCCATGGGCCTGATCAAGGAAGGCGAGCGCTATGCGGTTCTCTCCGACATTCTCGGTGACGAGGACCACCTCGGCGACATGGACTTCAAGGTCGCCGGTACGGCCAATGGCATCACCTCGTTGCAGATGGACATCAAGATCGACGGCATCACCGAAGAGATCATGCAGGTGGCGCTGGGCCAGGCCAGGGACGGCCGCCTGCACATCCTCGGCGAAATGGGCAAGGCGCTCTCCGAGAGCCGTGGCCAACTCGGCGAATTCGCGCCGCGCATCGAGGTGATGAACATCCCCACCGACAAGATCCGCGACGTGATCGGTTCCGGCGGCAAGGTCATCCGCGAGATCGTGGAAAAGACCGGCGCCAAGATCAACATCGAGGACGACGGCACGGTCAAGATCGCTTCGTCCAGCGCCAAGGAAATCGAGGCGGCCAAGAAGTGGATCCACACCATCGTGGCCGAGCCGGAAGTCGGCGAAATCTACGAAGGCACGGTCGTCAAGACCGCCGACTTCGGCGCTTTCGTGAACTTCTTCGGCCCGCGCGACGGTCTCGTCCACATCTCGCAGCTCTCCGACCAGCGCGTCGCCAAGACCACCGACGTGGTCAAGGAAGGCGACAAGGTCTGGGTCAAGCTGATGGGCTTCGACGAGCGCGGCAAGGTCCGCCTGTCCATGAAGGTGGTCGATCAGGCCACCGGCAAGGAGATCGCCAAGGAAGCCAGGGCCGAAGGCGAAGAAGCCTGAGCCGCTCTTCAGCGCTGAAACATGCGGGCGCGCCGAAAGGCGCGCCCGTTTTCGTTTCATCGCATGTGGAGACTGTTTCCTGACGGCAGTTCGAGACGCCGGGAAATGCCCAGCGCTTCGAGAAACGCTTCGTCATGGCTGACGACGACAAGCGCGCCGTCATACGCCTGAAGCCCTGCCTCGATCGCCGCTATGGAATCGAGATCGAAAACCCGTGCCTGTGACGAAAGACGCTGCACAGCGGCTGAAATTGCTCTATCAGCCTCTCATGACACGAGAAGCCCTGAAAACCCTGTTCTATCCCTTTGAATCCGGAGCGCTGGACGCGCCGGGAGCGGACAGCCGCGTGCTGTTCTTCGGGGCCGAGCCGGGTTTTCGCCTGCCGGGCGGCTTTGCGGCGAAACTTCATTGCGTGCAGGGGTTCCGGCCATATGCGCGCGCGCTGGAAGCTGCGGGAGGAGCGGTCACGCCCCGCGCACAGGGTGTCGGTTACGACATGGCGCTGGTGCTTGCCGGCCGCCATCGCGGCCGGAACGAATTGTGGGTGGCCGACGCGCTTGAACGCGTCGCGCCGGGTGGAACGGTGCTTGTGGCCGGTGGCAAGGACGACGGCATCGCCTCGCTGCGCAAGCGGATCGACGCGCTGACGCCACTGGTGGCCGCGCTGCCGAAATATCATGGCGTCGTCTTCTGGCTGCGCCGGCCGGGAGACGACGAGGCGGTCGCCCGGCTGCGCGCGGAAAATCCGCCCCTTATCGTCGAGGGCCGCTTTCATACGGCGCCCGGCATGTTTTCTTTCGAGAAGGCGGATGCCGGTTCACGGCTTCTGCTGGATCACCTGCCGCCAGGGATTTCAGGCCATGTCGCGGACTTCTGCGCGGGTTGGGGCTATCTCGCGGCCCACATTGCCGACCGGGCGTCTTCCCTTGCCTCGCTCGATCTCTACGAGGCCGATTTCGAGGCGCGGGAAGCGGCAAAAATCAACGTGCCGCAAGCCTCCGGCGTGTTCTGGCGGGATCTTCTGGCCGAGCCTGTCGAGCGCCGCTATGACTGGATCGTCATGAACCCGCCCTTCCATCAGGGCAGGGCGGCGGAGCCGGATATCGGGCAGCGCCTGATCGCAAGCGCGGCAAAGGCGCTGAAGCCGGGCGGACGGCTTGTCATGGTGGCCAACCGGCAACTGCCCTATGAGCCGGTGCTGGCAAGCGCCTTCGGTTCCGCGCAGGAAATTGCCCGCGACAACCGCTTCAAG
>JAZIHP010000069.1:0-21066 GCA_036678505.1 Alphaproteobacteria bacterium
TCTCTATAGCCATGATATGCTTTTTCCTTCTGGCGAAATCACAGCCATACGATCACTGGGTGGCTGTTTCTGATGGCGGGCTTCAGCCTGCCGAAAGTGGTCCCGGTATGTGCATGTGCCGAACCATCACGAGCGCCCGGCAAGCGCGGCGGCGGCGCCCGCCATGGTCGCCGCGCCGATGCGGTTGGCAACCTGCATGGCGCGCCGGCTCTTCAGCAGGCGGCGCGCCTGAACGGCGGCCAGCGCCCATGAGACATCGATGATGACCAGAACGACCACCATCGTCAGCGTCAGTTCAAGCCAGCCGACCAGGGTGACGGCTTGCAGGTCGACGATGGTCGGCAACAGCGCCAGATAGAACATCATCACCTTGGGGTTGCCGAGCGACACCGCCAGGCCCGCGAAAAACATCTTCTGCGATGAGCCCGCCTGCGGCAGGGACGCGCCATGCGCCTCGACGGGGGCCGTCCACATTTTCCATGCGAGAAAAAGCAGATAACCCACGCCGCCCCATTTCAGGACGAGGAAGGCGAGATGGAAGGTCTGCGCGACCACGGCAAGTCCGAAAACAGTCAGCGACAGCCAGATCGCCTCCCCGATCCAGAGCGCCATAAGGAACGGGAACACGCCGCGAAAACCGGTGGAGATCACGCGCGCCACCAGCGCCGCGACGGACGGTCCCGGAGAACCGGCGGCAACGAACAATGCCGCGGCGAAGATAAGCAGAGAGGTCAGATCCATTCCGCAGGCTCCAGGCTGATGCGGCGATCATAATCTTTTGAGGCGGCCTGACCAGACGTCATCTGGCTCCCGGAGCAATTCCCGGAAAAAATGCCGCGCGCTTTCGCGTCCGGAACGGCGTCAAACAAGGACAGGAGCATTTTTGCGATTCGGCGGAAATGCAGAGATGCTCTTGAGCCGATATGAAAAAACCCGGCGCCGATGACGCCGGGTTTTGTTCCTGTCGGGGGTGAAGCCGGCTGCGGTCAGGCCGCGCCGGCCACCTTCTGCTTCTCGAAGCGCTTGCGCTCGTTGGGATCGAGATAGAGCTTGCGCAGGCGGATCGATTTCGGCGTCACCTCCACCAGCTCGTCGTCCTGGATCCACGACAGCGCGCGCTCCAGCGTCATGCGGATCGGCGGGGTCAGCTTCACCGCCTCATCCTTGCCGGCGGCGCGGATGTTGGTGAGCTTCTTGCCCTTCAGCACGTTCACTTCCAGATCGTTGTCGCGGGAGTGGATGCCCACGATCATGCCCTGATAGACCTTGACGCCGGGATCGATCACCATCGGCCCGCGATCTTCCAGATTCCACAGCGCATAGGCGACGGCCTCGCCCTGTTCGTTGGAAATCAGAACGCCGTTGGTGCGGCCGCCCAGTTCGCCCTTGTAGGGCTGATAGGAATTGAACAGGCGGTTCATCACGGCCGTGCCGCGCGTGTCGGTCAGCAGTTCGGACTGGTAGCCGATCAGGCCGCGCGTGGGCGCCAGGAAGACCAGACGCTGGCGATCGCCGCCGGAGGGGCGCAGCTCGATCATCTCGGCCTTGCGCTCGCTCATCTTCTGAACGACGATGCCGGCATGTTCCTCGTCGACGTCGATGACGACCTCTTCGACCGGCTCCAGAACCTGGCCGCTTTCGTCTTTCTGCATGACGACGCGCGGACGCGAAACGGCAAGCTCGAAGCCTTCGCGGCGCATGGTCTCGATCAGCACCGAAAGCTGCAACTCGCCGCGACCCGACACGTAGAAGGAATCCTTGTCGGAAGATTCCTCGATGTGCAGCGCCACGCTGCCCTCGGCTTCCTTGAGCAGGCGGTCGCGGATGACGCGGCTCGTCACCTTGTCGCCTTCGGTGCCGGCAAGCGGCGAATCGTTGACGATGAAGCTCATGGTGACGGTGGGCGGATCGATCGGCTGGGCGGGCAGCGCCTCCGTCAGCGAGGGATCGCAGAACGTGTCGGCAACCGTGCCCTTGGAAAGGCCGGCGATGGCGACGATGTCGCCCGCCTGCGCCTCATCGATCGGCTGGCGCTCGATGCCGCGGAAGGCGAGGATCTTGGACACGCGGCCGGTTTCCAGAAGCGTGCCGTCATGATGCAGGACCTTGACCTGCTGGTTCGGCTTCAGCGTGCCGCTCTCGATGCGGCCGGTGATGATGCGGCCAAGGAAGGGATTGGCTTCCAGAATGGTGCCGATCATGCGGAAAGGGCCGTCGCCGACTTTTGGAGCCGGAACGTGATCGAGCACCAGATCGAACAGCGGCGCGAGCCCCTGATCCTTCGGGCCCTCGGGGCTTGCCGCCATCCAGCCATCGCGGCCCGAACCGTAGAGGATCGGGAAGTCGAGCTGCTCGTCGGTGGCGTCGAGTGCTGCGAACAGATCGAACACCTCGTTGATGACCTCGTCGGCGCGGGCGTCCGGACGGTCGATCTTGTTGATGGCGACGATCGGGCGCAGGCCGACCTTGAGCGCCTTGCCGACCACGAATTTGGTCTGCGGCATCGGGCCTTCGGCGGAATCGACCAGCACGATAACGCCATCGACCATGTTGAGGATGCGCTCCACCTCGCCGCCGAAATCGGCGTGGCCGGGGGTGTCGACGATGTTGATGCGGGCGTCTTTCCACTCCACCGAGGTCGCCTTGGCGAGAATGGTGATGCCGCGCTCCTTCTCGATATCGCCGGAATCCATGACGCGTTCAGAAACGCGCTGGTTGTCGCGGACGGAGCCGGATTGCTTGAGAAGCGCATCGACCAGCGTCGTCTTGCCGTGGTCAACATGCGCGATGATCGCGATGTTACGGAGTTTCATTGGTATCTTCTCTGGGGTACTGACGGCGGCAGCCAAAGCGGTCTGGCCGCCCGCGCCATCAATTTCGGTTGACGGGCTCTTACAGGTTTTTTCGCAAATGCGAAAGAGCAGCGGCCAAAGAAATCTCCGCTTACCATTTGTTAAGGGTCGGGATGCGATAAATATTCGTTAACCAAGGGTGCCGGAAACTCTTTCCGAAAGGCGATTGGACATGACCATGCCGACTGCGACGCGAACCGGGAGCCGCAATATCGCACTGGGCCTCGCCATGGCGTGCATGGCCGCCATCCTGGCCGGCGGCGCCGCGCATTCCATGTCTTCGTCCAGAGGCGACGGCAAGGACAAGGCTCTGTCCGCCACCGCCGCACAGGAACTCTTCGCCGATGCGCCGGACGGCGTCGATCACATGGTCACCGGCCCGGTCAGCTCCGCCTTCCGCGACCGCCAGCGCGATGCCGGTTGCGCCGATGCGGTGTGGCCGAACGTTCCCGTGGCCTGCTTTCCCGGCTGACCCCCTCCACTCAGGCCGGTTGCGGCTCGGGATCGCTTTGCGGCTTGCCGGTATCGATCAGCAGCGAAATGCAGGCCGCCGCAAGGCCGGTCAGCCCGGCGACCAGGAAGGCCATTTCGTAATCGCCCTGCAACTCATGCATGATGCCGCCGAAATAGGCGGCGGCCGCCGCCCCGACCTGATGGCCGGCCACGATCCAGCCGAACACCAGCGGCCCGGCGGCATCGCCGAAACCTTCATTGGCCAGCCGCAGCGTCGGCGGCACCGTGGCGATCCAGTCGAGCCCGTAGAAGATGGCGAAGACGACGAGAGCCGTGGCCGAGAAGCCTGAATAAGGCAGGTACATCAGCGACAGGCCGCGAATGCCGTAATAGATGAACAGCAGCTTGCGCGGATCGAAGCGGTCGGTCAGCCAGCCGGACAGCGTGGTGCCGATCAGGTCGAACACGCCCATCAGCGACAACAGCCCCGCCGCCTGGATCTCGTCGATGCCCATATCGCCGCAGAAGGCGATGAGATGGGTGCCGACCAGCCCGTTGGTGGTGAAACCGCAGATGAAGAAGGTGGCGAACAAATACCAGAAGATGCGCGTGGCGGCCGCCCGCTTCAGTATCGACAAGGTGTGAACGACAAAATTGCCCCGCGCCGAGGGCGGCGCCGGCGGCGCATCGCCGGCATCCGCGCCATAGCGCACCAGGCCGACCGAAGACGGGCGCTCCGGCACCAGAAACCACACCAGCGGCAACAGGGCCGCCGTGGCGATGGAAACGGTAAGCGCCACCGGCCGCCATCCGCCCGACTGGGCAAGGGCGGCCAGCAGCGGCAGGAACACCAGCATGCCGGATGCGCTGGACGCCGACATCAGCCCCATGACGAGGCCGCGATTGGTCTTGAACCAGCGGTTGACGATGGTGGCGCCGAGCACGGTGGCGACCGCGCCGGAGCCGATGCCGGACAGGATGCCCCATGTCAGCACCATGTGCCATGGCTGCGTCATCCGCAGGCTGAGCGCGGTCGCGCCCGACATCAACACCAGCGCGGCCAGCAGCACGCGCCTCAAGCCGATGCGCTCCATCAGCGCCGCAGCGAACGGACCGGCGAGACCGTAGAGAAAGATGCCGACGGCAGCGGCGAAGGAAATGCTGTCACGGCCCCAGCCGAGACTTTCTTCCAGAGGCAGCATCATGACCGCCGGAGCCGAGCGCAGCCCGGCCGCGATCAACAGGCACAGGAAGATGACGGCGACGACCACGAAGGCGTAGCGCTGGCCAAAGGGAGCGGATCTGGCTATCATGTAACTGACCGGTACGTTTCAATCGTCGAGCTGTATGTACCGATCGGTAACATTGTCAAGTGAACTTCGCTGATGGCACGAAACAGCAAAATTGAAGGCCAGGCGGGAAAAGACCGCCAGCCGGCGGCGGCAAAGCGGATTCTCGACGTCGCGCGCGACCTGTTCTACCGGCAGGGCATCAGGGCGATCGGCGTCGACGAGATCGTCAGGACGGCGGGCGTCGCCAAGCCCAGCCTCTACCGCGCCTTTTCCTCCAAGGACGAGCTGGCGGCATCCTATCTTCGGCAATATGACCGCGAATTCTGGGAGCGGTTCGACGAAGCCGTGGCGGCCCATCCGGGCGACCCGCGCGCCCAGATTCTGGCATTCCTCACCCGCGCCGGCCAGCGCACGCAAGCCCCCTCCTATCGCGGCTGCGGCATGACCAATGCGGCGGTGGAATATCCCCAAGCCGATCATCCGGCCCGCAGGGTCAGCGAGGACAACAAGCGCGAACTGCGCCGGCGCCTGCGCGAAATGGCGCGTGGCATGGGGGCGGACGATGCCGACACACTCGGCGACGGCCTGCTGCTCCTGATCGAAGGCGCCTATATTTCCGGCCAGCTCTTCGGCGCGGGCGGCCCGGCACGCTCCGTGGCCCGCAACGCCGAATTGCTGATCGATGCGAGCCCGAAGGCTGGAAGCTAAACCAGACCGCGCTTGGCCATCATCGCCTCGGGCGACGGCATCTTGCCCCTGAAGGCCGTATAGAGCGCTTCCGGGTCTTTCGAGCCGCCGGCCGAATAGATGTTTTCACGCAGGCGCCTGGCCAGTTCCGGGTTGAAGGGATCGCCGCTTTCCTCGAAGGCGGAGAAGGCGTCGGCGTCCAGGACTTCCGACCACATGTAGGAATAATAGCCGGCCGAATAGCCGTCACCGGAAAACACATGGGCGAAATGCGGCGTGCGGTGGCGCATGGCGATGGTATCGGGCATGTCGAGCCCGGCCAGCGTCTCGGCCTCGAAGGCAAGCGGCTCCGGCGGCGCATCGGGGCGCGCATGGTAAGCCATGTCGATCAGCGCCGAAGCGGTGAACTCGACCGTGGCAAAGCCCGCGCCGAAGGTCTGCGCCGCCAGCATCTTGTCGAGCAGCGCCTTCGGCATCGCCTTGCCGTCGCGGTAATGCAGGGCGTGTTTTTCCAGCACCTGCGGCACCGTCAGCCAGTGCTCGTAAAGCTGCGAGGGCAGTTCCACGAAATCGCGGCTGACGGAGGTGCCCGAAACGCTCGGCCACGTCACCTCGCTCAGCATGCCGTGCAGCGCATGGCCGAATTCGTGGAACAGGGTTCTGGCCTCGTCCATCGAAAGCAGCGCCGGCTCGCCCTTCGGCGGCCTAGCGAAATTCATGACGTTGTAGATGATCGGCGAAGACCCCTCGCCAAGCTCGTAGCCGGATTGCAGCGAACTCATCCACGCGCCCGAGCGCTTGGACGAGCGCGCGAAATAATCGGCCAGAAACAGCCCGCGCTGCGAACCGTCGGCATTCTTCACGACGAAGACGCGCACATCCTCATGCCATCCGGCGATGCCAGTCTTTTCCTCGAAGCCGAGGCCGAACAGGCGGCCGGCCACGTCGAAACAGGCGGCGACGATGCGCTCAAGCTGGAGATAGGGCTTCAGCTCGGCCTCGTCGAAAGCGAATTTCTCGGCGCGCAGCTTTTCCTGATAGAAGCGCCAGTCCCATGCCGCGAAGGGCTCGTTGCTGCCGGCCTCGGTCGCCAGCCGCTCCAGCTCCTTCTGGTCCGCACCGGCCTTTTCCAGCGCTTTCTTCCACACCGGGCCGAGCAGGTCGTGCACCGCCTTCGGCGACTTGGCCATGGTGTCGTCGAGCTTCAGCGCCGCAAAACTGCCATAGCCGAGCAGTTCCGCCTTTTCGGCCCGCAGCTTCAGCGTATCGCGCACCAGCCTCGTATTGTCGCTGGCCCCGCCGTTCTGTCCGCGCATGGTGAAGGCGCGCCATGCCGTCTCGCGCAGATCGCGCCGCCCGGAGAAAGTGGTGAAGGGCTCGTAGATCGAGCGCGACAGCGTCACCGCATAGCGGCCTTGCTGCCCGCGCGCGGCAGCCGCTTCCGCCATCGCGTTTTTGAGGAAGTCCGGCAGACCGGCAAGATCGCCCTCGTCGAGGAACAGCGCCCAGTCGCGCTCGTCCGCCAGCACGTTCTGGCCGAAGCCGGTGCCGAGCGACGACAGCTCCTCGTTGATGGCCGCAAGCCGCTTCTTGGCCGACGCGTCAAGCTTCGCGCCGGAACGCACAAAACCCTTCCAGCTCTTTTCCAGAACCCGCAGCGTCTCCGCATCGAGGCCCAGACCGGCGCGCTTCGCATGAAGCGCATCGATGCGCGCAAACAGCTTTTCATGCATGGAGATGGCCGAGAAATGCCGCGACATCTTCGGCGAAATCTCGCGCTCCAGTTTCTGGATGGCGTCGTTGGTGTTGGCGCCGGCCTTGCACCAGAAGATCGAGGCAACCCGCTCCAGCGCCTGTCCCGAAAGCTCCAGCGCCGCCAGGGTGTTTTCAATCGTCGGTTCGGCCGCATTGCCGGCGATGGCGTCGATTTCCGCTTCATGGGCGGCGAATGCAGCGTCGAACACGGGCCCGAAATCGCCATCGGCAATGCGATTGAAATCGGGCAGGCCCAACGGCCCGTTCCATGCCGTGAGCGGATGGGTGGAAAGATCGACGGTCTTTGCAGAGGACATGAAATCACTTTCGGCGATTAAAATCTCGTGCCACCGATGTAGGCTCGCGGATTGCGCCATGCAACCGCTGCCGGGCGCCGCTCAGTAACCGTCGCAATTGTCGGCGACTTCGGCCTGCGAGCTTGCAGTGATGCGGCCGTCGCCGACGGCGAAGGTTTCCTGCATCAGCAGGCGGTTGTCCGGGAAGTCGTAGCAGACCAGCAAGGTGATGACGCCGTCGTCTTCCTTCTCCACGCGGTGGCGGATGGAAGCGCCTGCGACGGAGTTTTCCCATTCGTCCATGGAGGAAAGGAATTCCTGCTTGTCCTGCACGACATCGAGATCGACAAGACTGATGCGGACATCGTCGGAAAGCAGATCGGCCAGCGCGTCCCGGTCAACCCTGAGCAGCGCGTCATACCAGCGTTCGATCAGCTGATTTTCAGCGCGCGCCGCGCCCGCCGCAAGAAACAGCGCGACGACCGCAACGAGAACCACCCTGACGGAAGACATGGCCAGCACCCTCGATATCCATCCTGCGTCCCTTCTTGGAGCGTTTCCAGGAAAAGTGGAAACACTTTTCCGGTTCGCAAACGCGACGAGACAAAGGCCTGGAGCCGTTCGGCGATTCCGTGAAACCATGAACGGCTCCAGCGTCGAACGCGAAAAGGATCAGCCAGGTTCCGGCCGCTCGAAATCGCCGGTGTCCTTGTTCATGACCCACAATTCGCCGGTGGAGATGTCGAACCATGCGCCATAGAGCGTCAGCCGGCCCTTGCTCTCCAATATGTTCACGCAAGGAAAAGTGCGCAGATTGGCGAGCGAATAGCGGATCGAGATGCGTTCCAGCGCCGTCTGCCGTTCGGAGGCCGTCATCAGGGTGCTGGATGCGACGGTCTCGGCGGCCGGACTGATAAGGCTCATCCACTTGCCGATGAAATCGCCGGGAGACAGCGGCGCGTTGTTGCCGAGCGCTGCCTTGATGCCGCCGCAGCGGCCATGCCCCATGACCACGATGTTCTTGACCTTCAGGCTTTGAACCGCGAATTCGAGCGCCGCCGAGGTGGCGTGAAATTCGCCGTCCGGCTCATAGGGCGGAACCAGATTGGCCACATTGCGCAGAACGAAAAGCTCGCCCGGCCCGCAATCGAAGACGGTCTCGGGCGCGGAACGCGAATCGCAGCAGGCGACGATCATCGTATCGGGATGCTGCCCCTCGCGTGCCAGAGACGCATATCGCCCGCTCTCGGAAGAGTACCTGCCCTGCATGAAATTGCGGTAACCGTTGAGGAGATGTTCGGGCAGGTTGGTCATGGCCGGCGGTTGCTTTCCGTTGGGGATGGCGGACAGCCTGTATGGGCTGGCGCCGGTCTAACGGGAAAGAGGCCTGCCGATCAATGAAGAATCGCAACGCCGGCCGAATAAAATCCCGGCCGCCGGAACCGGAGCATTTTGCAGCCGGACGGCATCGCCCGGCGCCGCGCGCACGCGGCCGGAAAAAAAATGAGGCCGGGGCCGCGGAAGCGGTTCACGGCTGGACCGCCTGCAATTGCCGCACCGAAACCTCCGTCTCCGGATGCCGGAGACTGCGGGCGTCGGTTTCGATCTGAAGCTCGTTGCTGCCCCGCTGCGCCGCCCTTTTCAGAACTTCATAGACCGAAGCCGTCGTTGCGTGCAGGGCCTCCCGGGCGGCATCGCCTCCAAGCACATGCGCCAGATAGAGCGAAGCCGTCAGGTCCCCGACACCGTTGGGCGGATTGCGCACCAGATCGTGTTCGGCAAACATCTCCTGCCCCCCTTCCACCAGAAGATTGCCGACGCGGCCGGCGGTTGCGGCCGGTGAAGACGTGACCAGCATGGTGCGCGGCGGCGCGGCATGCGCGGCCTCGGCCAGCGAAGGCAGGTTCGGCAATTCGCGCCCGCTCATCCACGCCAGCTCATAGCGGTTGGGCGTTGCGATATCGGCAAGCGGCATGAGCTGGTCGCGCATCGTCCCGGCCACCGGCTCAGGCACGTAAAGGCCGTCGACATCGCCCATGACCGGATCGCAGACATAAAGCGCGTCCGGATTGCGCGCCTTCACGGCGCGCACCAGCGACGCCACCGCATCCGCCTGCCGGTCATCGCCGAGAAAGCCGGACAGCACGCCCTTGACCTCGCCCAGCCACTTCGAGCCTTCAAGGTCCTTCAGCAGGGCGGCGAACTGTTCGGGCGGCGCCACGATCTTCGTTCCCGGCCCATGGCCCAGATGCCAAGGCAGAATGACCGTCGGCACCGCCCAAACCGGAAAGCCCAGCGTCTCCAGCGCGAACACCGCCGCGCGGTTGCCCACTGTGCCGCGCGCCACATGGCTGGAAATGACGATGACGGCCGGTTTCGGCACGGGAAGATGCGGGATCATGCTTTATCCGTTGCTGACGAGAAGGCGGAACAGCCACACGGCCAGGCCGATCATGATCACCATGCCCAGCACGCGGCCGATGCGCGTGCCCCATGTTTCCATGCGATCGGACTGGTCGGCGTCGGCAGCCGTCAGATGATCGTGAGCGCGCCTTGAAACACGCGCGGCCAGCGACGGCCGGCCGGGACCGGCCTCGCCGGCAATGCCTTTCAGGATGCGGCGCGATTCCTGCCCCCGCCTGTCGTTCCTGTCTGCTGCCATGACGATGTTCCTGACACGGGCTATTCGTTCCGGAGCGATTTTATCGGCTCTCTTTCGCCTATAACATGGCTGCCGCACATGACGGGGCATTTTCTCCGCGCCTGTTTGTGCTATCTCTTGGTCCACCGTCCGCAGTTGAGAGACCCGCCCATGACCGTTCAGCCCATCGCCACCCAGCGCCTGGCCCAGCGCCTGACCCCACGCCTGGCCCTGCCCCCGGCGCTGCCTTTTCCGCTGCGCACCCTGCCCGCGCTCCTGCTCATGGCGCTGTTGCTGCCGCTGCTGGCCGGCTGCGGCTACAACACGATCCCCACGGCGGAAGAAAACGCCAAGGCGGCCTGGAGCGAGGTTCTGAACCAGTATCAGCGCCGCGCCGACCTCATCCCCAATCTGGTCGAGACCGTGAAGGGCTACGCCAGCCACGAAAAGGACGTGCTGGAAGGCGTGGTCGAAGCGCGCGCCAGGGCCACGCAGGTGACGGTCACGCCCGAAACGCTGTCCGACCCCAAGGCCTTCAAGGCGTTTCAGGAAAGCCAGGCCGGCCTGACCAGCGCGCTGTCGCGCCTGCTGGCCGTGGTCGAGAACTATCCCGACCTGAAGGCGAACCAGAATTTTCTCGCCCTGCAGGCCCAGCTCGAAGGCACCGAGAACCGCATCGCGGTCGCCCGCCGCGACTACATTCAGGCGGTGCGCGACTACAACCTCACCCTGCGCACCTTCCCCTCGGTGATCTGGGCGACCCTGTGGTTCCGTTCCAGTCAGCCGTTCCAGAACTTCACCGTGGACGAGGACAAGATGCAGGCCCCGCAGGTGAATTTCGGCGCCGGCAAGAGCGGCTGAGCGCCCGCGCGCGCCGATCCGGCGCCGATCCGGCAAGGGTGAGGTGATGATCCGGAATTCCACCGCATCAGGGCAGGCCCCGCACCGTCGTTTCGGGAGGATGCTGGCCGTCCTCCTGATCGGCCTGCTGCTGCCTGCCATGACGCTGGCCGCCGCCCTGCCGGCCCTCACCGGCCGCGTCGTCGATCAGGCCGGCATGATCGATGCCGCCACCCGCGTCCTGCTGGATCGGAAGCTGGCGGATTTCGAGAAGGAGGGGTCGGACCAGATCGTCGTCGCGACGGTCGGCGATCTCGACGGCGAGGCCATCGAACCCTACGCCAACCGGCTTTTCCGTGAATGGAAGCTTGGTCAGGCCGGCGAAAACAACGGCGTCCTGCTGCTGATTTCGCGCGATGACCGCAAGATGCGCATCGAGGTCGGCTACGGGCTCGAAGGCACGCTCACCGACCTGCACAGCCGGCTGATCATCGAAAACGACCTGGTGCCTGCGTTCCGCGCCGGCGATTTTTCCGGCGGCATCGAAAAGGCCGTCGACGACATCATCATGGTGCTGCACGGCCATCCGGAGGAACTGGAGGCGCGCGGCAGGCGCAATCCCGCCAGCAACAATGATATCGAGGACTGGATTCCCGTCCTCTTCATCGCCATCTGGGCGATCCTGTTCTTCGGCGGCTTCGCCATGGCGATCCTGCCGCCGATCTTCGGCGAAAAGATCGGGCCCGGCCGCTATCGCTGGCTGGGCATGGTCTTCGAGGTCAACAGGAGCGGCAACTCTTCGCGCCGCTCAGGGGGTGGCGGCTGGTCGTCCGGCGGCGGTGGCTGGTCGTCCGGCGGAGGCGGTTTCTCGGGCGGCGGCGGCTCGTCCGGCGGCGGCGGCGCATCTGGAGGCTGGTAGATGGCGACGAAACCCATAAGCGAAGCCGACCACAAGCGCGTGGCCGCCGCCATTCGCGCGGCGGAGGCGAAAACCGACGGCGAAATCTATTGCGTCGTCGCCCGCCGTAGCGATGGCTATTTCTTCCCCGCCGCCTGCATGGCGATGATCGGCATCCTGCTGGCCAGCCTGGCCGTCGCCTTCGTGTCCGAATATTGGTGGGTATCGATCCGGCTGCCGCATTTCATCCTCAAGCAGCTGGCCGCGGTAGCAGCCGTGCTGGCGCTGTTATGGCTGGTGCCGGCGCTGCGCATCCATCTGGTGCCATGGCAGATGCGCCACCGCGCCGCCCGCGACAATGCAAGGCGCCAGTTTCTCGGACGCAACGTGCACCGCACCGCCGCCCGCACCGGCGTGCTGATCTTCGTTTCGCTGGCTGAGCGCTATGCCGAAGTCATCGCCGATGTCGGCATCGGCAGCCGTGTCGACCCGCTTTTGTGGGAGGACACGATCGCCGATCTGACCGCGCATGCGCGCCGGGACCGGCTGGCGGACGGCTTCGTGCAGGCCGTCGGATCGGTCGGAACCGTTCTGGCAGAGCATTTTCCCGTCTCGCCCGGCAACGAAAACGAACTCGACGACCATCTGATCGAAATCTGACAGACAAGGCTTCCCGTGCGCAAATCGGGCAGGAAAGCCGGCGCGGGTCTTGCGCTCTGCCGTGAGCCGGGCTTATGGTTAACGAATTATGAACACGCTGGCCATCGACATCCGCAGAGCCGAACCGCGCGACGCAGCAGCGATAGCAGGCGTTCACCTTAAGGCATGGCAGGGCGCCTATGCCGGCATCATTCCCCACAAGGCCCTGACCACGATGATCAACCGCCGCGGCAGCGACTGGTGGGCCAGCGCCATCCGGCGCGCCGCCACGGTTCTGGTGGTGGAAATCGGCGGCGTCATCGCCGGCTATGCCACCATCGGGCGCAACCGCGCCCCAGAACTGTCCCAGCAGGGCGAGATTTACGAGCTTTACCTGCGGCCGGAATATCAGGGCATCGGCCTCGGCAGCCGCCTGTTCGCAGAGGCGCGCCGCCGTCTGGCCGAACATGGGCTGAAAGGCCTGGTGGTCTGGGCGCTGGAGGAAAACGACAACGCGCTCGCCTTCTATGCGGGTGCCGGCGGCCGCGACGTCGCCGAAGGCGTCGAGATATTCGACCACAAAGCGCTGAAAAAGGTCGCCTTCATCTGGGAGTGAGCCGAACCTGCCAGTGCCGGAACCGCTTGGGCCGAAACCGCTTGGGCCGGAACCGCTTGGGTCGACCTGCCAATGCCACCCCCGCCTGTGCCGATCCGCCAGTGCCGACCCGCCAGTGCCGACCCGCCAGTGCCGACCGGCTTGAACCGAACGCCCGATTGCAAATGCGGGCGTCATTTTCAGCGCCAAATCTGCAATCGGTTCCTTCCGTCGCATTGCCTGCGGCGGAAAGCCCCGCTATTGCGACGCGCAGGACGTGAAGCTGCGTCGTTTCAGGATGCAGTCTCTCCCTGATTCTCATCTTGTTCCCGCAACGGCGCCCGCCGGCGCCGTGCCGGGAATTCTGCAAACCGAGAGGCCCAGACATGCGCATCGACGCCATATCGTCCGGAAACAATCCGCCGGAAGACGTCAACGTCATTATCGAGGTTCCGGTCGGCGGCGAGC
The DNA here is from genome assembly GCA_036678505.1 of Alphaproteobacteria bacterium. Classification (GTDB taxonomy): domain Bacteria; phylum Pseudomonadota; class Alphaproteobacteria; order Rhizobiales; family Rhizobiaceae; genus Mesorhizobium. The sequence continues at coordinate 13,417 of JAZIHP010000069.1, forward strand.
CGATCAAATATGAAATGGACAAGGAAGCCGGCACGCTGTTCGTCGACCGCTTCCTCTACACGCCGATGCGCTATCCCGGAAATTACGGCTTCGTGCCGCATACGCTTTCCGGCGACGGCGACCCGGTCGACGTCCTGGTGTGCAACACCCGTGCGCTGGTTCCGGGCTGCGTGATCAATGCGCGCCCGATCGGCGTCCTGATCATGGAAGACAATGCCGGCCAGGACGAGAAAATCATCGCCGTGCCGTCCCCGCACATCACCAAGCGCTACGAAAACGTCCACGATTATACCGACCTGCCGCAGATCTCGCTCGATCAGATCGCCCACTTCTTCCAGCACTACAAGGATCTGGAACCCGGCAAATGGGTGAAGATCAGCGGCTGGTATGGCGTGGAGCGCGCCCGCCAGATGATCGTCGAGGGCCTCGCGCGCGCCCGCGTCCCGCAGTAAGCTTTCCGGCGGGCCCCGTTATCGCGACAGGGCCTGCTCCAGCTTCTGGCGAAGCGCCTGCGGCTCGCCGCTTATCCGCACCGTCTTGAGCCGCGCCGTTCCGCCTGCCACCACCTGCGCCGTCGTCGCAGGCACGCCAAGGCTCTTTGCGATCAGCCTTTCCAGCGCCGTGTTGGCAGCCCCTTTTTCGGGCACCGCGCGGACGCGCGCCCTGGCATATATCTTTCCGTCAGCCGATGCTTCGACCCCGCCCAGTTCGTCCTTCGACGATTTCGGCGTCAGACGCACATACAGGTCGAGCCCGTCATCACGAAGCTTGCAGGGAAGGTTCACCACTTGTCCCAGAGCGATTCCGGCAAAAATGCGCAGCGCGGTCCAGCACCCGCAATTGCGTCAAAACAGAAGGCTGGTGCATTTTCGCGATTCGGAAAAAAAGCGGAAATGCGCTGAAGCGTGTCGCGATCTTTCAGGTCAACTCCCTGCATTTTTACGCATGTCGTTGTCCCGAAACCGGTTCCCGCTTTCAGGCGACGTGCTTTAGAAAAACAGTGGCGCAACGCTCATGAGCAGGAACTGCCGCACGAAGAACAGAGCCAGCAACAGGATGATCGGCGAAATGTCGAGGCCGCCGAGATCCGGCATGAAACGGCGGATCGGCCGCAACGCAGGCTCGGTCAACCTGAACAGCATGTTGCCGATGGTTCCGACGAACTGGTTGCGTGGATTGACGACATTGAACGCATAGAGCCAGGAGAAGATGGCCGACGCGATGATGATCCACCAGTAAAGATCGAGCGCCAGGACGAGGGTCTGGATAAGGGCGATCATGCGGGTCTCCGATTGTTTCCGACATGTAGCCATTGCCGGTCTGGGGGGCAAGTCCCGCCTGCTGGCGGGCTCGCCGGCAGAAAGACGAAATTGCTTGCTTGACAGTTTTCGTCCGCCGCAGATAAATGCGGCATCCTGCTGATGGGGCTGTAGCTCAGCTGGGAGAGCGCGTCGTTCGCAATGACGAGGTCAGGGGTTCGATCCCCCTCAGCTCCACCAATCTCCTGCTGCCGTTGATTGTGCTGCCATAAGAACCCTTGGTCGGGCTTTGGTCTTTCGTATCTCCGCGCTTGAGTGAGGAAGGCCATGTCGCTATATCGGCTTGATGAACGGTCAAGAAAAATCACAGCTGCAAAATCTGTCGAAAATGCTGCGCAAGGAACAGGCGGCTCTGTTGCTCGAAGCAGCCCGGCACAATGCCTCGCCAAGCAACAGCACCATTCAGCGTGTCGCCTATCTGGAGCTGAATATCGCGGCGATTGAAAACACCCTTGCCGACCCCGTCATCTGATAGCCGCTTCCCCCGATCTTTGCCGATATAAGCCGGGAAAGAACGGCTCCTGCTCCGCCCGGCGCCGGTTCGCCGAAGCTGGCCGCCCCCCCCCGATCAACACGCTGATATACTCTTCAGCATGCCATTTTAAAGCGTGTCGCGATCTTTCAGGGTCGCTCCCTGCGCTTCAAATTCTTGTTTTTACGCATGTCGTCGCCCCGAGACCGGTTCCCACTTTCGGGCGACATGCTTTAGAACGTTTCCAGCAAAATTGCGCAGCGATCCGGAGAAAAGCGGAAACGCTCCAAACCGGGCTCCGGTGGCCTGAAACAGGCCCGGCGGCGCGGATGCGCCGCTGCTGGAAACCGGTTTCAGGCAGACAGGCGCGGAAAAAAGATGGCGCGCGCCGGATCGAAATCATAGTTCGGCGCCCAGTCCGCAGCGTCCATTGCCATCTGCTTCACTGCGTCCGTGATGTATTCCACCTTGTCATCGGCGAGCAGCACGCTGAAATTCAGCCGCGTGAACCCCGGCTTCGCCATCTCGTCGCCGGAGAGGATCGCCTGACGCAGCTCCTGTGCCCGCCCGTCATCGATCGACAGCAGTCTCAGCACATAGGGGCCGGCGCAGGCGCAGCCGCCGCGCGCCTGGATGCCGAAGCGGTCGCTCAGCATCCGCGTCACCAGTTGCTGGTGCACATAGCCGCCCCTGCCGTCGCGGATGCGAAACGAGAAAATCGGCAACCGGCCAGGCACGGGCAGACCGAGCAGTTCAAGATTGTCGATCCCCTGCCATTCCCGCGCAACCCGGCCTGCCAGTTCGCCGTTGCGGCGCTGCATGAAATCCGCGCCGATCGCTTCCTTGACGATGATGGAAAGAGCCGCACGGATATCGCCCACCACATTCGGCGTGCCCGCCTCTTCCCGCGCTTCGAGGCTGCCGCTGTAATCATGTGCTTGCGAGGTCACGAAACGCACGGTTCCACCGCCGGGCCACGAGGGTTTGGCGATCACCGCAGCGTCGCGGCGCACCACCAGGATGCCGGAGGCTGCGGGCCCGCCGATGAATTTGTGCGGCGACACGACGACGGCATCGATGGACGCGCCGTCTTCAGGCGTCATGACGATCGGCAGATAGGGGCCGCCGCCCGCGTAATCCCATACCATGAGAGCGCCGGCCGCCTTCACCATCCGCGTCAGGCCCGCCACATCGGCCACGATGCCGGTGACGTTGGAGGCAGCGGAAAAGGCGCAAACCGTAAGGTCGAAGCCTGCTTCACCCAAAACTTCGGCGAGCAATCCGGCATCTGGGCCGCCCTGCGCCGCTTCCGCGATCTCGACGATATCCGCGCCGCTTTCGCGCCATGGCAGAATGTTGGAATGATGCTCGTAAGGGCCGATGACGACGCGCACGCGCCGGCTCGCCCGCGCGGCCTCGGTAACGCCGAGCAGGCTCACCAGCCGGTTGATGCCGGCGGTCGCCCCGGAACCGGTGAAGATCACCGCGTGGTTCTCGTCAGCGCCGCAATGGCTGGCAATCACGGCGCGCGCATCGCGCCGCAGGCGGGTCATGAAACCACCGCACCACGACGCTTCGGTGTGGCTGTTGGCGTAATGAGGCAGAACGTCCTCCAGCACGAAGCGCTCCACCTGCCGCAAGGCCCGCCCCGAAGCGACATAATCAGCATAGATCATGGGCTTGCTGCCGAACGGACCATCGATGACGGCATCCGCCCCGATCAGGCCGGCGCCCAGCGCCGCCACGATATCCTCCCGCGTCAGTTCCTGCCGAAACCGGTCCAGCGGACTGCCGCCAAACTGCGCCGAAACCGTCATTTGCCCACCTCTGACCCAATCGAAGATATGAGATCAGGGATTTTACGCTGATTATCGGTTGAAACCTCACCTGTTTAATGCACAGAATGAGAAAAATTGGGTCAAATGATCGGCAAATGGCGAAGATTGACGGCATAGACCTCAGAATTCTGAACTGCCTGCAACAGCAGGCCGGCCTGTCGCAACGCGATCTGGCCGAGCAGGCCGGCATTTCGCAGAATGCCTGCTGGCGGCGTTTGCAGCGATTGACGAGCGACGGCATCCTGCGCGGATCGCATGCCGACATCGACCTGTCCGCGCTTGGGCTCGACCTGACCGTGCTCGTCATGATCCGCACGCGTCATCATTCGAAGGAATGGGCGGAACGCTTCCGCAAGCATGTCGACAGGCTGCCGGAGGTCATCGACTTCTACCGGATCGGCGGCGACTGGGACTACATGGTCAAGGTAATCACGCGCGGCATGGCCGGCTATGACGCCTTCTATCAAAGGCTGATCACCGACTTCGATCTGGCGACCGTCACCGGCTATTTTTCGATGGAGGCGATCATCGACAACCGCCCCGTCGATCTGCTGCGCCTGCGGTAAGCAATCTATTCATTCACCTTCAACGGGCCATATCCGGCAGTGGGCCATATCCGGCAACCTCCATCTGGCAGTCGCCGGATAAGGCGTTTCCAGGAAAAGTGGACACGCCTTTCCGGTTCGCGAACGCGACAAAACACAGATTTGGAGCCGTTTTCCCGTGAAACCATGAACGGCTCTATGAATATCCCTCATCCGCGCTTTGGGGGCGTGTGTACCGGCGCCGGTTCCGCCGCCTTGGCGGCATCGTCCATCAGTTCGTACCACATGGCGTTCAGCACCGCGAAAGCGGCGGCGAGGGGCAGGCCGAGCAGCCAGGCGAAATACCACATTTCACATCTCCTTTGTCTGCTTGGCGCGTCAATAGGCGTGGCCGCTGCCGTCGCGGATGTCCTTCTCGTCCACCTTGCCCCACAGCACATGGTAGACCCAGCTCGTATAGGCGACGATGAGCGGGATGAAGATCGCCGTCACCACCAGCATGATGAACAGGGTGAGGTGGCTGGAAGAGGCGTCCCACACCGTGAGGCTGGACCTGGGGTCCAGCGACGAGGGCAGGATCATCGGGAACATCGACAGGCCGACCGTAGAGACGATGCCGAGGATCGAGACGGCGCTGGCCAGCACCGGCACGATCTCGCGCCGGCCTTTCTGCAGGGCCAGATTGGCGAGCGCCCCGGCAAAACCCAGCACCGGCGCGATGATCGTCCATGAATGCCTGCCATAGTTCTCGAACCATGCGCCGGAGGCCCGCTCCACGGTTTTGGCGAGCGGATTGGAAGGCCCGTCCGTCACCACCGCGCTGGTGATGTGATAGCCGTCGATCCCCAGCCACAGCCAGACGCCGCCGAGCCCGAACAGCACGATGGTGGCGATTGCCGCCCCCACGCCATAGCGGCGCGCGCGCGCCGCCACCATGTCCCCGGTCTTCAGCACCAGCCACGAAGCGCCGTGCATGACCAGCATGGCCACCGAAAGCAGCCCGCACAGCAGACCGAACGGATTGAGCAGTTCCAACAGCGTCGTTCCGTCATAGAAGATGCGCAGATCCGTGCCCAAGCGGAACGGCACGCCCTGAAGCACGTTGCCGACCGCCACGCCCATCACCAGCGCCGGCACGAGGCCGCCGACGAACAGCGCCCAGTCCCAGCCGCCGCGCCACGCCGCGGTTTCGCGCCTGGAGCGGTATTTGAAACCGACCGGGCGCAGGATCAGCGCGAACAGGATGGCGAACATGGCCAGATAGAAACCGGAGAAGGAGACGGCGTAGAGCGGCGGCCAGGCGGCGAAGATCGCCCCGCCACCGAGGATCAGCCACACCTGATTGCCTTCCCAGACGGGGCCGACCGTGTTGATGACGACGCGGCGCTCCACATCGGTCCTGCCGACGAAGGGCAGGAGCATGCCGGTGCCGAGATCGAAACCGTCCATGACGGCGAAGCCGATCAGCAACACGCCAAGCAGCAGCCACCAGATGACCCTCAGGGTCTGATAGTCGAGAAGTTCATGAAGGATCATGTCATCTACTCCGCCGGAGCGAGGGAAGGAGGTACGAGCCGGGTCTGCGGTGCATGGTCAGCTTCCGGCCCCTTGCGGATTGCAGCCAGCATCAGCACCATTTCGACGACGAACAGCACCGAATAGATCAGCGAGAAGCCGATAATGGTGGCCAGAACCGTCGCGGCGCCCAGATTGGAAACCCCCGCGGCGGTCGGCAGCACCCCCTCGATGATCCATGGCTGGCGCCCGAATTCGGCAACGATCCAGCCGAACTCGGCCGCGATCCACGGCAGCGGGATGGCGAACACCGCCACGCGCAGCAGCCACGGATAGCGGTCGAGCCGGTGACGGGCCGAGAGATAGAAGAACACGGCCGTCAGGACGATGAAGAAGAAGCCCAGCCCCACCATGATGCGGAAGGTCCAGAACAGGGTCGGCACATTCGGGACCGTATCCCATGCCGCCTGTGCGATCTGCTCGTCGCTGGCCTGCGCCGGGTCGTCCAGATAGGGCTTGAGCAAAAGCGCATAGCCGAGGTCCGCGCCATTTTCCTCGAAGGTGGCGCGGGCCGCTTCCGGTATGGCCGCATCGCTGCCGGCCGCCCGGATTTCCTGCAACGCGCCATAGGCCGCCATGCCGTTGCGGATGCGGGTCTTCGCATGCTCGACGAGATCCTCGATGCCGGGGATTTCGGTGGTCAGCGAGCGCGTGCCGATCAGGCCCATCACCCACGGTATGTGGACGGCGTAATAGGTCTTGCGCGCTTCCTGGTCGGGGAAACCGATGGCGGTGAAGGCGGCGGGAGCCGGCTCGGTCTTCCACATCGCCTCGATGGCCGCGAGCTTCATCTTCTGATGCTCGGTGGAGAGATAGCCGCTCTCATCGCCCAGCACCACCACCGACAGCGACGCGGCAAGGCCGAACGAGGCGGCAACGGTGAGCGAGCGCCTGGCGAGTTCGAGGTGACGCCCCTTCAGCAGATACCAGGCCGAGACGCCGAGCACGAAGATGGAGGCCGTGACGTAGCCGGCCGACACGGTGTGCACGAATTTCGCCTGCGCCACCGGGTTGAACAGCACGGCGGCGAAATCGTTGACCTCCATGCGCATGGTCTGCGGATTGAAGGACGAGCCCACCGGGTTCTGCATCCAGCCATTGGCGATCAGGATCCACAGCGCCGAGAAGTTGGACCCGATGGCCACCGCCCATGTCGCGGCCAGATGGCCGAGGCGCGAAAGCCTGTCCCAGCCGAAGAAGAACAGGCCGACGAAGGTCGCTTCGAGGAAAAAGGCCATCAGCCCTTCGATCGCCAGCGGCGCGCCGAAAATATCGCCGACATAGTGGCTGTAGTAGCTCCAGTTCATGCCGAACTGGAATTCCATGACGATGCCGGTGGCCACGCCCATGACGAAGTTGATGCCGAACAGCGTGCCCCAGAATTTGGTCATCTGGCGCCAGATGTCGCGGCCGGTCATGACATAGACGGTTTCCATGATCGCGATGACCACGGACAGGCCGAGTGTCAGCGGCACGAACAGGAAATGGTAGAGAGCGGTGATCGCGAACTGAAGTCGCGACAGATCGACAATATCGAGTTCCATGGCTGCTCCGGCTTTCCGGCCTCCTTGGCTGACGGCGCCGGCTCCCGGCGTCGATAGGTTTTTTCTCAGTCCGGCCGCAGCCGGTCGAGCAATCTGCGATAGCCTTCGCTGCCCCGTGCGCAATCCTTCTCCACCCGCCCCTCCTCCATAACCACGATGCGACCGGCGAGTTCCGCCTCGCGTCGTATATGCGTGACGATGACGAGCGTGCGACCTTCCGCACAGGCGCCGAGGCGTTCGACGACATCGCGGGCCGTCGCGCCGTCCAGGCCTTCGGTGGGCTCGTCGAGCAGCCACACCGGCGTGTCGCGCAACAACAGGCGGGCCAGCGCCAGGCGGCGGGCCTGACCGGCGGAC
>JAZIHP010000070.1:0-20678 GCA_036678505.1 Alphaproteobacteria bacterium
GCGGGCATCTGGAGCCGTTGGAGGTTCACGGAAACGCCGAACGGCTCCAGGTCTTTGTCTTGTCGCGTTTGCGAACCGGAAAAGCGTTTCCATTTTTCTGGAAACGCTCTACCGCATGAGCAGGATTTGCAGGTCGGCGACATTGGTGCCGGTGCCGCCGGTCAGCAGAAGATCGCCCGAGGCAGCGAGCGCCGGGTAGGAATCATTGTTGGCCAGATGTGCGTCCGGATCGCAGCCGAACTGGCGCATCCATTCCGTGGAGCCGGCATCGACGATGCCGCCCGCAGCATCGGTGGGGCCGTCGCGCCCGTCGGTGGCGCCGGACAGGAACACCCAGGGGCGTCCGATGCGCGCGCTTTCCTCCAATATGGCGAAACGCAGCGCCAGTTCCTGATTGCGGCCGCCCGTGCCGTTGCCATTCACCCGCACGGTGGGTTCGCCGCCGGCGACGATGGCGACGGGGCCGCTTTCGCGTGCCGCATACAATGCGATCCTGTGAAGCGCGCTGGCGGCATCGGCCACGTCGCCGCACAGCCAGTCATTGGCCTTGACCACCGCCGGGAACAGCGAACCGGCGCATTCCATCACCTTCTTCAGGCTGATGCCGTTGCCACCGATCACGACATTCTCGACATGATCGAAATGCGCTGCTTTCGCTGGCGTCTGGCGGGCCGTGCTCTGGAGATGCTCGCGCATCGTGGCCGGCAGCGCGTCGGTCAGCCCGTGTTTTTCGAGGACGGAGCGGGCGTCGCCGGCACGCGGCCTGGCGGTCGGCCCGCTGGCGACCGTGGAAATATCGTCGTCCGGCACATCGGAAAGGATTAAGGAAAGCACCTTTGCCTGATGCGCCAGTCCTGCAAGGCGACCGCCCTTGAGGCGCGAGAAGGCCTGCCGCACCGTGTTGATCTCGCCGATGTCGGCGCCGGAGCGGATCAGGGCGTCGTTCAGGGCGATCTTGTCGGCCAGCGTTATTTTGGGCGCCGGTGCGCACACCAGGGCGGAGCCGCCGCCGCTGACGAGCACCAGCAGCAGGTCGCCGGGGCGCGCCGAACCGGCAAGCTGCTCGATTGCATGCGCCGCCTGGAGGCTGTTTTCATCCGGCAGCGGATGGCCGCCGGCCATGGTCGTCACGCGATCGTCGAGCAGCTCCATGTTTTCCGGATTGGTCACCGCGCAGGCCGCATGCAGTTTGCCGGCGAGAAATGGCAGGGCGCCCTTCACCATCGGGCAGGCCGCCTTGCCGAAGGCGATCAGGATGACGCGGCGGGCGGCATCGATCATGTGCCTGCGCTGTTCCAGCGCACCGGACACCGCCTTTTCGGGATCGGAGGCGCTGACGCCGCCGCGAAACAGGTCCAGCGCCTGCTTGCGCAGGGCGATCAGGCCGGAGGCGGACGCGCAGCCTTCCATCACGCCACCCGGTCCGGCACGTCCCGGTTCTCGAAGAAGGCGGTGACGTTGTCGACCGCCTTCATGCCCATCGCCACCCGCGTTTCTTCCGTCGCGCTGCCCAGATGCGGCAGCAGCATCACGTTCTCCATGCGCCTGAGGGCGTCCGGCACAAAAGGTTCGCCGTCGAAGACATCGAGACCGGCGCCGGCGATGGTGCCCGCCTGAAGCGCGTCGATCAGCGCCTGCTGGTCGACCACGTCGCCGCGCGCGGTGTTGATGAGGAAGGCGCCGCGCTTCATGCCGGCAAGCCGGCGGCCGTCTATGAGATGCCGGTTCTCGGCGCCGCCCGGACAATGCAGCGAGATGAAATCCGCTTGTGCCAGCACGTCCTCGATCGTCGGCAGCTGCCGCGCGCCCATGGCGCGGGTTTCGTCGTCCTCGACCTTCGAGCGGTTGTAGAACACCACATCCATGCCGAAGCCGAAATGCGCGCGCTTTGCCGTTGCCTTGCCGATGCGCCCCATGCCGACGATGCCGATGGTCTTGCCAGACACCCGGCTGCCGATCATGTGGGTCGGCCGCCAGCCGGTCCAGTTGCCGGAACGCAGTTCGCGCTCTCCTTCGCCTGCCCGGCGGGCCACGCCGAGCAGCAGCGTCATGGCGATATCGGCGGTGCAGTCGGTCAACACGCCCGGCGTGTTGGTGACGGCGATGCCCAGACGCCGCGCCGCCTCCGTATCGATGTGGCTGAAGCCGACGCCGAAATTGCCGAGAAGGCGCGTGCGGGCCGTCCCCTCCGGGAAAGCGGTGGCCGGCAGGCTGTCGCTCACCGTGGGCAGGATGGCGTCATATTCGGCGAAGGCGTTGCGCAGCTGATCCTGCGTGAGCGGCACGTCGGATGTGTTGAAGGTGGTTTCGAAACGCTCCGAAAGCACCTTCTCGACCGCCGTTGGCCAGCGTCTGGTGACGATTATGCGTGGTTTCATCGTAATGTCCGCCTCGGTCGGAAAGGAAGAGGTTGGGCTCAGGCGGCTTTCTGCTGCGCCTGAAGCACGTCCGAGACGACCGGGCCGAACGCCGCCGGCGTCGGCACGATGGTGACGCCCGCCTCGCGCAGGATTTCCACCTTTTCCTGCGCGGATTCACCGAACGCGGAAATGATGGCGCCGGCATGGCCCATGCGCTTGCCCTTGGGGGCGGAAAGGCCGGCGATATAGGCGATAAGGGGCTTGCGCATATTGTGCTTGGCCCATTCGGCGGCTTCCGCTTCCTGCGGCCCGCCGATCTCGCCGATCATCACCACCGCGTCGGTGTCGGGGTCTTCCTCGAAAAGCTTGAGAACGTCGCGGAAGGACGAGCCGTTGATCGGATCGCCGCCGATGCCGACGCTGGTGGAGACGCCGACGCCGAGCGCCTTCATCTGGGAAGCGGCCTCATAACCCAGCGTTCCCGAGCGGCCGACGATGCCGACCCGGCCCGGCAGATAGATATTGCCGGGCATGATGCCCATCATTGCCTGTCCGGGTGTGATGATGCCGGCGCAATTGGGGCCGACGAGGCGCATGCGGTCCTCGAAGCGGAAGCGCAGCATGAAGCGCTTCACCCGCATCATGTCCTGCGAGGGAATGCCGTCGGTGATGCACACGCACAGCCTGATCCCGGCTTCCGCGGCCTCCATGATGGAATCGGCGGCGAAGGGGGGCGGCACGAACACGATGCTCGCATCGGCGCCCGTTTCACGCACCGCGCCCCGCACGGTGTTGAAAACCGGCATCCCCTGATGCACCTGCCCGCCCTTGCCGGGCGTGACGCCGCCCACCACATTGGTGCCGTAGCGCCGCATCTCGTCGGCGTGGAAGCTGCCGATCTTGCCGGTCAGGCCCTGCACGATCACGCGCGACCTGCGGTTCAACAGAATTGCCATCTCGTCCTCCCTCAGTTCGCTTTCTTGTTCTTTTTGGAAAAGGCGCGCATGGCCTCGACCGATCTTTCGGCGGCCTCGGCAAGCGTATCGGCGACGATCACGTCCTCGCCGGATTCCGCCAGTATCTTGCGGCCTTCCTCCACATTGGTGCCCGCCAGCCGCACCACCAGCGGCACGCCGACGCCGACCTCGCGGATGGCCTTGATGACGCCTTCGGCGACCCAGTCGCACCGATTGATGCCGGCGAAGATGTTGACGAGGATGGTCTCGACTTTGGTGTCGGCAAGCACGGCCCGGAAGGCCTTGGCGACCCGCTCCGGCGAGGCGCCCCCTCCGATGTCGAGGAAGTTGGCCGGTTCGCCGCCCGCGATCTTGATCATGTCCATGGTCGCCATGGCCAGGCCCGCGCCATTGATGATGCAGCCGATATTGCCGTCGAGCCCGACATAGGAGAGGCCGCGATCGCCGGCGAAGGTCTCGCGCGGGTCTTCCTGCGACTTGTCGCGCAGTTCCGATATTTCGGGCCGGCGGAACAGGGCGTTCTCGTCGAAGGACATCTTGGCGTCGAGGGCGATCAGATTGCCGTCTCCCGTCACCACCAGCGGATTGATTTCCAGCATCGAGGCATCGAAGTCGCGGAACACGCGGTAGCAGCCCATCAGCGTATCGACGGCCTTGCCGATCAGCCGGTTGTCGAGCCCCAGCCCGAAGGCGATCTCGCGCGCCTGGAACTGCTGCATCCCGACGCCGGGATCGACGGTGGCGCGGATGATGGAGTCCGGCTCCTTTTCGGCGATCTCCTCGATCTCCATGCCGCCGGAGGCCGAGCCCACGATCATGACGCGTTCGGATTTGCGGTCGAGAACGATGCCGAGATAAAGCTCCTGGCGGATATCGACCGTCTCCTCGATGTAGAGGCGCGAGACGAGCTTGCCTTTCGGGCCGGTCTGGGTGGTGGCAAGCTTGCGGCCGAGCAGGGATTCGGCAGCCTTCGCCACCTCGCCGTCCGAGCTGCAAACCTTGATGCCGCCTGCCTTGCCGCGCGCGCCGGAGTGGATCTGCGCCTTGACCACCCATTTGCCGCCGCCGATCTCGCTGGCGCGATAGGCCGCCTGTTCGGGGCTGTAGGCAAGGCCGCCGCGCGGGATCTGCACCGAGTAGCGCGACAGCAGTTCCTTGGCCTGGTATTCGTGAATATCCATCTTGACCTCCCTCAGGCTGCCCGGGCAGCGCGCTCTATGGCTTCGTGGACGACCAGCACGTTGCGGGCCATGCGCTCGGAAGCGGCGTCGATCATCTTGCCGTCCAGCGCTGCCGCGCCCTTGCCCTGCTCCTCCGCCTCCTTCAGCGCCTCGATGATGCGGCGCGCGCGGGCCACCTCCTTGGCCGGCGGCGAGAAGACCTCGTTGGCAAGCTCGATCTGCGAGGGATGGATGGCCCATTTGCCCTCGATGCCGAGTGCCGCGGCGCGCTTCGCGGCGTCCAGATAGGCTTCCGGATCGGAGAAGTCGCCGAACGGCCCGTCGACCGCCCTGAGCCCGTAGGCCCGGCAGGCCACCGTCATGCGCGACAGGGCGAAATGCCACTGGTCGCCGGGATAATCCGGGTTGAGCCCGCCGATGCTGACCGTGCGGGCCTTGCAGCTCGCCGCATAGTCGGCGACGCCGAAATGCATCGCCTCAAGCCGTCCGCCAAAGGCGGCGATGGCCTCGACATTGGCCATTCCGAGCGCCGTCTCGATCAGGGCTTCCAGACCGACGCGGGTTTCAAAGCCCTTTGCCATCTCGATCTGGCTGACCAGAGCCTCGACCATGTAGAGGTCGGCGGGCACGCCGACCTTCGGCACCAGAATGGTGTCCAGCCGGTCGCCGGCCTGCTCCATCACATCGACGACGTCGCGATACATGTAACGGGTGTCGAGGCCGTTGATGCGGATCGAGATGGTCTTGCCGCGCGCGCGCCAGTCGATCTCGTTCAGCGCCCGGATGATGTTCTCGCGGGCCTTGTCCTTGTCCGGCGGAGCGACCGCGTCTTCCATGTCGAGGAAAACGTAGTCGGCCGCGCCCTCGGCGGCCTTGCGGATCATTTCCATGTTGGAGCCCGGCACGGCAAGCTCGCTGCGCTGGAGCCGGGGCTTGCGAAGATGATGGAGGGTATGGCTCATGATCGCTGCCTCCTTCAGGCCGCTTTGGCGACGGCGGGCTTTGCCGCCTGGCTGTAATATTCCACCGCAGCCCCGACGCCAGATCCTGCCTTGATCTTCACGCCGCAGTCGAGCAGCGACATTTCGGTGGCCGCCAGCGCCGAGCACATCATCACTTCGTTGATCCACCCGATATGGCCGATGCGGAACACCTTGCCGGCAACCTTGTTGAGGCCGACGCCGAGCGATGTCTGATAGCCCCGATAGGCGCGGCGCACGATATCGGCGCTGTCTATGCCTTCGGGAACGTAGATCGCGCTCACCGTGTCGGAGTTCCACTTCTCTTCCTTGGCGCAGATCTGAAGGCCCCAGGCGCGCACCGCGGCACGCACGCCCTCGGCCAGCCGGTGGTGGCGCGCATAGACATTGTCGAGGCCTTCATCGAGCAGCAGATCGAGGGCGGCGCGCATGCCGCGCAGGAGCTGAACCGCCGGCGTGTAGGGGAAGTAACCGGTGTCATTGGCCCGGATCATGTCCTCGAACGAGAAATAGGCGCGGGGCTGCCTTGCCTGCCTGTTGGCGGCCAGAGCCTTCTGGCTGACGGACAGGAAGGCGAGGCCCGGCGGCAGCATGAAGCCCTTCTGCGAACCGCTGACGGCGCAGTCCACGCCCCATTCCTCCTGCCGGAAATCGATCGAGGCGATCGACGACACGCCATCGACGAAGAGCAGGGCGGGGTGTCCTGCCGCATCGAGCGCGGCGCGCACGGCCGCGACGTCGCTGGTGACGCCGGTGGTCGTCTCATTGTGGGTGACGAAGACCGCCTTGATGCGGTGTTCCTTGTCGGCCGCCAGCCGTTCCGCGTAAACTCCGACGGGAACGCCGGTGCCCCATTCGGCATCGATGACGTCCACATCCAGACCGAAGCGCTGCGCCATGTCGACCCACAGCAGCGAGAACTGGCCGAAGCGCGACATCAGCACCCGGTCGCCGGGATTGAGCGTGTTGGCGATGGCCGCTTCCCATGCGCCGGTGCCGGAGGACGGGAAGATGAAGGCGCGACCCGTTTCGTTGCGGTAGACCTTCATCAGGTCGGTAAAAAGGCCGTTGACGAGCTGCGGATAATCAGGTGCGCGCATGTCTTCCATCGGCATGTTCATCGCCTGGCGGACGGTCTCCGGCACGTTTGTCGGGCCCGGAACAAAGAGATGAGTATAGCCAGCCATCAGAAATCCTCCCAGAAAATGCGGCGCGAGCGCCTGTTCGGCTTTCTGGAAGGATCAGACGGGTGAGGAAAGGTAACAACACCTGTCCAGATAGATTTGAGGGCCTTGAGGCGTTGGCGCAAACCTACTCGTTCAGATGCTGGGAACGCCAATAGTATAGGCCGGGCCTACCCGTGCTTTATGCTTCGCAGCGGACGTGACGCGGGTGGCGATAAAGGCGAACCCGGGGCTGCGGCAAGTGCCGCACTAGGAATTATCGGCGTTTGCATGGTACTGGGATTAAAAGTGGCGGCACAATCGATGGCAACGGAGCATCCCACAAGATGGCGGAGACAATGAAGCCGGCAAGGAAGACCCGAGCCGGCAAGGTCACAAGCAAGGCCGAACCCGCGAAAACTGTTCCCCAACTGCAACGGGTCGTGCCCCTGTCCCAGGATCCTCATTCGGTGCGCGATACGCGCGAAAATGTCCTGGAAGTCGCGATCGGGCATGAAGTGCGCACTTTTCGCAAGCAGCTCGGCATTACGGTGGCCGACCTCGCGGCGGCGACCAACATTTCCCTGGGCATGCTGTCGAAGATCGAAAACGGCATCACCTCGCCCTCGCTCACCACGCTTCAGGCGCTGTCGCGGGCGCTCGGCGTGCCGCTGACGGCGCTGTTCCGCCGCTTCGAGGAGGAACGCAGCGCCGTCTTCATCAAGGCCGGCGAAGGCGTCGATGTCGAGCGGCGCGGCACGCGCGCCGGTCACCAATATACGCTGCTCGGCCATATCGGGGCCAATACGAGCGGCGTCGTCGTCGAGCCCTATTTGATTACGCTTGCGGAAGATTCCGACGTCTTCCCCACTTTCCAGCATGATGGCATGGAATTCCTCTACATGCTGGAAGGCGAGGTGGTTTACCGGCACGGCAGCAAGCTTTTCCGCATGCTGCCCGGCGACAGCCTGTTTTTCGATGCGGATGCGCCGCATGGACCTGAAGAGCTGACGCAGCGGCCCATCCGCTATCTGTCGATCATCTCCTATCCGCAGGGCAGCCGTCGCAACTGACGCCGCTCCACGACGCGATCTGAAAATACAGCGGCGACTTTCAGCCCCGACAATCCCGGTGATTGTCGGGGCGTCGCCGTGCCACGGGTGAAGCGGCGCGGCGCCGGTCCTTTCGCGGCTTTATGACTGTTTGAGACGCTGCGGGCATCTTGCCCGGCTGTATGCCGACGCCGCATCCGCAGCGTGTCCGCCTCGATTCGCGGCGGCGCCCCTGCGCCCTTCCCGGCTCCTTCCGGTGCGACAAAATCCCGGAAAACTCCCTGCTCCGGTCATGCCGTGCGTCAGCCTTGCCCGCGGCTCGGGGATCTGGAGGGGCGCTTTTCGGCGTCACTTTTCTTGTATGAAAAAAAAATTCATGCCAGTTGAATTGCAGAAAATTGACTGCTATCGTCCTTGATCAGGAAAAGAACTTGCAAGAGGTGAACATCGATGTGTGGCATTGTGGGGCTGTTTCTGAAGGACAAGTCATTGGAGCCGCAACTCGGCGCCATGCTGTCGGAAATGCTGGTTCTGATGACCGATCGCGGTCCGGACAGCGCCGGCATAGCAATCTATGGATCGTCGGCTGCCGGGCATGGCAAGATCACCGTGCAGTCGCCTTCTCCCGACGTTGATTTTGCCGGGCTCGACACGGACGTCGCCGGGCAAATCGGCGCGCCGGTCGCCATGACCGTCAAGTCGACACATGCGGTTCTGGAGCTTCCGGCCGACAAGCTTGAAGCGGCCCGCGAAGCCATCGCCGCGCTGCGTCCCGACGCCCGCATCATGGGCGTTGGCGAATCCATCGAGATCTACAAGGAAGTCGGCCTTCCGGAGGAAGTCGCGAAGCGTTTTGAAGTGTCGGGCATGTCGGGATCGCACGGCATCGGCCATACGCGCATGGCCACTGAATCGGCGGTGACCACGATGGGCGCGCATCCCTTCTCGACGGGTCCCGACCAGTGCCTGGTCCACAATGGTTCGCTGTCCAACCACAACAACATGCGCCGCAAGCTTCGCAACGAAGGCATGAAGTTCGAGACCGAGAACGATACCGAGGTTGCGGCGGCTTACCTGTCGCACCAGATCGCGACCGGCAAGGGTCTCGGCGAGGCGCTGGAATCGAGCCTGAACGATCTCGATGGGTTCTTCACCTTCGTGGTTGGAACCAAGAACGGCTTTGGCGTCGTGCGCGACCCGATCGCCTGCAAGCCGGCCGTCATGGCCGAAACTGATCAGTATGTCGCGTTCGGAAGCGAATACCGGGCCCTGGCGAACCTGCCGGGGGTTGAGCAGGCGAGGGTCTGGGAGCCTGAGCCATCCACCGTTTATTTCTGGGAGCATTGAGGCGATGGCTACATCCAACCTTGCCAAGGCGGTTACGCACGAAGACCAGCATGCGGCGAAAGTCTTTGATCTGTCCAAGTCGACGCTGCGCGAGCTGAATCAGGCCCTCCATGATGCCAGCGAGGGGTCCAGCCACACGAACTGGGAGATCGTCAATCCCAAGGGCAGCCACGCTGTTGCCGTGGGTGTGGAGATGCCGCTCCAGATCGATGTGCGCGGCAGCGTCGGCTACTATTGCGCCGGCATGAACCAGAACAGCACGATCACCGTGCATGGTTCGGCAGGTCCAGGCGTCGCCGAAAACATGATGTCCGGCACCGTCGTGGTGAAGGGCGATGCCTCCCAGTACGCCGGGGCCACCGGCCGGGGCGGACTGCTGGTGATCGAGGGCAATGCCTCGTCGCGCTGCGGCATTTCCATGAAGGGCATCGACATCGTCGTGCGCGGCAATGTCGGCCACATGTCCGCCTTCATGGCGCAGTCCGGCAATTTCGTCATCATGGGCGATGCCGGCGATGCGCTTGGCGACTCCATCTATGAGGCGCGCCTGTTCGTGCGCGGCAACGTGAAAAGCCTCGGCGCCGACTGCATCGAGAAGGAGATGCGCCCCGAACATATCGAGCTTCTCCAGGGCCTGCTCGACAGGGCCGGAATTGCTGATGCCAAGCCCCAGGACTTTAAGCGCTACGGTTCGGCTCGCACCCTGTACAACTTCAACATCGACAACGCCGACGCGTATTGAGAGGCCGGAAATGAGCTATCACAATCCACCGACCACGCCACGCAAGTCGACGACGTTCGACGATTACGCCATGTCGGAAATCCGGCGCGCGGCCGCGACCGGCATCTACGACATCCGCGGGTCCGGCGCCAAGCGCAAGGTGCCCCATTTCGACGATCTCCTGTTCCTCGGCGCTTCGATCTCGCGATACGCCCTCGAAGGGTATCGCGAACGCTGCGACACCGCTGTCGTGCTCGGCACCCGTTTCGCCAAGAAGCCGATCGAGCTGAAAATCCCGATCACGGTCGCCGGCATGAGCTTCGGCTCCCTGTCGGGCCCGGCCAAGGAGGCGCTCGGCCGTGGCGCCACGCTTTCGGGAACCTCGACCACCACCGGCGACGGCGGCATGACCGAGGAGGAGCGCGGCCATTCCGAGAAGCTCGTCTATCAGGTCCTGCCCTCGCGCTACGGCATGAACCCGCGCGACCTGCGCCGCGCCGACGCCATCGAGGTGGTGGTCGGCCAGGGCGCCAAGCCCGGCGGTGGCGGCATGCTGCTCGGCCAGAAGATTTCCGACCGCGTTGCCGAGATGCGCACCCTGCCCAAGGGCATCGACCAGCGTTCGGCCTGCCGCCATCCGGACTGGACCGGCCCGGACGATCTGGAGATCAAGATCCTTGAAATCCGCGAAATCACCGATTGGGAAAAGCCGATCTATGTGAAGATCGGCGGGGCAAGGCCCTATTACGATACCGCTTTGGCGGTGAAGGCCGGTGCGGACGTCGTCGTGCTCGACGGCATGCAGGGCGGCACTGCCGCCACCCAGGAAGTCTTCATCGAACATGTCGGCCAGCCGACCCTTGCCTGCATCCGGCCCGCCGTGCAGGCCCTGCAGGATCTTGGCATGCATCGCAAGGTGCAGCTCATCGTCTCCGGCGGCATCCGCAACGGCGCGGATGTGGCCAAGGCGCTGGCGCTCGGCGCCGATGCCGTGTCGGTCGGCACGGCGGCGCTCATTGCCCTTGGCGACAATGATCCGAGATGGGAGGAGGAATACCGCAAACTCGGCTCGACCGCCGGCGCATATGACGACTGGCACGAAGGCAAGGACCCGGCCGGCATCACCACGCAGGATGCCGAACTGATGAAGAGGGTCGATCCGGTTGCCGCCGGCCGCCGTCTTGCCAACTATCTGAAGGTCATGACGCTTGAGGCGCAGACGATTGCCCGCGCCTGCGGCAAGAACCATGTCCACAACCTCGAACCTGAGGATCTGTGCGCCCTGACCATCGAGGCGGCAGCAATGTCGGGAGTGCCGCTGGCCGGAACGAACTGGGTGCCCGGGAAGAGCGCCTTTTAAAAAACCTGAATTGGGGAGGAGCAATTCAATGGGAACAATTTTTACAGCAAGGCAAGACGCATCGACACAAACAAACCTTGAAGCCTACGCCAAAGCGAAGAACATCAAGTACTTCATGGTGACCTATACGGACGTGATCGGCTACCAGCGGGCCAAGCTGGTGCCATCGCGCGCCATCGCGGACGTGCAGAAAGGGGGAGCCGGCTTTGCCGGCTTCGCCGGCGGCATGGACATGACGCCGGCGAACTCCGATATGCTGGCCATTCCCGACCCGGAATCGGTCACGCCGCTCAGCTGGAAACCGGAAGTGGCGTGGCTTGCTTCCAACTGCGTGATGGATGGAAAGAGTGTCGAGCAGGCGCCGCGAAACACGCTCAAGCGTCTGGTCGACGAAGCGGCGTCGCTGGGAATCCGCGTCAAGACCGGCGTCGAGCCGGAATTCTTTTTGACCACAGCCGATGGCAGGATGGTCGCCGACGAGCACGACCGCCTGGCCAAGCCCTGCTACGACCAGCAGGCGCTCATGCGTCGCTTCGACATCATCGCCGAAGCCAGCGAGGCGATGATCGATCTGGGCTGGGAGCCCTATCAGAACGATCACGAGGACGCGAACGGCCAGTTCGAGATGAACTGGATTTACGATGACGTGCTGGTGACCGCCGACCGTTATTCGTTCTTCAAGTTCATGATCAAGACCATTGCCGAACGGCACGGGCTGCGCGCCACCTTCATGCCCAAGCCCTTCCCCGGCCTGACCGGAAATGGCTGTCACGCCCACATTTCCGCATGGGATCTGACCGGCACGAAGAACGTGTTCGCCGACGACAATTCGCCGAACGGGCTCTCCGAACAGGGTATGTACTTCCTCGGCGGCATCATGAAATACGCGCCGGCGATGACGGCGATCATCTGCCCCACCGTCAACTCCTACAAGCGCATCAATGCGCCGCGCACCTCTTCGGGGGCCACATGGGCGCCGAACGCGGTGACATGGACCGGCAACAATCGCAGCCACATGGTGCGTGTGCCGGGTCCGGGCCGTTTCGAGCTGCGCCTGCCCGACGGCGCCGCCAACCCCTATCTGATGCAGGCGGTCATCCTGGCGGCCGGCCTTGCCGGTCTTCGCGAAAAGCTGGACCCCGGTCCGCGCAGCGACATCAACATGTATGAGGAAGGCCACACCATCAAGGACGCGCCGCGGCTGCCGCTGAACCTGCTGGACGCGCTTCGCCTGCTCGACAGCAGCGAGGATTTCAAGCAGATGCTCGGCGCCGAACTGGTCGATGCCTTCGTCAAGATGAAGATGAAGGAGTGGAATTCCTACGTTTCCCATTTCACCGAATGGGAACGCGACAACGCCCTCGACATCTGAAACGACTTCGGCCGGATCGTCCCCAACCCCCGGAACACACGCGATGAAATATTCGATCTTCTCCCTCGCCCGGGCGGCCCTCACGGGCCACAGGGGCTGGACACGGGCCTGGCGCGATCCGGCGCCCAAAAGCCGCTACGACGTGATCATCATCGGCGGCGGCGGACATGGCCTCGCCACCGCTTACTTCCTAGCCAGGGAGTACGGCATCCGCAATGTCGCGGTGCTGGAGAAAGGCTGGATCGGTTCCGGCAATGCCGGCCGCAACACCACCATCATCCGCTCCAACTACATGCTGCCCGGCAATGTCGGCTTTTACGAGCTGTCCATGAAGCTGTGGGAGCGCATGGAGCAGGACCTCAACTACAACACCATGGTGAGCCAGCGCGGCATCATCAATCTCTACCATTCGGATGCGCAGCGCGATGCCTTCGCCCGGCGCGGCAACTCCATGCGCATCAACGGCATCGATGCCGAACTGCTCGATGCCGCGCAGATCCGCAAGGAGCTGCCGTTCCTCAATTACGCCAATCCGCGCTTCCCCATCATGGGCGGTCTGGCGCAGCGGCGCGGCGGCACGGCGCGCCACGATGCCGTGGTGTGGGGATATGCGCGCGCCGCCAACGATCTTGGCGTCGATATCATCCAGAACTGCGAGGTGACCGGTTTCCAGCGCACCGATGGCCGCATCACCGG
This sequence comes from Alphaproteobacteria bacterium, assembly GCA_036678505.1. Lineage (GTDB taxonomy): Bacteria > Pseudomonadota > Alphaproteobacteria > Rhizobiales > Rhizobiaceae > Mesorhizobium. The sequence continues at coordinate 13,210 of JAZIHP010000070.1, forward strand.
CGTGGAAACGACGCGCGGGCCGATCGGGGCCGGCAAGGTCGGGATGGCGGTGGCCGGCAACACGTCGCGGGTTGCCGCCATGGCAGGATTGAGGCTTCCGGTCGAAAGCCACGTGCTTCAGGCCTTCGTCACCGAAGCGATCAAGCCGCTCCTTCCCGGCGTGGTCACTTTCGGCGCGGGCCATTTTTACATCAGCCAGTCGGACAAGGGCGGTCTCGTATTCGGCGGCGATCTCGACGGCTACAACTCCTACGCCCAGCGCGGCAACATGCCGGCGATGGAGGATGTCTGCGAGGGCGGCATGGCGATCATGCCGATGATCGGCCGCGTGCGCCTGCTGCGCCAGTGGGGGGGCATCATGGACATGTCCATGGACGGCACGCCGATCATCGACAAAACGCCCGTGGACGGGCTCTATCTCAATGCCGGCTGGTGCTATGGCGGTTTCAAGGCAACGCCGGCCTCGGGCCTGACCTACGCCCATCTGATCGCGCGCGACGAGCCGCATCACGAGGCCAGCCGCTTCCGTCTCGACCGCTTCCTGCGTGGCGCGACGATCGACGAAAAGGGCCAGGGCGCCCAACCGAACCTTCATTGAAAGTGGTGTCGTCCGATGCGAATTGCATGTCCCTTTTGCGGCGAACGAGAACTCGGCGAATTCAGCTATCTCGGTGACGCCGCCCCCAGGCGCCCGCACTACGCCGTCGATGACGGCAGCGATCCGGTGAAGCTTGCAGAAGCCTTCCACGACTATGTCTATCTGCGTGACAATGTGGCCGGAACGATGCGGGAATACTGGTATCACGGCGGCGGCTGCCGCTCCTGGCTGATTGCCGAGCGTGATACGCGAACCCATGAATTCAAGTCGGTGCAGGTGGCTCCGGGTGCCGGCGCCTCCGTCACGTCACCGGCGGGAGAATGAACATGTCGGGCTATATCGAATCCCAGCCTCTGGGCCGGACCGCGGCCACCGAAGACGCAGCCGCGAACACGCCGGCCGCCGGCGCCACGCAATCGCATCGCCTGCGTGCGGGCGGCCTGATCGACCGTCAGAAGCCGCTCGGCTTCACCTTCGACGGCAAGGCCATGACGGGTTACGCGGGCGACACGCTGGCCTCGGCTCTTGTCGCCAACGGCGTGAAACTGGTTGCCCGCTCGTTCAAATATCACCGCCCGCGCGGCATCATGACGGCTGGCCCGGAGGAGCCGAGCGCGCTGGTGGAGATGCGCGGCGGCGCGCGCCGCGAGCCCAATACGCGCGCCACGACGCAGGAACTCTATGACGGTCTTTGCGCCAACAGCCAGAACCGCTGGCCTTCGCTGCGGCGCGACTTCATGGCGGTCAACTCGCTGTTGTCGCCGATCTTCGTGGCGGGCTTCTACTACAAGACCTTCATGTGGCCGGCGAAGTTCTGGGAAGCGATCTACGAGCCGATGATCCGGCGCGCCGCCGGCCTCGGCAAGAGCGCCGGCGAAGCCGATCCCGATCATTACGACAAGGTGTGGGCGCATTGCGACGTGCTCGTCGCCGGCGCGGGTCCCACGGGCCTTTCGGCAGCGCTCGCCGCCGGCCGGGCCGGTGCGCGGGTCATTCTGGTGGAGGAAGACACGCAGCTCGGCGGCCGCCTGCTTAGCGATGGCGGCGAGATCGACGGCATGCAGGCCGCAGAATGGGTTCAGCGGACCGAGGCCGAGCTGAATGCGCTGCCCAATGTCCGCATCATGAAGCGCACCTGCCTGTTCGGCGTTTACGACGGTGGCGTCCATGGCGCGCTGGAGCGGGTCGCCGACCATGTTCCGGTTCCCGGGCCGCATCAGGTGCGCCAGCGTTTGTGGCGCATCGTTGCCCGCCGCAGCGTGGTGGGCGCGGGTTCGATCGAGCGCCCCGTCGTCTTCCCCGGCAACGACCGGCCGGGCGTGATGATGGCCTCTGCGGTGCGTACCTATATCAACCGCTTTGCGGCGCTGCCGGGTCGCAATGTCGCGCTGTTCACCAACAATGACGATGGCTGGCGCACGGTCGAGGCGATCCATCGCGCCGGCGGGCAACTGGCGGCGGTGGTGGACCCGCGCGGGCAGGCGCCCGTGGAATATCAGTCTCTCGTCAAGGCGTCCGGATTGCGGGTGCTGTCCGGCTTCGTCTCGGACGTCAGGGGCGGCATCGATGGTGTCAGGAGCGTCACGGTAACGGGAAAGGATGGGCGCAGGCAGGAACTCGCGGCCGATTGCCTGGCCGTTTCCGGCGGCTGGAATCCGAATGTCGGGCTGTCCTGCTTCCATCGCGGCCGTCCGGAATGGCGGGAGGATATCGCGGCTTTCGTGCCGGGCGATTGCCCGCCCGGAATGCGGATGGCGGGAGCGGCGGAAGGAACTTTCGCGCTCGGCGAATGCCTGCGCGCAGGTCATGCCGCGGGTCTTGCGGCTGCTTCCGACTGCGGCTTCACGGAAGATGGCGGCAGCGCTGCCGAGGCCGGCGACGAAGCCTATGCGATCTCGCCCCTGTGGCAGGTGCCGGCGAAGGGCAAGGCCTTCGTCGATTTCCAGCATGACGTGACCGCCTCCGACGTGACGCTGGCGCAGCGCGAGGGCTATGAGAGCGTCGAGCATCTGAAGCGCTACACCACGCTCGGCATGGCCACCGATCAGGGCAAGACCTCGAACATCAACGGTCTTGCCATCATGGCGGCGGTCAGCGGGCGTTCCATCCCGCAGACCGGGACGACGATCTACCGTTCGCCCTATTCGCCGGTCGCCATCGGGGCCTTCGCCGGCCACAATCGCGACGAGAATTTCCATGCCTGGCGGCTGGCGCCGTCGCATCAATGGGCGGCGGCGCGGGGCGCCGTGTTCGTCGATGCCGGCCTGTGGAAGCGTGCGCAATGGTTCCCGCAGCCGGGCGAGAGCGACTGGCTCCAGTCGGTCAGCCGCGAGGTCAACGCCGTGCGCAATGGCGTCGGCTTCTGCGACGTCTCCACGCTCGGCAAGGTCGATGTCCGGGGGGGCGATGCCGGCGTCTTCCTCGACCGTGTCTACATCAACGCATTCTCCTCGCTGGCTGTCGGCAGGGCGCGTTATGGCCTGATGTTGCGCGAGGACGGGATCGTCATGGACGACGGCACCACGTCGCGGCTGGCCGAAGACCACTATTTCATGACCACGACCACCGCCAAGGCGGGTCCGGTCATGCAGCATCTGGAATTCTGCCGGCAGGTGCTGTGGCCGGAACTCGACGTGCAGCTTTCCTCGGCAACGGACCAGTGGGCCCAGTTCTCCATCGCCGGCCCCAACACGCGCGCCTTGTTGCAGGCGCTGTGCGACCCGGATGAGGATCTCAGCAATGAAGGCTTCCCCTTCATGGGCGTGCGCGAGGTGAAATTGCGCGGCGGCATGAAGGCGCGCCTCTTCCGCATCTCCTTCTCGGGCGAGATGGCGTTCGAAATTTCCGTGCCGGCGCGTTTCGGCAATGCCATGGCGGAAAATCTGATGATCGCCGGCAAGCCGTTCGGCGTGACGCCCTACGGCACCGAAGCGCTCGGCGTCATGCGCATCGAAAAGGGCCATGTGGCGGGCCCCGAACTCAACGGCATCAGCACCGCCGACGATCTCGGGCTCGGCAAGATGATGTCGAAGAAGAAAGACTTCATCGGCCGCATCATGGCGGGGCGCGAGGCGCTGACCGCGCCGGACCGGCAGGTCGTCGTCGGCATCAAGCCCGTGGATCGGAACCGGCGGCTCCGTTCCGGCGCCCGCATCGTGCCGAAAGGCGAGCGGCCGGGACCGGAGACCGACCAGGGCTACACGACTTCCATATGTTTCTCTCCGACCCTGAACCATTGGCTCGGCCTTGCTTTCGTTCAGCGTGGGCGCGAGCGTTTCGGCGAAATCGTTCGCATCCACGATCCGCTGCGGGGCGAGGAATACGACGCCGAAATCTGCAATCCCGTCTTCTACGATCCGGAAGGAGTGCGCCAGCGTGGTTGAATTTTCCTGGAATACGCAATCGCCGCTGCAAAAAGCGCTCGTCCCCGGCCTGCACGGGGTTGGCGGAACGCCGGGTGTCGAGCTGGCCGAGATCCGCGACATCGTTCTCGTGCAGGTGATGGCGCGGCGCGGCAAGGCAGCCGAGACGGCCAAAATCGCGAAGAAGTTGTTTGGCGTCGAGCCGCCTTTTGCGCCCGGGGCGGTTTTCGGCAAGGAGGTGACGCTCATCTGGTCCGGTCCCGACCAGTTCCTGGCGTTCGCGCCGCAGGGCGACGAGAGGCTGATGCAACAGATCGCCGATGGCTTTTCCGGAACAGCCTCGCTTTCCGATCAGTCCGACGGACGTTGCGTGCTTCGCATTTCCGGCGTCAGCGCCGTGCAGGCGATGGCCAAGTTCCTGTCGATCGATTTTGACGACAGGGCTTTTCCGGCGGGAGCAGCCGCAGCCACGTCGCTCGATCATAGGGCGGCCAATCTCTGGCGCACCGCGGACGATCCCAATGGGGTGCCGGTCTATCACATCGCGATCTTCACCAGTTTCGCGGACAGCCTGTATGGCGTGATCGCGGATTCCTCGCTGGAATACGGCCTGAAGGTAGCCTGAGACGCCTGCTGCAAGCCGATCGGAAAAAGGCCCGCTTCAGTGTTCGGAGCGGGCTTTTTTTTGGAACGCTGCACCTTGCGGGGCGGCGCAGGGCTTATGCGGAAGGGCCATTGCTCCTTTCGCTCGCATAGAGCGCGACAGCCATGGCCCGGTTGCGCACCTCAAGCTTGCTGTAGAGATTCTTGAGGTGATATTTGACGGTGTTCTCCGAAATTCCCGTGCGCGCGGCGATCTGGATGTTGCTCCACCCATCCGCCAGTACCGACAGCAATTCGTGCTCGCGCGCCGTCAGGCGTGACAGGGGGGTGTCGTTGATCTTCGTGACATCGATATAGGGGATGCAGATCCGGCCATGCGCCACGGCGATCAGGGTATCGAACAGGATGGCGGGATCGTCGAACTGATAGCAGAAGCCCTGAGCGCCAAGCCGCACGCATTTCTTGAGAATGGACAGGTCGTGATCGTTTGAGAAAATGACCACGCGCGCATCGATGCCGTGCTGCCTGATGCAGGTGAGCAGGGTGCCGCCATCCATGTCGGCCAGCCTCCAGCCGAGCACAGCCACATCGAAACCGGGGCCGGGCCGGGAGCAGGCTTCGAGAAAGGCCTTGCCCGTGGTGACGCTCTCGCCCAGGTCGAAACGCGCGTCCCGGGAGATCATATCGGCCAGCGCCGATACCACCAGGGGGTTGCGCTCGGCAACGAGGACCCTGAATTTCCGTGGAGCGATTGCGACGATCCCGGTGTCGCCGGGCTGCCGGCTGATGGTGTCGAGGCTCATATGCGCTTCCTCCCCAGGCTTCGCGATATGCCTTGGCAAGGCCGTTGCGACAGGCGCGCGACCTTGCGTTAAAAATTCATAACATGAATTCTTTTTTCCCTTTAGTACATTTTTTAAATGGAGGCCGGACTTGTCAATTCCACAAAATCGCCCGCGCTTCGTCCCTGAGCCACAAAATCCTTGACGACGGCGGAATTCCCGGCAATCTTTCACTGCAAAGAAAATAATAAAACTGAGCGGAAACTCGACCTGCCGTTTTCACAATGGCGGAAATGCCGCCGGCTGTGTCGCCCGTTCATGAGAAGGGGACCTTTTCAATGACAGTACTTGCTCAATCCGGGCCCGTGGAGGCGGGTCAGCTTCACCGGACGATCGACTGGCGGGGCGCGTTCTGGGTGGCCAGCGGCGTGCCCGCGCTGGTGCTTTTCTCGATCGGCGGCATTTCCGGCACGGTCGGCACCCCCGCCTTCGTCATCTGGATGGTGTCGGTGTCCTTCGGCCTCATACAGGCCTGCACCTATGCCGAGATCGCCGGCCTTTTCCCGAGCAAGTCGGGTGGCGCGTCCGTTTATGGCGCTACGGCGTGGCTGCGCTATTCCAAATTCATCGCGCCCCTGTCGGTGTGGTGCAACTGGCTGGCGTGGACGCCGGTGCTGTCGCTGGGCTGCTCGATTGCCGCCGCCTACATCCTCAACGTTCTGGCGCCGATCCCGTCTTTCACGGAAACCTCGCCGCAGGTGCTGGCGTGGCTTGCGGATCCGGCCAATGCGGGCGCGACCGCCGCCGAGGCGATCGCCGCCCTGACGGCTGCCGCCACGCCGGCGATCCGCGACTGGACGCTTTACAGCGGCTCTCTGGGGCCGGTGCAGTTTTCCATGAACGCCGTGTTCGTCATCGGCGTCATCCTCATGCTGGTGACCTTCGCGATCCAGCATCGCGGCATCCTCAGCACGGCCAATGTCCAGAAGTTCATCGGGCTGGCCGTCATCATTCCCATGCTGATCGTCGGCATCGTGCCGATCCTCACCGGGCAGATCAACTGGAGCAACTACACGCCTTTCGTTCCGCTGGCGGAAGCCTATGCGCCCGCGCCCGGCGAGTGGAACATCGCCGGCTGGACGCTCGTGTTCGGCGGCATGTTCATCGCCGCCTGGTCGGCCTATGCGTTCGAGACCTCGATCTGCTTCACCAGCGAGTTCAAGAACCCCGGCCGGGACACGGTGCGCGCCATTCTCTATTCCGGACTTCTGTGCCTGCTGCTCTACACGCTGGTGCCGTTTACCTTTCAGGGCGTGCTCGGGCTGGAAGGCATGCTGTCGCCGTCGATCGCCGACGGTTCGGGCGTCGGGCAGGCCATGGCGCAGATGGTGGGCGGCTCCGGTTTCGTCACCACCATCATGATCATGCTGATGATCCTGGCGCTGATGCTGGCCATCAACACGGCAATGGCCGGTTCTTCGCGCACCCTCTATCAGGGCGCGGTGGATGGCTGGCTGCCGCGTTACCTCTCGCATGTCAACGAGCATGGCGCTCCGACGCGGGCGATGTGGACCGACCTGATCTTCAACCTCGGCATTCTGGCCATTGCTTGCGCCGATGCGGAGAGCTTCTTCTTCATCCTCGCCGTGTCGAATTGCGGCTACATCATCTTCAACTTCCTCAACCTGAATGCGGGCTGGATACACCGCATCGACAACGGCCATATCAAGCGCCCATGGCGCGCACCGACCATCCTCATCGCGGTCGGCTGCCTGCTTTCCTATGTCAACGCCATGTTCATGGGCGCGGGCGCGAAAGTCTGGAACCCGTGGGCGCTGTGGTCGGGGCTGATTGCCGCCTCGCTGATCATTCCGGTGTTCTGCTACCGGCATTACATTCAAGATGGCGGACGCTTCCCATCCCAGATGCTGGATGATCTCGGCATCAGCCAGGAGGACCTGAAGATACGCAAGGCGGGCATTCTTCCCTATCTCACGCTTCTGGCGGGTCTCGTCGTCGTTCTGGTCGCCAACCGGGTCTTCGTCATGTGATGCGATGCATCTGCATCCGCAGGGAAGCCGGCCTCGCGCCGGCTTCCTTGTTCTGGAGGGGCAAGCCGTTGCG
>JAZIHP010000071.1:0-20656 GCA_036678505.1 Alphaproteobacteria bacterium
TCGACCGGCGGCGTCTTCGGCGTGCCGCTTGGCGTCTCGACCGCCTTCGTGTTTCTGTTCGTGCTGTTCGGCTCGATGCTCGACCGGGCCGGCGCCGGCAATTTTTTTATCAAGCTCGCCTTTGCGCTTCTGGGCCATATGCGCGGGGGGCCGGCCAAGGCGGCCGTGTTGTCCTCGATGATGACCGGCATGATTTCAGGATCCTCGATCGCCAATGTGGTGACGACCGGCACCTTCACCATTCCGCTGATGAAGCGTGTGGGCTTCACGCCGGAAAAGGCCGGATCGGTCGAGGTGGCAAGCTCGGTCAACGGCCAGATCATGCCGCCGGTCATGGGCGCCGCCGCCTTCCTGATGGTGGAATATATCGGCATCCCCTATATCGAGGTCATCAAGCACGCCTTTCTTCCGGCGGTCATCTCCTATATCGCGCTGCTTTATCTGGTGCATCTGGAGGCGGTGCGCGGCGACATGCCGGTCCTGCCAAAGCGCGTCGAGACCACCGGCCTGCAATCCCTGCTGCGCACCGGCATCACCATCGCCTCGATCGCCATCCTGGCGGGTGCGGTCTATTACTTCATCACCTTCATGCGCATGCTGATGCCCGGCCTGTCCGGCCCGGTGCTGATCGCGCTCTTGCTGGCAGTCTATGCCGGGCTGATCTGGTATGCCGCCAGAGTTCCCGACCTCGACCTCGACGACCCCAATGCGCCGGTGGTCGAATTGCCGCTGGTCAAGGATGTCATCAAGACCGGCCTGCACTATCTCCTGCCGCTTGTCGTTCTGGTCTGGTTCCTGATGGTGGAGCGCCGCTCGCCGGGTCTTTCGGCCTTTTACGCGGTGCTGCTGCTGATCGTCGTCGTGCTGACCCAGAAGCCGCTCAAGGCCCTGTTTCGCGGCATCCGTCTTGGCGAGCAGGCGGCCGTCTTCCGCGAAGGCTTCGCCGATCTCGTCGTCGGCCTGATCGCGGGCGCGCGCAACATGATCGGCATCGCCTGCGCCACGGCCGCCGCCGGCATCATCGTCGGAACGGTCACGCTGACCGGCATCGGTCAGGTGATGGCGGAATTCGTCGAATTCCTGTCCGGCGGCAACATCTTCCTCATTCTGGTCTTCACGGCGGTCATCAGCCTCATTCTGGGCATGGGCCTGCCGACCACGGCCAATTATATCGTCGTTTCCTCGCTGATGGCGCCCGTCATCGTCGAGGTCGGCGCCGCCAACGGCGTGTTGATCCCGCTGATCGCGGCGCATATGTTCGTGTTTTATTTCGGCATCATGGCCGATGTGACGCCGCCGGTGGGCCTTGCCTCCTTTGCCGCTGCCGCCGTTTCGGGCGGCGACCCGATCCGGACGGGCTTCGTCGCCTTCTTCTATTCGCTGCGCACGGTATTGCTGCCCTTCATCTTCGTCTTCAATACCGATTTGCTTCTGATCGATGTCGGCTGGCTGGGCGGCATCCGGATCTTCGCGCTGGCGACGGTGGCGATGCTCATTTTCGCCGCAGCGACACAAGGCTTCTTCATGGCGCGCAACCGCATCTGGGAAACGGTCGCGCTGCTGCTGGTCACGATCCTGCTCTTGCGGCCCGGTTTCTTCCTCGACCTGCTGCAATCGCCCTATGATTTGGTCGCGCCCCGGCACATCCATGAAACGGTCGAGGCACAGCCCGACAACGCCAAATTGCGCGTGCATATTGCCGGTCCCTCCTTCAGGGATCCCGGCAGCACGATCGAGCGCATCATGGCGTTCGATCTCGGCCCCGCGGGCGAAACGGGTGAGGCGCGCTTCCAGACCGCGACCGGTCTTGCGGTGCGGGCGCAAGAGGACAGGGCAATCCTGGAAGAGCCTTTCGACATGAACAGCCTTGCCGGGCGAACCCTGTCGGATCTGGATTTCTATGGCGACGAGCCGGTGACGATCACGGCGCTGGAGGTGCCGGCCGAGCGTGCGCCGGCGGAAATCTTCTACATATTGGCGGCCCTGCTGCTCGGTCTCGTGGTCTGGTCCCAGCGGCGGCGCGGCGGGTCTCTTGCCGGCAACCCGCAAGCGGTCTGAGGAGCGATGCGATGTACAGGAACATTCTGGTTACCGTCGATCTGGGCGAAGCCGAAGCGGAGAAAAAAGCCCTGAAGACAGCCACGGAGCTGGCAAAATTCTATGGCGCCAACCTGCATGTGCTGACCGTCGTGCCGGATTACGGCATGTCGCTCGTCGGCGGCTTCTTTCCAAGGGACCATGAGAGACAGGCGATCGAGCAGGCCAACACGGCGCTGCATGAATTCACCAGGGCGAATATTCCAGCCGACGTGAACCACCGCCATATCGTCGGCCATGGCTCCATCTACAGGCAAATCCTGCACTATGGTAAAGTGTGCGACGCCGATCTCATCGTGATGCTGGCCTCGACGCCCGGCCCGGAAGATTATCTTCTCGGCCCAAACGCAGCGCGTGTTGCACGCCACGCCAGCGTATCGGTACACGTCGTGAGATGAAGTGCTTGAGCGTTTCCAGGAAAAGTGGAAACATTTTTCCGGTTCGCAAAAGCGACAAAACAAAGATCTGGAGCCGGCCGGCGATTCCGTGAAACCATGAACGGCTCCAATGCCGCCGGCGGGGAAATCATCTTCGCGCCGCCGGCCGCTGCCGCGCGTATCGGGCCCTCATCTGGCGGACAATTCAACGCGACGGTTCCTGGCCCGGCCTTCTTCCGTGTCGTTCGACGCCACCGGCATGCCGAAGCCGGCGCCGGAGGACGTCAACCGCCCGGTGGCGATGGAGTAGTCGCGGACAAGGGCCGCCACGACATTGGCCGCGCGCCGGCGCGACAGGTCCATATTGTAGTCCTGCGCGCCACGATTGTCGGTGTGCCCGATGATTTCGAGCCGCAATTGCGGGTTCTGTCTCAGCAGGCCGGCGATCTCGTCGAGCGTCGGCTTCGAGCCGGGCTGCAACGTATCCCGGTCGAAATCGAAATGGATGCCGTAGACGTCGACCTTGCCCGCAGTCTCGATCGCCTGCCGCATCTTGCCGGCGTCGATCAGGGCGATCTTGCCGTCATCCATCGGCCGCGTTTCGAGCACCGCCAGGAAGGCGCTGGCGTTATCCCCGTTCTCGCCGACCAGAACGCCGGCATGAACCGGGCCCTGCGGCTCGTCGAGCCTGACCAGCATGTAGCGCGCATGGTCGAAGTAGCGCGTGGACAAATCGTTGTCGGCGTCGATCTGCTGGCCGAGCAGATAGGGGTCCTTCAGCCTGCCCTCGAAGCAGGTGCGGTCGGCGCAGCTGAAAAGAACCTCGAAACCCTTGCCCTTGAGCGCGTTTTCATAATTGCGGACGACCTCCAGCGACGATACGCCGGCGGGCACCTCGTAGCGTATCCTGGTCAGGCGCCCCTCTCCCTTCCACCAGTCACTGCCGGAGCGGTCATCGAGTTCGTCGCGGTCGAGCAGCGCGGCATAGTCGTGGGGAGCCTGAAGCAGGGCGTATTCGTCATATTCGACCGCCTTGTAGTAGACGATGCTCGCCCCCTGATAGCGTCCGAACAATGGATGGTCCTTCGCGCCCTCCACGTCCCCGGCCTCAGCCGCGCCCACCGCCAGCCCGAGCGCGCACGCCAGGGCCGGCCACAGGGTGCGGGCGGGCCATCCCGCCGGGGCGGGGCCGTTTCCTCCCCCGGCCCTTTCCGCGGAGAAGACGCCGGCCCAACCCGACTTGCCTACCTTATCAGGAACATCCATGTCGTTTCCTCTCTACAGGCTCCCTTGACGGGCATCCGGCCACATTTGGTTCGACCCTGGAGCCGTTCATGGTTTCATGGAATCGCCGAACGGCTCCAGGTCTTTGTTTTGTCGCGTTTCCGAACCGGAAAAGTGTTTCCACTTTTCCTGGAAACGCTTTAACGGGTAATGGCGCCGCAACAAATTGCGTCGGAATTTGGCGGGGCAACCTCCGGAAAAGTGAGGTTATCGGTTTATGCCGCAAGGTCAATCGGCCGACGGCGCCACGCTTCAGCCTGACCGGAGGCGGCCCTGCCCTGAGGCGGACATGTTCGAACCGTGGCCAGGCCCGAAACCCGAACGGGCGATCCGTCCCCCGCGGCTGCACCGCAGGCTGCGATCTTCGTGCTTTCGGCGAAGCCTCGGACCTTTCGTGGCTGATGTTTCGACCGCTCCGGGCTTCAGGACAGGTCCATATCCGAACTCATTTTCGTCTTTTCCGGCGCAGGACGATCTTCTTCGCCGACTTGCCGAAGAAATGATAGCCCGAGCCCCCCTCGGCCAGCACGTCGAGGAAGGCGTCCGGATCGGTGATATGGACGCCGCCGAGGATCGAACAGCCGCGGGCGAGGAAGGCGTCGGGCACCATGGTCACGGTCGGGCCGACGATGACGACGCGCGCGGAAGGCCTGGCCACGGCCAGCAGGTCCGCCAGCGTGTCGTTGATGAGGGTCGTGCCGGTGACGAGGAGGACGTCCGCCTCGGGAATGACGGCGCGAAAATCCCCGGCGGGGCGGAAATGCGGCATCTCGACGGGCTTGAGCGTGGAGGGGTCCTTTTCCAGCACCCAATGGCGGGCTCCCAGGGCGCGAAGGGCGCGCAGGAAGGGCACGAAGGCGCCGACCACCACGGCGGTATCCCGCGCCGTGATTTCCGCCACGTCGAACGCATCCGCTCCTTCGATCGGGTCATAGTCCAGGGCCTGCCCGCTTTCCCGCCGCCGTTCCGCCACGACCTGCGCAAGCGCGTTCAGGGCCGCGATGCCGAGGGCGCGGCGGATGCCGGTCTGGCTGACGGCCTCTTCGGCGGCGCGCAGCGCCGGCCGGCCCCGCAGCCTGCCCGGAAAGGGCATCGACATCGCCGAACTCGGGCAGCACACCGCCTCGGGAATCTCCTTGATCGGCGTGGCGCAGGAGCCGGCCTGCCCGGTGGTCAGCTTCACGCCGGTGAAGAACAGCCCCACGACCGCGCGCTCGATCCGGAATGCCTCGATGTCGGAACCCAGCTCGGCGCGCAGGATGTCCAGGGTTTCCCGCAGGATGGCGGCGGTCATGGTGCTGTCCTTCGCGGTCCGGGTCCGTCAGCCTTTGGCGCGGGCATCGAGGATGGAGCGGATCTGGTCGCCGGTCAGGTCGACGCCGAAGAAATCCCGGTAGAAGCCGTGAACCGTCGCGCGCAGGTCGTCTTCGGAAAACAGGCCGGGATAGAGCTTCGTCGCCACCCACAGCACGGAAAGCGGCTGTTCCGAAGTGCGGTTGCCCCAGATATGCGCGCCGACGGGGGTCACGAGGATGCGGTCTTCCTTCACCGCGCGCAGTTGCGACAGGTTCGCGTCCGCCTTCAGCGCGGCGACATCCTTGGGATCGGCGACGATGATGACGTCGGGGTCCGCGCCCACCACCATCTCGGCGGTCAGGGACAGCGTCTCGGCGGTGCGGCCGTCGTCGGTCACGCTGCGCGCGCCGCCCGCCTTCATCCACCACTCGGCGATCAGGTGCGGCTGGGACATGTTTCCGGGGTTGATGTAGAGCACGCGCGGACGGGCGTCCTCGGGAACGGAGGCCAGCTTCGCGGCGACGCCGGCAAGGGTCTCGTCGAAGAACCCGGCATAGCGCGGGCCGGCCTGCGGCGTGCCGAAGAGATCGGCCAGCAGGGCCACGGCGTCCTTCGCCTGCCCGGCGGTACGCACGGTGAGCATGACGGTGGGAACGCCGTTGGCGGTCAGGATGTCGGCGCTGGCCTGATCGAAGGTCAGCGCGACGTCGGGATGCAGCATGAGGATCTTTTCGATCACCGGCGCATATTCATTGTCCTGCAGGTCGGGGGCGCCCTCGATCCGCGGGGCAAAGACATATTGAAGCGCCCACCGCCCGGACCTGGCGAAGCGTTCGGGCAGGCCGCTGACGATCTTGCCGCCGTTGCCGGATGCCTCGACGAAGCTGTTGATGACAGGCACGGAGCCGAGCGTGATCGCGGTTTCGATCCTGTCCGGCACGGTGACGGTGCGCCCCGTCATGTCGGTGATGTCGCGGGCATGGGCGGCGGCCGCGAGCACGATCGCAAAGGCGCCCGAAAGGAGCGGCAGGGCGGGTCTGAACATCAGGTGTCTCCATGGGATGTGAGGGAAAGGCAGGGGCGGCAGGCGGCAAGCCCGCCGGGGCCGCGAATGACGCGGATCGGCGTGCCGTAGAGCCCGGTCAGGAAATCCTCGTCCAGCATCGCCGCGGCAGGGCCGCAGGCCGCCACCCGGCCTTCGCGCAAGGCGAGGATGGCGCTGCCGATCTGCTGGGCGTGGTCGGGATGGTGCGTCGTCATCACGATGGCGAGCCCGCCGGCGGCAAGCCCTGCCAGGATGGTCAGGATGCGGGCCTGGTTGGCGAAATCGAGGCTGGCCGCCGGCTCGTCGAGGATCAGCACCGCGGGGTCCTGCGCGACGGCGCGGGCCAGCAGGCACAATTGCTTTTCGCCGCCGCTGATCGTGCTGAAAGCGCGCGCGGCCAGATGGGCGATGCCAACCTGCTCCAGCGCGTTTTGCGCGATTTCGACATCCCGCCGTCCCGGCGTGCGCAGGCGCGGCAGATGCACCGAGCGGCCCATCGTCACGATGTCCAGCACCTGATGGCCAAACACGCTTTGCGCGCTTTGCGGCACATAGGCCAACCGGCGGGCAAGCTGGCGAGGTCTCAGCGAGCTTGCGTCGCTGCCGGCCAGCGTGACCTTGCCGGAGGCGATGGGCAGGCTGCCGATCAGGCAGCGCAGCAATGTCGTCTTGCCCGATCCGTTCGGGCCGAGGATGCACAATATGTCGCCGGAAGCGGCCCCGAACGAAATCCGGTCGAGACCGCGTGCCCCTGAACCATGGGAAAAGCAGAGGTCGCGCACCTGAAGCATCATGCCCATGCCGCTCTGGCTCGCAGGAGCAGCACCAGGAACAGCGGAGCGCCGACGACGCTTGTGACGATGCCGAGGGGCATCTCCATCGCGCTTGCGGCCCGCGCGACATCGTCGACCGCCAGCAGCAGCACCGCGCCGCACAGCACCGAAACCGGCAGGACCCGCTGGAAGCCCGGCCCGACCAGCATCCGCGCCATATGCGGCACGACCAGCCCGACCCAGCCGACGATACCCGCGATGCTGACGGCCGCCGCCGTCATCAGCGTGGCCATGACCACCAGCGCCAGCCGCGTGACCGCCACGTTGATGCCCAGCGTGCGCGCCTCGTCGGCGCCCACGCTCATCACGTTGATCTGCCAGCGCAGGGCGAACAGCACCGCCAGCGACAACCCTATCGCCGCTCCCGCCACCGGCAGATCGGCCGGCGTGATCCTGTTCAGCCCGCCCAGCAGCCAGAAGGTGATCACCGGCAGGACGTCGATCGGATCGGCGAGGATCTTCAATACCGAGATCATGGCCTGGAAGAACGCGGCGATCACCACCCCGACCAGCACGAGGACGATCAGGGAATGACGGTCGATGGCCTGACCGATGGCAAAGACCAGCACCACCGCCGTCAGCCCGCCGGTAAACGCCGCCGCCTGGATGCCGGTGCTGCCGAGGTTCAGCATCACCGCCAGCGAGGCGCCAAACCCCGCGCCCGCTGAAACGCCCAGAATGTCGGGGGACACGATCGGGTTGCGAAACAGGTTCTGATAGGCGGCCCCCGCGGCCGCCAGCGCGCCCCCGACCATGATCGCCGCCACGATGCGGGGAAGGCGGACGTTCAGCACGATCTGCTCGAAAGCCGCGGGCCAGTCCACCGCCGCGCCGGTGAGGCGCGCGGCCAGAATGGCCACCACCGCCCTGATCGGCACCTCGACGCGCCCCAGGCCGACCGAGAGCACCGCCAAAACGGCCAGCACGGCGGCCAGCACCGCCATGACCGCGGCGAAACGCGCCATGCGCGGCAAGGCCCGCGCCGAACCCGTCGCGGCGGTCAGCATTCGTCGACGCGGTCGAGCGTCTCGCCCTTCGCGATGAAGAACTCTTCCAGAACCGCGTTGGACTGCGCGTAGAAGCCCTTTTCCCAGGGAATGATCCATTCCCGCGCCTCCGCGTCGAAACGCGCCTCGGGAAAGGCCGCGGTGAAACCGGCCGCCAGAGCGCCGGCGTTTTCGCCCAGCCGGATCGCGTGACGCTTGCAGCGCTTGATGAGGGTGACCATGCCACGCTCCTGATTCGTTATATTCAATTAAATACAACGTTATCCGGAAGCGGCCGTCTGTCAATCCGCATGATGGCCGTGACGGCTCAAATCCTGCCTGCGTAGCGCGCGTTCAGGCGCGGCCTCACCTCTGTCGCCATGAGTTCCAGCGACCGCAGCAGGAGCGGTTCGGGCAGATGACCGAAGAACGCGCTGAGGGCGTTGACATGGCGGATGCCGAATTCGTCGCAGATGGTGGCGATTCTGGCGGCGCAGGTGTCGGGGCTGCCCCAGATGACCATGGTGTCCAGAAACACCTCCGGGTCCAGCTCGTTCAGGGTGATGATGTTGGGTCGGCGATGCAGCCCGTTGTCGCGCAGGCGCCTGGTCAGGTCCAGGATGATCGGCCAGATCTCCCTGCGCGCCGCCTCGTCGCTGTCGCCGACATAGATGAACCGGCCAAGCGGCAGCGTGGAAACATCGCCGCCCGCCCCGGCATAGGCGAGGATCACCGGACGCAGGGTCGCCATGCTGCTGATGCCGTGGCAGATCAGCCGATAGCCCCGCCGCGCGGACCAGGCGGCGGTCGCGGGGGTGTAAGTGCCCATGTAGATGGGAGGATGCGGCGATTGAACCGGCTTCGGCGCGACCGCATAGGTCTCGCCCCCGATGGTGATTTCGGGATCGCGCCACGCCTGCAACATGGTGTCGAGGCAGGTGTCGAAGCGGCCTGGAGTCTCCTCGGGCGAAAAGCCGAAGGCGGCCGCATATTTCGGATTCGCGCCACGCGAGACGCCCAGATCGATGCGCCCGCCCGACAGCACATCCAGCGTCGCGATTTCTTCGGCCAGCCGCAACGGCTGGTGCAGGGGCAGGACCAGCACCGAGAAGCCGATGCGGATCGAGCGGGTGCGCGCGACCATGGCCGCCGCGAGAATCTGGGGAGACAGGCAGGTGCGGCCTTCGCGCGGGTTCGTCCCGCCCTGAAAATGCTCCTCGTTGATCCAGATCGACTGGAATCCGAGAGCCTCGGCGCGTTCGGCCAGCGCGAGCAGGTTCCTGTCCCGGCCGGACTCCAGCCCGCCGCCGCAGCCGGACAGGCCAAAGCTGAAAGATGTCATCGTCGGTTCGCCTCCAGGCATGCGGCCCGCCCGTCGCTGATCGACGAAAATCGAGGGGCGTTCATGATTCGGTATATTCCAACAAATATAATGAAAGGAAAAGGATGCTCTTGCATGAAGCATCCTGGCGGCTGCGAGACGCGCCGGATCAGCATATGCCCTCGTGATTTGATGATCGCCTTGCCGGTGTCTCCCCTTCCGGACACGGCAAGGCGTCGTCCCCTTAAAAAAACCCCTTCGGCGACGCGGTGCGCCAAGGACGCCGCCGCGCGCGCCGTTGCTACCGGTTATGCGGGCATGATAAAGCCGAAACACTCAAGCGGCTCGAAACCTGGAAGCACGGCTACAGCCTTCACCGCATGCGATGACTAGGCGATTTTGATAACCCTTGTGATTATGACGCGATCGGCTCCGGCCATCAGACCACCCCCAAGGTGGTCGTCAAAATCTGCATCCGCTCCACAACCCTAAAGTTTAGCAGGCGCATCAAACGCATCATCTCGACAACGAGACAACACGCGCCATGGCCGACTGCATTCGGTTGCGAAATTTGCGGCTTCACTTCGCCAATGCACGTTCCATCCGCAACGCGTTCGGCCGGGTCCGGTTGAGGCAGGCGAACAGGCTGTTCGGGCAGATTTAAAGCGCGCCGCGATCTTTCAGATTGGCTCCTTAACACTTCAAATTCCTGTTTTTTACGCATTCCGTCATGACACCGGTTCCCGCTTCTCAGGCGACATGCTTTAATAGGGGGCCGACATTATGTGCATCGGCGCCCCTCGGCTTGACATGTGACGCCGCGGTCTGTCGAGCGCGGCGTGTCCAGCCGCTCCATGACCGGGAGCGCAAGCGCGGGGGGCCAAACAGCCGGAGTCGTGCCGTCGATGTTATCTGACCAGAAAGATGCCGTCGCCCTGCTGTCCGATGCCGCCGGGCTGGGAGTTGCGGCTCCGGTTGAAGTCATCGAGACGCATATCTCCAGGATTTTCCTTGCCGGTGATCGCGCCTTCAAGATGAAGCGAGCCGTGAAGCTGCCTTATGTCGACTTCTCGACGGCCAAACTGCGCCTCGCCGCGTGCCGCAAGGAGGTCGAGCTCAACGAGGCGACGGCGCCGGGTCTCTACCTCGGCGTGAGGCGGATCACGCGCAAGGAGGATGGTCGGCCCGAGTTCGACGGCACTGGCGAGCTGATCGACGCGGTCGTGGAAATGAAGCGCTTCGATCAATCCCTCCTGTTTGACCGTATCGCCGAGGCAGGTATGCTCACGCCCGACCTGATGACGAGCACGGCGCGCATGATAGCACGCTTCCACGCCCGGTCGCCGGTCGTGCATTCGGGCGGTGGGGCAGCGAACCTCCTGAGCGTGCTTGATATCAACAAGGCCGGCTTCGCCACCAGCAGCGTCTTCGATGAGCGGGAGGTGGAGGCTCTCGACGCGGCATTCAGGGCTGCGTTGTTGCGGCATGCCGAAACCCTGAATGAGCGCGGGCTGGCCGGCAAGGTACGGCGCTGCCACGGCGACCTGCATCTGCGCAACATCTGCCTGCTCGACGGTCAGCCGTGCCTGTTCGACTGCATCGAGTTCAGCGAGCAGATCGCGACGGTCGACGTGCTCTACGATCTGGCCTTCCTGCTGATGGACCTGTGGCATCGCGGTTTCCCCGATTTGGCCAACCTGGCGATCAATCGTTATCTCGATGAGACCGACAACGAGGATGGCTTCGCCCTTCTTCCCTTTCTGATGGCCGTCAGGGCGGCCGTGCGCGCCCATGTCACCGCGACGCGAATCGAGGAAACGGCGGATGCGTCGGGATCCCTGCGCGCCGAGGCCCGCGCATATTTCACCCTTGCAGGGGATCTTCTGAAAGAGCGCCCTCCACATCTCGTCGTTCTCGGCGGTTTGAGCGGGTCGGGCAAGACGACCGTGGCGGAGGCACTCGCTGCCCATGTCGGAGCGCCGCCGGGCGCGCGCATTGTCGAGAGCGATCGCATCCGCAAGGCACTGCATGGCATACCGGCCGAAACACGTCTGCCGGACAAAGCCTACAGGGCACAGGTTTCGGAGCAGGTTTACCGGGAGATGGCGTGGCGCGCGGGGCTCATCCTTGCCGAGGGCGGCACGGTTGTCGCAGATGCCGTCTTTGATCGTCCGGCCGACCGAGCGCGTATTGAAAAGGTTGCCATCGAGGCGCGGACGCCTTTTCTGGGCGTTTGGCTGGACGTATCCGCCGAGGTGATGTGGCATCGCGTCGATCGGCGGCGCGGCGGCCCCTCGGACGCGACCGTCGACATTCTTTCCCGCCAGTTGAAACGGAATGCCGGCAATGTCACCTGGCACCGCCTCGATGCCAGCCGCCGACCATCCCAGATCGTATCCGATATCCTGTCGCTGCGCGGCCCGCAGGCCGCCATTGTTTGAGCCTTGCGGGACGATCACCACAACGCAGGCGTCAGGCTCGCGCGTTCTTGAAAGACGCCGCCGGGGAAAAGTCCGCGAAGCTGCGACGCTCTTTTTTCCACCAGCGGCTACATCCACTTTTGCGTGCCGCAGCCGGCCTTCGGCAGGCCGGCCGGCTTCATCGGACGGTCAGTCCGCCGCAGCCTGTTCCAGAAGTTCGTCAAATACTTTCTTGGCTTTGCCGGGGTGCTTGATGGCCCTGGCCTCTTCCAGATTGGCCGGTTTGCCGACAACGATCAGCGCAACCATGCCCATGCCGTAATGCGGCGCGCATTTGACGCCGTAGACGCCCTCCTTGTCGAACTGGACGGTGATCTGTTCATTCACCTTTCCCTTGAAAGGCGTCGCTCCTTCCGGGATCATGCCCTTGATGCTTTCCGCATCGTGCGACTTGTCGCCGGGCACGAAGGTGACCGTGTCGCCGGGTGCGGCCACGACAAAGTCAGGCTGAAAGACCATCGATCCCTTTTCGCCCTTGTTGAGCATCTGCACCTGATGGTCCGCCGCCTGCGCGCCGCCACCCAGCAACGAGCCTGCAATCACCGCCGCGATCATTAGCGTCCGCTTCATTTTCCTTGCCTTTCGTCCTGTTTTCAACGCTTGACGTCGGGCCGTTTCTAGGCGCACGCACTGCATGCGACTTTGCAGAAACGCAAACAGAACAGGAAAGACCGAAGCCTCCGGCATGGCCGGCAATCTTGCCGGACACACCGGCTTCATGTGAAAGTCGTTATGGATGTATCGCCCATGCGCGGGCAAGCCAAGGGACCGCTGGATGTGAGCAGACTTGACCGTACTCTGATTTCAGGCCTGCCTCCATTCGAAGGTCTGGACGCTGCCGATCTGGACACTGTCCTTCAAAGCGCGCGGCCCCTGCGGATGGAGAAGGACACTGCGATTTTCGAGCAGGATGGCGAGGCGCATTCCTTCTTCGTGCTGCTGGACGGAAAAGTACGCGTGGTGAAATCCACGGTCGACGGGCAGCAGGTCATCCTGCGCTACATCGTTCCGGGCGAACTTCTGGGTATTGCGCAGGCCCTCGGCCGCGCAACCTACCCCGCCACCGCGATAGCCGTCGTCGATTGTGTGCTGCTGTGCTGGCCGGGCAGGCTGTGGTCGCAATTCGCCGCGGCTTTTCCCGCCTTCGGCACGACCACGTACAAAACCGTCGGCGCGCGCCTCAGCGACATGCAGGCGCAGGTCATCGAAATGGCCACCGAGCAGGTAGAGCGTCGCGTTGCGCATGCGCTGCTGCGGCTGGCCCATCAATCGGGGCGTAAAACGGACAAGGGCGTTCTGATCGACTTTCCGCTCTCGCGGCAGGATATCGCCGAGATGACCGGCACCACGCTTCATACGGTGAGCAGGCTGCTGACCGCATGGGAAGAAAGGGGCCTGGTCAGCGGCGGCCGGATGCAGGTGTGCCTAACCGATCCGCATGGATTGTTCGTGCTCGCCGAAGGCGGGCCGGGCAGGACCTGAACGTTTTCAGTCCTGCTCCCCGCGGATGACTTTCATCAGGGCGTCACGGAAATCGCCGCCGTCGATCCGGTGGGCGCGTATCGCGTCCTCCACGGTGTGGAAAGGTGCGATCGGGCAGCCAACGCACATCAGGCCATGGTCGAGCACGACGCGAATGGCCGCCGGCCACCGCCGCATGATCTCATCCATGTTCATGTCGTCCCGATACTGACTGCTGGTCGGCATGGCGCCACGCTGGCCCTTCCAGTCGAGGAAATCTATGGAACGGGAAACGGGCGGGCCGTGGACGCGCCCATTCCCGCCCCGGACTTATTTGCCGAGGCTTCCGGCCGGGCCGGAATGCATGATCTCGTCATCCGTCGGCCCGTCCACGATCAGGTATCCGGCCAGACCACGCTCGGCGCGCGACAGCGCATGGTCGACCAGCACATAGTGCCCGCCACGGTCGATCCTGAAATCGACGATGGTCGCGCCGCCGGGCGGCACCGTCACCGTCTGGACCCCGGTGACGGGCGGCGAGGTGACGCTGCCCAGCGTGTAGACATGATCGAATATCTCGCCGATGACGTGGAAGGACGAGGTGTAGTTCGGCCCGCCCACGCCGAAGAAGATGCGCACCGTCTCGCCGGCCGAGGCATAGAGCGGATGCGATGCGGTCAGGGCGCCGACCGAGCCGTTGAACAGGAAATATTCCGCGCGCTCGGAGATCAGCTTGTCATAGTCCATCTCCATCTCGCCCTGCGTGCCGAACGGCTCGACGGTGTAGAGCTCGCCCTGCATCACGTAGAATTCGCGATCGACCTGGGGCAATCCGCCTTCCGGTTCCACCAGGATAAGGCCGTACATGCCGCTCGTGATGTGATGAGCGACGCTCGGCGTGGCGCAATGATAGACAAAAATCCCCGGCTTGAGCGCCTGGAACGTCACCACCGCTTCCTCGCCCGGCGCGATCTGGGTGAAGTCGGCCCCGCCGCCCGGTCCTGTCGCGGCATGGAAATCGACCGAATGGGGCATGACGCTGTCGGAAGCGTTCTTGAGATGAACCTCCACGGTATCGCCCGCGCGCACCCGGATGAACGGCCCCGGGACCTTTCGGTTGAAGGTCCAGTAGACATAGGTCGTGCCGTCATCGAGCCTGCCCTTCAGCTCCACCGTCTCCATCTCGACCTTGACCACCTGAGGCGGGCGCTGGCCGATGGGGCCGGGCAGATCCGCCGGATCATGCACGATGTCCGCCGCGTCCGTGTCCATGGACTCACGCGCCCCGGGCATGACCCGGATCAGCCCCTCCATGCCGGCTTCGCGATGACCTGCGATCGAACAGAAATAGTAAAATTCACCGACCTTGTTCGCAATGAAGGAGAAGGTCGAAGACGCGTTGATGCCCACGACGATGGAGGAGCGGGCCGGATACTGGTCGATCACCACATCATGCTCGGCGCCCTCGCCGTTGATGAGGTTGATCTGTACGAGTTCGCCCTCATGCACCATCAGCGTCGGATTGGTCTGGCCGTCGATCTCGCCGCCGACCCCGAGATAGACCATCCGCCCGCCTGCGATGCCCGTCTTCAGGGTGAAGATGGTGGCATTGTGATAGCTGACGGCAGGCGCGGCTCCCGCATTGCCGGCATCGGGGGCGGGCGCCGCCGGTTGCGTGGAGCCCGCCTGCGCCGGTTCGGGCGCAGCGCCATGGTCGTGCCCCTGACCCATGGCCGGAGACAGCGCCAGCATGAACGCACCGGCCAGCGCCGCAAGCCAGCGCACGGGATGCCTGCCGGCCGTGTCTTGCCCGGCAGCCACGGGCCGGCCGGTTCTGTCTGCACGGTTCATCGGAACAACTCCTCTGTCGCTATGTCAGATGGAATCCCTAGCCGCCCGGCCCCGGGCGCACTTTGCGCAAACACAAACAATTACCATCCGCAGAAATATCTGGTGAAAAGGCCCGCCCGCAGGCAGGCGGCGGCGCATCACGCCCGCCGCCGTCAGCTGTTCATCCGGGCCGGTCGCGGGCCGTTTCGCCGGGAGCGTTGGTGGAGCGCTCGTCCGCACCGGCGATCCGGTCGTCTTCATCGTCGATGAAGATGCGCTCGGCCGCTCCATCGAGATCGTCATACTGGCCGCTTCCGAGCGACCATAGGAAAGCGCCGAGCGCCACCACACCCAGCGCCAGCGCCAGCGGCACCAGATAGGCGAGGCTGCCGCTCATCAGGCCGCAACCCGCGAAAGCGCCGGGCTCGCGGGTGGAAGGCACCTCACCTGATCGCCCTGTAGCTGTGCCAGGTGGCATGGCCGAGCAGGGGGAAGATGACGATCAGGCCGATGAGAGCGGTGGCGATGGCGAACACGAACAGCGCAAGCACGATGGCGCCCCACGCCAGCATGACCGGCAGGTTTCTGAACACCATGGAGATCGACGTGCCCATGGCGGTGAAAGCGTCGACCTTCTCGGCCAGAAGCATGGGTATGGAGAAAGTGCTGATAGCGAAGGAGAAGGCGGCGAACAGGCCCCCCACCACGATGCCGACCGCCAGCATGCCCCACCCTTCCGGCTCGGTGAGGAGCATGGCGGCGACGTGAGCGATGCCGGGGAAAGGCCGCAGGCCGAAGAACAGCGCATAGATGATGACGGCGGCGCGCATCCATACCAGCATCAAAAGGCACAGGATGGCGCCGGTGAACCACACCTGCGCGCCCGATTCCGCCCTGACGAAGATCATGCGGGCAAGGCTCACCGGCGTGCCTTCCTCCAGATCGCGGCTTTTCTGGTAGAGGCCGATGGCGACGAGCGGCCCGACGACCATGAAGCCGGCCAGCGCCGGGAACAATATGTAGTCGAGCTTCAGCCTGAACAGGCATGTCACCACCGCCAGCGACAGGACGAACACCACCAGCCCATAGGCGAGGCTGGGCAGGGGGTTGCGCCACAGGTCGCGCCAGCCGGCCGCCAGCCAGCCGAAGGCGGCGCTTGCCGGCAGATTGCGCCGGCGCTGCTCGGCCAGCGGAAGAGACGTGCTTTCGGTGCGTGCCATGAACTTCCTCCTCAGCAGGCCGGCCTGGCGGCGCGGTAGGTCCCCGCGCCATCGGCCGTCTTTTCATGCGGCACGCAATCGGGCTGCGAGCCGAGCGCGACATAGACGAGATGGGCATTGGCGCCGGAAAACAGCAGGACGCCGCCGGCGACGATCAGCGCCGAGACGAGGCGCCAGTTGAGCCGGCTGGCGCGCGTTTCACGACTTGCGGCGCTCATTGCGTGCCGCCATCCGTTGCGAGCGTGCCGACATAAAGGGCGAGGATCCTGATGTCGGTGGGCGAGAGGCGGTTCCGCCAGTGCGGCATATGCCCCTGCCGGCCCGAATAGATGGTCGTGAACACGCTTTGCGCGTCGCCGCCATAAATCCAGTTGTCGTCGGTCAGGTCGGGCGCGCCGGCTTCGACCATGCCCTTGCCGTCCTCGCCATGGCAGGCGGCGCAATTCGCCGCGAACAGCTCCTGTCCGGCCGGCCGCCGGGCCTGATCGGCTTCGCCGAGCTTCTGGCCGGACAGCGAGCGTACATAGGCCGCCACCGACCTGATGTCGTCGATTTCGAGCACGCCGTCGCGGCCGAAAGCCATCATCTGCGAAATGCGGGTGTCCTCATTGGTGGAATTGATGCCGACGCCGACGGTTTCGGCGATGGTTTCGGGATCGCCGCCCCACAGCCATGCGCCCGCCGCCAGATTGGGGAAGCCCGGACCGCCGGTGCCGCGCACGCCGTGGCAGACGGCGCAATTGTCGACGAACAGCGTGCGGCCGGTATCGCGGACATGGCGCATCAGGTCCTCATCGGCGGCAATGGCGGCAAAGTCCTCCGTCGCGATCCGGTCGGTCCAGACGGTGCGTGCAACAGCCGCTTCCGCCACCTGCCGCGTCACGACATTGCGCTGGTCGATGCCGAGCAGGCCCCTGGTATAGGTCCATCCCAGCGGCCAGGCCGGCATCAGCAGCCAGTAGCCGATCGCAAACAGCGTCCCGGCGATCAGGAAGAAGAACACCACGCGCGGGACCGGCGTTTCCAGTTCCTCGATGCCGTTCCATTCATGCCCGGTGGTCGGCCGCCCGGTGACGGGATCGTGTCGTTCGGTTGCCATGCCCTATTTCTCCGGCTTGTCGTCATCGTCGAGGATGCTCTTCCCGGCGCGATCGAACCGCTTCCTGTTGGAAGGCCAGAACACGTAGATCAGCACCCCGATGGCGAAGATGATCAGATAGAAGAGCCCCCAGCTCTTGGAAAAGGCGACAAGCGTTTCGTGATCCATGGCCTCACTCCTCAGCAGCCGCGCTCTGGTGCGCGGCGTCCGTCAGCCGGCCCAGGATCTGGAGATAGGCGACCAGCGCGTCCATCTCGGTGATGCGGGCGGGCTCGCCGTCGAACACCCTGATGTTGGTGGCCTCGCCATAGCGCTCGGCCACGCCCTGCGCATAGCTGCTGTCGGGGTTGGCCTGCCCGTAGGCATCCCATTGCGCATTGGCGATCATCTCGTCCGTATAGGGCACGCCGACCTTGCGCTGGGCCGCCAGATGCAGGCCGAGATCGTCGTATTTCAACGCGTTGCGCATCAGCCAGCCATATTTCGGCATCACCGATTCCGGCACCACGTCGCGCGGGTTGATGAGGTGGGCGACATGCCAGGCATCGGAATATTTGTCGCCGAGGCGGGCGAGATCGGGGCCCGTGCGCTTCGAGCCCCACAGCATGGGATGGTCGTATTGCGATTCCACCGCCAGCGAGAACGGCCCGTAGCGCTCGACCTCGTCGCGCAGCGTGCGGATCATCTGCGAATGGCAGGCATAGCATCCCTCGCGGATGTAGATGTTGCGGCCGGCCAGTTCGAGCGGCGTGTAGAGGCGCATGTCGGGCGCTTCCTCGACCGTCTCGCTGATGGTGAACAGCGGCGCGATTTCCACGATGCCGCCGATGGAGGCGACGCCGACGATCGCCAGGACGAAGCCGATGGCGTTGCGTTCGATCTTGCGGTGGAAGAATTCCTTCATCGCTATTCTCCCGCCTGCACGGCGTCGGCCTTGCCGAAAAGCGGCACGTCCGCGCCGCTCTCCCGATGCTGGCCGATGCGGGCCATGCGGATCGTCATCCACACGTTCCACGACGCCACGACGGCGCCGGCGAGGAAGAACAGGCCGCCGACGGTGCGCGCGATGTAGTAGGGATGCATGGCCACGAGGCTGTCGATGAAGGAATAGGCCAGCGTGCCGCTGTCGTTGTAGGTGCGCCACATCAGGCCCTGGATGATGCCCGAGTTCCACATGGCGAAGACGTAGATGACGGTGCCGGTGAGCGCGAGCCAGAAATGGACCTCCACCAGTTTCGGCGAATACATGCGCTCCTGCTTCCACATCCACGGCACCAGCGCGTAGAGCGAGCCGAAGGTGATCATCGCCACCCAGCCGAGCGCCCCGGCATGGACGTGGCCGACGGTCCAGTCGGTGTAGTGCGACAAAGAGTTGACGGCGCGGATGGCCATGAACGAGCCCTCGAAGGTGGAAAGTCCGTAAAATACCGCAGCCACCATCATGAAGCGCAGCGTGGCGTCGGTGCGCACCTTGTCCCATGCGCCGTTCAGCGTCGCCAGCGCGTTGCCGGCCGAGGCCCAGGAGGGTACCAGCAGCACCAGCGAGAAGGTCATGCCCAGCGTCTGCACCCATTGCGGCAGCGCCGTATAGTGCAGGTGGTGCGAGCCCGCCCACATATACATGAAGGTGATGCCCCAGAAGCTGATGATGGAGAGCCGGTAGGAGAAGATCGGCCGCCCGGCGCGCTTGGGCAGATAGTAATACATCATGCCGAGGAAGCCGGAGGTGAGGAAGAACGCCACGGCGTTGTGGCCGTACCACCATTGCGTCATCGCGTCCTGCACGCCGGAGAACAGCGAGTAGCTCTTGGCGTGGGCGAAGGAGACCGGAACGGCCAGGTTGTTGACGATGTGCAGCACCGCCACGACCAGGATGAAGGCCATGTAATACCAGTTGGCGACGTAGATGTGCGGTTCCTTGCGGCGCTGGAGCGTGCGGATGTAGATGAGGAAATAGACCACCCACACGATCACCAGCCAGATGTCGGCATACCATTCGGGCTCGGCATATTCCTTCGACTGGGTGAGCCCCATCAGATAGCCGCTGGCGGCCAGCACGCAGAACAGGTTGTAGCCGATGAGCACGAACCACGGGCTGAACTGGTCGGGCAGGCGCGCCCGCGAGGTGCGCTGGAGAACGTGGAAAGAGGTGGCGATCAGGGCGTTGCCGCCGAAACCGAAGATCACGCCGGAAGTATGCACCGGCCGCAGGCGGCCGAAGCTTGCCCAGCCGGCGTCGAAGGTGAGATCCGGCCACGCCAGCAGCGCGGCCACCCACACGCCGAAGAACATGCCGACCACGGCCCAGATCATGGTGAACACGATGCCGGCCTTCGTCGGGTCGTCGTAGTAGCGCGACAGCCGCTCGGGCGGCGGCTCGGGATCGTTGTAGCGCGAGATCACCAGGAAGATCAGGCCGAGGCTGAAGGCGAGCACGATGAAGCCGTGGATGCCCAGCGCATCGGCCCGGCCGGCGGCCGCCATGGCAAGCCCGCACAGCGCCAGGCCGGTGAGCACGGCCAGAGAGAGCTGGCGTTCGGAGAGCGTCAATCCTGAAACCATGTGGCTTCCCCTCGCTTGTTTGCCTTCTATGCCGCCAAGTCTTTTATGCAGCCAAGTCTTTTACGCAGCCAAGTCTTCTATGCCGAGCAGGATGCCGAGCGGCGCCTTGTCACGCACGATGTCGGCGAGCGTGTATTTGTCGAGCACGGCCAGCCAGGCGCCGAGCGCTTCGGAAAACATGTTCCTGAGCTCGCAGCAGGGCGAGATCACGCAGCGTCCGCCGCGCTTCTGCATGCATTCGACAAGCGAGAGATCCTCCTCGATCGCGCGCACCAGCGCGCCGATGCCGATGCTTTCGGGCTCCCGCTCCAGCCTTATGCCGCCGGAACGCCCACGCACCGTTGCGATGAAGCCATGCTCGCGCAGCGTCTGCGCCACTTTCAGCAAATGGTTGCGCGACAGTCCGTAAGCCTCGGCCACATCGCTCATCGTGCAGGCTCTGTCCGGCCGCGTCGCGGCGTAGATCAGCGTGCGCAGCGCATAGTCTGTGTGCAGCGTCAGGCGCATGGCAGCACCCTTGCAAAACGGAAGTCCCGGACGAAAACGGACCCGGCATGAACAGCCGGAGGCAAATCGGAAACGAATGGCATCGGGCGCTCCTGCACGAAATTCGAGCTCCCTCTAAAAGAGGTATCTTGAATAATCTTTTTACGCAAACTCCCCCGGCAACAAATGTGCGATATGGTCGCAGCAACGCCGGTCGCGACCATTCCAGCCACCGGCCAGACGGCGCGCCCATTGTCCCCCTGCCCTTCTCCCCTGCCC
>JAZIHP010000072.1:0-19357 GCA_036678505.1 Alphaproteobacteria bacterium
TGCGGCCGGCCCGCGCGAAGCGCCGAAGGCGGTCGCGGGCAGCAAGGGGCAACTCGCCGACACCGCCGACACGCTGGTCGTGTTGCCATGGAACGACCTGGAGCTGCTGGAAGCCCGTCTTGCGCGGGGCGACATTGCCGCTGTCATCATGGAAGCCGCCATGTGCAATGCGGGCGCTGTCCACCCGCTTCCCGGCTATCTGGAAGGCGTTCGCGAAGCCTGCACCCGCCACGGCGCGATCCTCATCTTCGATGAGGTCATCACCGGCTTCCGCCTCGCCCCCGGCGGCGCACAGGAACTGTTCGGCGTCACGCCCGATCTTTCAACCTTCGGCAAGGCGATCGCCAACGGCTTTCCCGTCGCCGCCATCGCCGGCCGGGCCGACCTTCTGGACATGTTCGTGAGCGGCAGCGTCGTGCATGGCGGCACCTACAACGCACAGCCCATCGCCATGGCGGCCACCGTTGCAACCCTGCAAGCGCTGAAGCCGTCGCTTTATGGAGAAATCGCCGTCAATGGCACAAGGCTGATGAACGGCATGCGCGAGATTTTCGCGCGGCACGGCGTCAGGGCCGTGGTCGAAGGCTTCCCGCAGGTCTTCCACGTCGCCTTCGGCCTCGAACAGCCGGCGCGGGATTATCGCGATCTGGCGCGCATGAACCGGCAGGCCTACGTCGCCTTCACCACCGCGCTCCTGCACCGCGGGGTGCGGGCGCTCGAACGCGGCGCATGGTTCATGTCGGCCGCCCATGATGAAGCGGTGGTCTCTTCCACGCTGGACGCGGTCGAAGGGGCGGTGAAGCAGATCAGGGCCGACGGCGCGATGTGAGCGGCCTCATCGGCCAAAGGTCTGGACCGGCCAAAAAATCAGGACCGGGTGGACGCACCCGGCTCCAGCTTCACCGGCAGGACGATCTCGTGAGAGCTGAACGTCGCCGCCTGAAGCCGCGCGATCAGTTCCGCCGCCGCCCGTTCACCCAGCGCATGGGCGGCGGAGCGCACGGTGGTCAGCACCGGATCGACATAACGCCAGAAGTCGAAGGCGTTGAAGCCGGTGATCTGGATATCTTCCGGCACCCGCAACCCGTGGGCGATGCAGGCCTTCATCGCCCCCACCGCCATCTGGTCGTTTCCGCCGAGAATGGCGTCAGGCGCCTTGCGGCTGCGCAGGGCGGCGAGCGTTTCGGCATAATTGACATCAAAACTCTCGTCCGCACAGCGGATCACTTCAAGCGGCGGCAGGCCGGCCTGCCGCCACACGCAGGCAACGCCTTCCATGCGAGCCCGCATCGCGGGCCATTCGGTCTGCGGCAGCAACATCCAGCAGGTGCGGGTGCCGTTGGCGATGAGATGATGCGCGATCTGGCGGCCGCCATCGAAATCATCCTGCCGGATGATGGTGCAGTCTTCATGGGCGGGGCGCTTTTGCTCCTGCAGGAGCACCAACGGCACGCGCAGGGTGGCCAGCTCGCTCACGAACCATTTGCGCTGCACCTCGTCGCCCGAGAGAATGGCCACCATGCCATCGGCTTCGATGTCCTGAAACAGTCCCGAGGTGCGGAAGTCGGAGGGCTTGATGCCGCGCAGGATCAGGCTGTAGGCGTGCGCCGTGAGATAGTTGGTCAGGCCCGTCACCTGCGCGGTGATGAAGGGATCGGAAAGAAAATCCGGGTCCTCCACGACGATCAGCATGCCGATCGTCCATTGCTGGGAGAGCCGCAGCCGCCGCGCCGCCACCGAAGGCCGGTAGCCCAGCCGCTCGACGACATCGCGCACTTTCTGCGCCGTGGTCTCCGCCACGCGCCCGCGACCGTTCAGCACATTGGACACGGTCATCGCGGAGACGCCCGCCTCGCGCGCCACATCCTTGATCGTTACCGGCTTGTCCGACATATGCATCTCTGGCTGTTTTCTCAGGAGCCGTTCATGATTTCACGGGATCGCCGAACGGCTCCAGGTCTTTGTTTCGTTGCGTTTCCGCTTGTGCGGGCGTTTTGTGCGGGCGTTGCGCCGGCTTACCAGCGGCGCTGAGGAAAAGCCGCGAACCGCCGGACGTCATACGTCATCCGGCGGCCCGATCATCCGATACGAAAATCCGGAGGCAGGACTACGCGTCCGCCTTCACATTCTGCCTCTGCGTGCCCAGCCCCTCGATGCCCAGTTCGACGATATCGCCGGCCTTGAGATAACGCGGCGGCTTCATGCCCATGCCGACGCCCGGAGGCGTGCCGGTGGAAATGATGTCGCCCGGCATCAGGCTCATGAACCGGCTCAGATATGAAACCAGGCAGGCCACCTGATAGACCATGGTCCTGGTCGAGCCGTTCTGCATCGTCTCGCCATTGACCTTCAGCCACATGCCAAGCTGCTGCGGATCGGCGATCTCGTCCTTCGTCACCATCCACGGTCCGATCGGCCCAAAGGTGTCGCAGCTCTTGCCCTTGGTCCACTGACCCTGGCGCTCGTTCTGGAAAGCGCGCTCGGACACGTCGTGCGCGAGGCAGTAGCCGGCCACATAATCCAGCGCCTCGGCCTCGGAGACGTATTTCGCCTTCCGGCCGATGACGACGCCGAGCTCGACCTCCCAGTCGGTCTTTTCGGAGTCGCGCGGGATCAGAACGTCATCGTGCGGGCCGACGATGGCGGACGAGGCCTTCATGAACACGACCGGTTCGGACGGCACGGCGAGGCCCGCTTCCGCGGCATGGTCGGCATAGTTGAGACCGATGCAGATGAGCTTGCCGACATTGGCGACGCAAGGCCCGATGCGCGGCGATCCGCCGACCGCGGGCAGGGTCCGCGGGTCCAGCTTGGCCAGCTCCGCCAGCGTGGCGGGATCGAGGGCCGCGCCCCCGATATCGGACACATGTGCCGACAGGTCGCGGATCCCGCCTTCCGCATCGAGCAGGCCAGGTTTTTCAGCGCCCGGCTCTCCATAGCGCAACAATTTCATGAAATATCCTCTCCACAGCGCCCGTTCCGGGCTTCTTGTCGGCCATTGGCGCCGAAGCGTCGCCGGTCAGGTGGTCTGTTCCAGAACGGCAGTCAGGAACTTCCTGAGCCGCTCGCTCTTCGGCCGGGTGAAAATCTCCTCCGGTGGCCCGACCTCGACCACGACCCCGCCATCCATGAACACGACCCTGTCCGCGAATTCGCGGGCAAAACGCATTTCATGGGTAACGAGTAGCATGGTCATGCCCTGACGCGCCAGATCGCGCACCACGTCGAGAACCTCGCCGACAAGCTCGGGATCGAGAGCGGAAGTGATCTCATCGAGCAGCAGAAGCCGCGGCTGCATGGCAAGGCAGCGCGCAATGGCCACGCGCTGCTTCTGGCCGCCGGAAAGCTGGCGCGGGAAGGCGCCGGCCTTCTCCAGCATGCCCACCTTTTCCAGTAGCCGGCGCGCTTCGGCCGCGGCCTGATCGCGCTTTATCCCGCGCACATGAACCGGCGCTTCCATCACATTGGCCAAAGCCGTCATATGCGGGAACAGGTTGAACTGCTGGAACACCATGCCCATGCGCGTGCGCAGCTGGTTGATGTCGGTGCGGGCATCGATGCGGTTTCCCTCGAAAAGCACATTGCCGCCGGTCGGGGTTTCCAGCCGGTTCAGGCAGCGCAGCAGCGTGCTCTTGCCCGAGCCGCTCGGCCCGATGATGGCGATGCTCTCGCCCTCTTCGACCTTCAGGTCCACGCCGCGCAGAACGTTGAGCTGGCCGAAGGCCATCTCAAGCCCCTGAAGTTCGAGTATGGTCTTGCTCATCGGGAAGCCCTGCGCTTTTCAAGAGCCTTCGCAAACCCGGACAGGGGAAGGCAGATCGCCAGATAGAGAACGGCCGCCATGGAATAGATGGCCATGCTGCGATACGACTGGCTGGACGCATCATAGGACCGGTACATGATTTCCGGAACCGAAATGGTCAGCGCCAGCGACGTGTCCTTGATCATGGAAATGACGAAATTGGTGAAGGGCGGCAGCACGATCACCGCCGCCTGCGGCAGGATGATGCGGCGCATGGCCAGCGGCGTGGACATGCCAAGGCTGCGGGCAGCCTCGAACTGCCCCGTATCCACCGCCTCTATGCCGGCGCGGAAGATTTCCGCGGCATAGGCGCCGCCGACCAGCGACAGGGTGATGGATGCGGCGGTGAACGGATCAAGCCTGAGGCCGAACGAGGTCAGGCCGAAATAGATGATGAAGAGCTGGAGCAATGCCGGGGTGGCGCGGATCAGCTCGATATAGATCGTGGCGACGATGCGCAGCAGGCGCAGATTGGCGAGCTTGGCGAAGGTCGTGAGAAGACCCAGCGCAACGCTGCCCAGCAGCGCCACGACCGTCAGCTGGATCGTGATCGACGCGCCCTTGGCCACGTAGGGAAAATAGGTTTGCACAAGCTGGAGATAGTCGCTCATCGATTTCCAATCCGGGGCACGGAAGCCCCGACGCCTGCGCGCCGGGGGCCTCGTTCATGAGATGCGGGGCATTGCCGCTTTTACCGGAAGAGCGAAATGCGCCTGCTCTTTGATGAAAGCAATTCAGAATGCAGAGTTGCGCGGCACTTCTGCCTGAACCGCTCAGAACTTGCCGGTCAGGTAAGACGGGTTGCCGAGGCCGTATTTTTCCATGATCTGCTTGTCGACGCCTGCGGCCTTGAGCTTGTCCGTGGCCACGTCGAAGGCCTGGATCAGGCTGGCGGTGCCGTTTTTGGAGAAGACGTAGTAGTTGCCGGGCAGTGTTTCGCTGCCGAGATATTCGGGCGCCAGATATTCCACGACCCTGAAGTCGTAATCCGGGTTCTGCTGAGCGGCGTAGTCGAAGGTGTAGCCCCACCACACGGCCGCATCGAGACGGCCCGCCTTGAGGTCCATCAGCATCGGATCGGCGGCGTCGTATTTACGGATGTCGGAAATGCCGTAGCGCTTCTGCAACTCCGCAGCCTCGATTTCCTGGGCGGAGCCGCGCACGGTGCCGATCACCTTGTCCTTGAGGTCTTCCACCCTGGCCACGCCGTCTTCGGAGCGGGTGAGCAGCACGTCGATGCCATACCAGTAAGGCGCGGAGGCATATGCCATTACCTTTTCGCGCTCGGCAGTACGATAAAGGCCGGAAATAACGTCGATACGGCCGGAATCGAGAGCCGGGGCCAGCGCCGAGTGCACCAGAACGACCGGATCGACCTCAACGCCGATTTCTTCCGCCACAGCCTTGGTGAAGTCGGCCGCGATGCCTTTCCACTCGCCGGTGCCGATGTCGATCCAGGTTTCCGGCGGAATGCTGAAGGTGCCGACGCGGATGAAACCGCGCTTCCTGATTTCCGCCAGCAGATCGGCGTCCTGCGCGAAAGCGAAGCTGCTGCCGGCGGCAAGGCCCGCACCGGCCGAAGCCGCAGCCAGACCGAAAGTTGCGCCGGCACGCATGAACCCGCGGCGCGTCATCCCATTGTTCATCTCAAGTCTCCATTGTCGTTTTTGTAGGAAGGACCGACACTTGCTGACGCGGGCCCTCCATACCCAACCCACGCCATCACTTCACACTGCACTCCCCCATCACGCGCCGAAGCGTCCGATGGGAAATCTGTCACTCAACGTCTCGTGCGCCATCCGGCGCGGAACGCTTTCGCGTAGCCCCTCAGGCGAGAGAACCGGCGATTTTTTCGAAGACCCCGACGAGGCGGCCGATGCCGGCGCCGGGGCGGGCGTGGGCGTGGGCGCGCGAGATCGAACCCTGCCCGGCGGCGGCAGGGAAATGGAACGCATCCTTGCCGACGCGCGCCCGGCGACAGGCGATATATGCGGCGTCGCCGGCATCGCGCGGAGCAGCGCCGTTCGTCGGAGCAAACTGTTTCGGCGGCGCGGCGGCATGGGTCGCGGGCATCGTCCCGCCGGCAGCGGACTGGCACCGACGCTCGGCTGTGTTCGCAAGGCCTGCCGACATATCTCCCCCTTCGCTGTTATGCGACGCAGACGGCTTTTTCGCCTGTTCCGGCAACCTGTCCGCTTCTCATCCCGGCAATCTAGGTGAGTTAAGTTTAACGTTAAGTCAAGTAGGCTTCTCGCAGGAAACCGGCATAAAATTCATCCTGGCCGAATTTTCCACGAAATACACACCGACCTGCACGATTTAGCGGACGCTGGCGGCAATGCCGAAACAGTCTCATCGCACAATATACGACAAGATGCGGAAACCTCCCGGCCGCAAAACATGAAAAAAGATCGGAGCCAGGCGTGCGCCCGATGAGAGACGAACCGCCCTCTCCCGCCATTAGAGCCTGTCGCCCGAAAGTGGGAACCGGTTTCGGGCGACAGGCTTTAACGTGGAAGCAAAAACCTTCGCTCCGGTGCGGCGTCAGGCCGGCTGGCTTGCCGCGACGGCGACAATGACGTCCGGAACCTTCAGACGGGAGAAGGTTTCCCCGTCGCCAAAAAGAAACGGCGCCACCGGCAAAAACCGGCGGCGCCATTGAGACGAGCTGTCTGTGCGGACAGAAAAAGCACTACGGAACCGAAGCGGCCATCCGGCATGCCGAACCAGAATTCCTGCCTCTTTCAGCCGAGTTTCCGCGGCGTCGGCGGCTCAGTCGATACCGCCCTGCGCGGCGTCGTCATCGGCATTTTCCGGCGTCACATCCAGAACCGCCGCATGCATGGTGATCTCCGCCTTGCCCGGCTTGCAGTCGCTCATGCAGGGCTGCGACTTGTCGACATAATGCGGTTCGCTCTCGCGATCGTCTTCGATGAAATTATCCGCATTGGGCAATTTGATCGACGTGAAGTTTTCCTTCGACAGCTCGAAATCCTCATCGTCGACGAGATCGTTGAGATAGAGCAGATAGGCCGTCAGGGCGTAGACATCGTCGTCGGACAGGGAGCGCGCATTGCCGAACGGCATGGCGCGACGCACATAATCGTAGACCGTCGACAGATGGGGCCAGTAGGAGCCGATGGTCTTTTCGGGCCGCTCGTTTTCCAGCGTGCCTTGCCCGCCGGCCAGAACCGGCCAGCGGTCCACCGCCTCACCGAAATCGCCATGGCAGGAGGCGCAGTTCTCGTCATAGATCGCCATGCCTTCGGCTACGGTGCCGCGTCCTTCCGGAAGGCCGAGGCCATCGGGGCGCACGTCGATATCCCATGCCGCCACCTCTTGCGGCGTGGCTTCGCGGCCAATGCCGAATTTTCCGACACCCGGCGCATCCTGCGCGGCAAGGGAAACGGACGCGGGCGCCACCAGCAGCGCGGCGGCCAGAACAAGCTCAGGAAATCTCGACATTCTCGACCACTCCCTCGCCGTCGACATGCCAGGTCTGGATGCCGTTGTTGTGATAGATGGAATTCGGGCCGCGCACCGAGCGCAGCTGCTCCTTGGTGGGCTGGATGAAGCCCTTGTCGTCGATGGCGCGCGATTGCAGGAACAGCTCCGAGCCGTCCCAGTCGAACTCATAGTAGAAGCGATGCAGCGCCATCGGCAGGCTCGGCCCGTCGATGCGCGCCGTGTGCCAGTTGCGGCCGCCGTCGATGGACACGTCCACCCGGCTGATCGCACCGTTGCCCGACCAGGCCAGCCCTGACAGAACCATCGCGCCCTTGCCGTGGGTGACCGGCGCCTGCGGGCTCGGATTGGTGATCACCGACTTCACGTCCATCACCCATGTGTGGCGGCGCGCCTTGCCGTTGGCGAGCAGGTCGGTGTATTTCGACGTCTCCTCGCGCTGCTCCCATGGCTGGTCGCCCACTTCGAGGCGGCGCAGCCACTTGATCCACATATTGCCTTCCCAGCCGGGCACGACGAGGCGGATCGGGTAACCCTGTTCGGGGCGCAACGCCTCGCCATTCATGGCGAAGGCGACCATGCAGTCGTCCAGCGCCTTTTCCATCGGGATCGAGCGGGTCATGGCCGACGCGTCCGCACCCTCGGCCAGAAGCCATTTGCCGTCCGTCTTCACGCCGGCTTCCTCAAGCAGATATTTCAGGCGCACGCCGGTATAGGCCACGCAATGGATCATGCCATGGGTGAACTGGCAGCCATTGAGCTGCGCGCCGCGCCATTCCATGCCGGAATTGGCCGCGCATTCCAGGAAGAAGATCCGGTTTTCACGCGGGAAGCGCTTCAGATCGGCCATGGTGAAAACCAGCTGCCGATCCACCAGGCCGTTGATCATCAGCCGATGCGAGCCGGGCTCGATCTCGGCAATGCCGGCATGGTGACGCTCGAAGCACAGGCCGTTCGGCGTGATGATGCCATCGAGCTCATGCAGCGGCGTGAAATTGATCGACGAGATGGAATCGGACGTCAGCCATGGCACGTTCTTGCGCACGACATGCGCCTCGAACTCGGACGGGTGGCCGTAGGGGCGCGCATCGACGCCATCGCCGGGATAGCGGTTCCAGTCCTGAATCCCGGTGATGACTTCCTCGCCTCCCGAAGCACGGGCGAGACCCGTGCCCGCAAGAGCGGCGGCGCCCATCAGCCCGCCGGTGAGGAAGCCGCGCCGCGAGGGCGACAGTGCCTGCTGCCGTTCAGCCATGATGTCCTCCAGATGACTCTTTCATTAATTCTAACATATGAATTTTTCTATGTATAGGACGGCAAGCCAGCCCGCGTAAAGCCGGGCCTCTTGCGGGCTGCGCTTACAGGATGACTTTTACGGTCCGCTCATCCGGAACGGACACCGTGCCCTTGCCGGAGATATAGCTTTCCATGAGGTCATAGATGGCGGGGCCTTCGGTGCCCTCGTTGACGGAGGCCCAGCCTCCGACGACATAGGTCGCGTCCGGCTCGATCGCCGCGCCGGTGGCCGCCAGCTTCATGTCGGAAATGCGGCTGCCGATCTTCTCGCCCACCGTGCAGCTGTAGGTCATGCCGCCGACGCGCACCATGTCGCCGCCCTGTTGCAGGAAGGGGTCGGGGTTGAAGAGGTTGTCGCACACATCCTCCAGCACCTCCTTGATCTGCGCGCCGGTCATCTCGTTGCGATAGACGGCCGGATAGCTCATCGAGGTTTCGGTGTAGAGATCGTCGATGGTGATGTCCTGACCCGGCAGCAGCGTCGTGCCCCAGCGGAAGCCCGGTGACAGCGCGATCTGCGTGTCCCGCTCTTCCATGATGCCACGGCAGATGAGGTCGTCCCATGTGCCGTTGAAATTGCCACGGCGATAGAGCAGCGTATCGGTCTTGCCGATGACGCGCCCCAGTTCGTCCTTGTAAGGATCACGAAACTCCGCAATCTTCGCCGCCATTTCGGCGTCAGGCGTAATCACGTCGGAGAAAACCGGGATCAGCTTGGAGCTGTAGCCCGTCACCTTGCCGTCGGACACTTCCAGATCGATGCGGCCGAGATATTTGCCGTGCGAACCGGAAGACATGACGAGCGTGTCCTCCACCTGCAAGGCCACCGGCACGGCATCATGGGTATGACCGGTGAGGATGACGTCGATACCCCTGACCACGCTGCACAGCTTGCGATCCACGTCGAAACCGTTGTGCGAGATCAAAACGACGATCTCGGCGCCGGCTTCACGCGCGGCGTCGACATTGGCCTGAAGCACGTCGGGACGGATGCCGAACGACCATTTGGGGAACATCCAGCGCGGATTGGCGATCGGCGTATAGGGCATGGCCTGGCCGATCACCGCCACCTGCACGCCGCCGCGCTCGAACATGGCGGTGTTGTCGAAGGCCGGCTCGTCCCACTCCGCATCGAAGATGTTGGAAGCAAGGAACGGGTAGCCCATGCTTTCGACGATTTCGAGAAAACGATCTTCGCCGAAGGTGAATTCCCAGTGGCCGGTCATGGCATCCGGCTTCAGGAGCTTCATGCACTCGACCATATCCTGACCGTCGGTCTTCAGCGAGGTGTACGACCCCTGCCAGGTGTCGCCGCCATCGAGGAACAACACCTTGTCGTCACCGCGCTCGGCGCGGATCGCCTTGACCAGCGTGGCGGTGCGGTCCAGACCGCCGAGGCGGCCATAGGTGCGGGCGAGATCGACATAATCGAGGAAGGTATGCGCATAGGCAAGCGGACTGCCGGCGTCGATGCCGAACTCCTTCAGGAAAGCCTCTCCGACCAGATGCGGGGGGATGCCCGCATAATCGCCCACCCCGATATTGGTATCGGGCGGGCGGAAATAGATCGGCATCAGCTGGGCATGCACGTCGGTGAAATGCAGCAGCGTCACCTGGCCTTTCGCATCGAAGCTCAGCAGGTCGTCCTGCGTCAGCTTCTGCTGGGCCAGAGCGCGCGTGGGGTTCGACAGATAGCCGGCGGCACCCAGCGCCATTCCGGCATTGGCTGCGAACTGAAGGAAATCCCGACGGGTATAGGTCATGCTTGCCTCTTCAGGGCATGGGGCCCGGAACGTGTTCTGGAGCATTTCCGCGTTTCTCCGAAGCGCGGAAATGCTCCAACCTTTTATTTTGACGCAATTCAGGACGCAAAACCGCTGCGCCTTGCGGGCGTCGTTCCTACTGCCGGACGGCGGGCGTCTCGACCGACAGGCCGGTGCCGCGCCATGTCACGTAGACCTCCAGCGCCATCAGATCGTCGGAGAAGGCATCCGGCATTTCGGCGCGCGTGTCCTTGATGCAGCCGCGCAAACGGTCATGCAGCGAGATCACCTTGCCGTCGCGGAACCGGTAGGTCGGGAAGCCATTGGCCTGGCCCTGGCTGAGATGGTCGGCGCGGATATATTTGCCCACCGAGGCCTCATGGCACGACGCGCAGGCAAAATTGAGCTGGCCCATGCGGGTGTAATAGTTTTCCTTGCCCTTATCCCACCAGCTCTGCATTTCGCCTTCGGCCAGATCGATCTTCACCGGCATGCCCAGCGACTGGTGTTTTACATAGGCGGCGAGCGCCACCTGATCGGGATGGTCGAACTTGTAAGGCTCCGCCTCCATGTTTTCGACCCTGCACTTGTTGATCTGCAACTCCAGATTGACCGGCTTTCCGGAAGCCGCATCCCATTTCGGGAAACGCGCGCCCACGCCCTGCATGCTCTGCGCCGCA
Organism: Alphaproteobacteria bacterium; assembly: GCA_036678505.1. Taxonomy (GTDB): domain Bacteria; phylum Pseudomonadota; class Alphaproteobacteria; order Rhizobiales; family Rhizobiaceae; genus Mesorhizobium. Next base: position 11,007 of record JAZIHP010000072.1, read on the forward strand.
TCGTTGTGGCATGAGGCGCAGGACTTGCCCGCGGCGCCCTCGACCGTATCCCACACCTCCGCGCCGCGCTCGACGGCGAGCATGCCCGGATTGGCGAAGGAATCGGCTTCAGTGGCGCGCGTCTCGGCCTCGCGGAACAACCAGCCCGACAACACCTCATCGAAAGGATGCCCTTCCGGCGCGGGGGCGCGGATGACCATCTCCACGCCGTCGATCTCCAGCTCATCATCAACCGGATCGGCCCAGGCCGCGCCCGCCGCCAATGCCGCGACACCTGCACAAAGAGCGGACCATGCCGCAATAGAACGTGTGCTCACCCTCGTCCTCCCCCGCTGGCGCGCGGCCTTGCGAGCCGCGCATCTGGCTCAGTCCACTTCGATTTTCTGCTCGTCGGTGTAGACCGACCCATCGTCATCGACCCATGTCAGCTTGAAGGTTCCGCTTTCATTGACCTTCGCGCTGAACTCGAAATAGGGATTGGCCGAAATGGCCGGATCGATGTCGCACGAGAACACCGGCTGACCGTTGAACTCGCAGGTAAACTTGTTGATGATCTTGCGCGGGATGACGTTGCCGTCCTTGTCCTTGCGCTGACCCGATTCCATTTCATGGCTGATCAGGGTCTTGAGCACGACGATCTCGCCGGCCCTGGCTTTCTTCGGAACCTTCACACGAGGCTTGGGAGCTGCAGACATTTCTTTTCCTTCAAATCAGAACCAGAGCGGATGAAAGCACCGGTCAGCCGCCGCAGCCGCCGATGGTTACCTTCACTTCCTTCTTGTCCATGTAGACCGACCCGTCGGCCATCTTCGCCACCGCAATGACGTTCTGGGTCCTGGCCAGACGCATGCGGGTCGTCGCCGCTGCCTTGCCGCTCATCGCGGTGAAGGCGAAGGTCGCCACATCGGCGCTCGGATTGCCGTCGGCCAGGATCAACACCTGATCGACCATGTCATCGCCCTCCATCGCGCTCTCGACCTCGATCGAGATCGGCACGGTATTGCCGTTTTCGGCAATCTCCGGCGCGGTGAGCGTGATCTTGCCGCTCTGCGGCTCCTTGCCGCCGGCGAATTCGGCAATCAGCTTGCCGACATCTTCGGGCGCGGCAACCGCCCGGCCGGGCAGAAACTGAAATACGGGGACGATGGCCGCACCTGCGGCCAGCGCGAATACATGACGCCTGCTGAGAGCCATGCTTGTCTCCTTTTCGTTCATTCCTTGAGCGTCGCCAGATAGGCGACCACATCCTCGACCTGCTGCGCGGTCAGTATCGTCTTGCCGACAAGATCCTTGCGGACATCCTTGCCCAGATTCAGACTGTAAAAGCCCGGCATCATCGTTTCATCCGTGAAAACCTGCTTGGCATCCACGACGATGGCGCGCAGCTCTTGCGGCGACCAGCGATCCGCCACCCCGTCGAGCGCCGGCGCGACATCGCCATGGAACTGCTCCTTCGTCAGGGCAGAAACGGCATGGCAGGCCAGACAATTGCCAAGACCGCGATTGGCGAGCGCCTTTGCGCCCTCCTCGGGGTCGCCCGGCTCGCCGGTCAGCGATGCGGCGACCGCCAAATCCTCGAAAGCCACATCAGCCGGCGCGATCTCGCCGGCGCGCGCCATTCCGGTAACGGCGCAAACTGCAACAGCAGCGATAGCGGTGAGCATCCGCCTCATTCGGCCCTCTCCTCAAACCCGCGATCCGCAAAGGGCGAACCGCTCCTCCTGTTTCAACGATAGTCTGACCTTACCAGCCAATCAATCAAAAAATATGAATTTTTGAATATATCACTCTTCATCCCCAAGCCGGCCGTCGGCACGCAGCTCGTTTATGATGCGCGCATGATATTGCTGGAAATGCTCGTCGCGCTCGTAACCCTTCTCCCTCACCCATCGGAACATGTTGAGGAAAGTCCATTTGCCGAAGGCGCCGGGCATGGTGGCCACCGCCGCCTCCGCCACGGTCTTGCCTTCCGGCGCCTCCTCGGGAAGGAACACGATGGTGGGGGTGAACACATAGCCCCATCTGCGCGCGGCGGTCTTTTCGGTCAGCGTCTCGCCGTCCAGATCGGTGACCTCCTCATCGCCGAACATGTTGTACTGAACCACCATGAAATTCGCGGCGATGTAGTCGCGCACTTCGGGATCGGAGAGAATCTTCTCGTGCATCTGCGCGCAATAGATGCAGCCGCGCTGCTCGAAGGTAAGAACCAGCCGCTTGCCCTCGGCCTTCGCCTGGGCAATGTCATCGGCGACGTCGCGGAAGGTGATGGTGAACCACGCTTGCTTGTGCAGCCCATCGTCACCCACTTCGACCGCATGCAGCGCCGGTGAAAAAACGAGGGCCAGCAGCAGGATGACGGCGCGGGCCAGAAGCTTGTGCATGACTTCTCCTCCTAACCGATGGCCTGGAATGCCGGAAATGTTTCCAGAAGCCAGTACGAGATCGCCGACATCTGGCCGGTGATGAACAATATGCCGGTGATCACCAGCAGCCCCCCCATCGCCATCTCGACCTTGCGCATATGCTTCTTGAAGCGCGCCGCCCAGCCGAGGAAGCGGCTGGCGAATATGGCCGCCAGCAGGAACGGGATGCCGATGCCAAGCGAATAGGCGCCAAGCAGGGCCGCGCCGCGCAGCGCGGTGCCCTCGCTGCCGGCGATGAACAGGATGGCGGCCAGAACCGGCCCGACGCAGGGCGTCCAGCCAAAGGCGAAGGCCAGCCCGATGACATAGGCGCCCAGCGGCCCGGCCGGCTTGCGGTCGACCTGCACGCGCGCCTCGCGATAGAGCATGCCGATGCGGAACACGCCCAGAAAATGCAGCCCCATGATGATGATCAGGACGCCGGCCACGACCGCCAGCGTATCGAAATACTGGGCGATGGTCTTGCCGATGACGCTTGCCGTTGCGCCGAGCGCGACGAACACCGTGGCGAAACCGAGCACGAAGGCGAAGGCGGCGACGATCACCCGCCGGCGCTGCGCCGCGCCGGGCGCTTCGTCGCGCAGCTCATCGAAGCTGACGCCGGCCAGCCAGGCCAGATAAGGCGGAACGATCGGCAGGACGCAGGGGGACACAAATGACAACAGCCCCGCCAGCAATGCGGCGCCCACACTTACATCCAGCATTTCCCCTCCCGGATCGCAAATTCGGCCTTGCGTCAGTCTGACCTATTGAATTCATACAATGCTATATTTCTATATTAAACAAGGGCCGAAGTTGTGCGAGGACCGCTATGACCAGTTTCAGGGCGCTGCTGTATTTCGTGCCTGTCATGTTTCTTCTGGGAATTTTCCCTGCGTCGGCGGCTGAATTGCTGATGATGGAGCAGCCGGGCTGCGCCTGGTGCGCGCGCTTCGATGCCGAAATCGCCCCGGCCTGGCCAAAGACGGAAGAAGGCCGCCGCGCGCCGCTGCGGCGCGTCGACATCACCCGGCCGTGGCCGGAAGATCTTGAGCATGTGCAAAAGGAACGCTTCACTCCGACCTTCGTCCTGATGGACGGCGGCACGGAAATCGGGCGTATCAGGGGCTATGTGGGCGATGAGTTTTTCTGGTATCGTGTCGGTGAGCTTCTTGCCCTGTTGCCGAACGACCGGCCGATACAGTAACAGACCCGAAGATATGTAAACACGTGGCGCGCCAAAGCGCAGCTTCAACGCCGGATGGTCAGTAACATCATGAGCTTACCGAAAATCCAGGATGTGCAGACGCCGGAAGACGTCAACGAGCTGCTGGCGCAGGCCCGTGAAGCCAGCGAATTGCTGAAAGCCCTTGCCCATGAAGGCCGGCTGCTGATCCTGTGCCTGCTGGCGGAGGGCGAAAAGTCGGTGTCCGAACTGGAGGAGGTCATGCGCCAGCCGCAGGCGGCCGTTTCGCAGCAGCTTGCGCGCCTGCGCTTCGACCGGCTGGTGAACACCCGCCGCGAAGGCCGGGTGATCTATTATTCGATCGCCAGCAAGGAAGTGTCCTCGGTCATCGAAACGCTGTACAAGTTATTCTGTGCTCCGGTGAGGCGCCCGAAAGACGACTGACCCCGGCAGCCGCGAACGGGAGAGCGCGGCAGAACGGATACCAGCCGGAGGCCGATCGCCCCGGGGTCCGGTCGCCACGGGTCCGATCGCCCCGGGTCCGGTCGCCACGGGGGCCGATCCGGTCTTCAGCCCAAGGGAGGGAAACATGAACATCGCCACCCATCCATGGTTCCTCGCTTTCGCCGGGCTCGGAGCCGGCATTCTGCTCGGCTTCGTGGCGCGCGCGAATCATTTCTGCACGATGTCGGCGCTGGAACGCATGTGGTACGCTGACGACCGCCGCGGCGTGCGCACATGGATGCTGGCCGCCGCCACCGCCCTTATCGCCACCCAGTCGTTGCAGGCGCTCGGCATGGTCGATACGGAATCGAGCTTCTATATCCATTCCAGCTTCGCCTGGGTCGGGGCGATAGCGGGCGGGATCGCCTTCGGCTTCGGCATGGCGCTGGTGGGCACGTGCAGCTTCGGCGCGCTGGTGCGGCTGGGCGGCGGGAGCCTGCGGTCCCTGATCGTGCTGATCGTGCTGGGCCTTGCCGCCATGTCGGCGCAGAAGGGGCTGGTCGCGCAGGCGCGCGTCGCGCTTTCGGACAACCACGCCATCGACCTGTCGGAAATGGGCGGCCAGTCGATCGGGGCGCTGGCCTCGTGGTGGACGAAACATGACCTGACCCTCACCATCGCGCTTGCCGCCGGCTTCGCCCTGCTGTGCTGGATATTCAGCGACCGCCGCTATCGCGGCCATACGGGCTCGATCCTGACCGGCCTCACCATCGGCCTGATCATCACTTTCGGCTGGTGGGCAACGACCTATGCGACCGAACATTCGTTCGAGGTGGTGCAGATCGAGGCCGGGTCGTTCGTGGTGCCGGTGGCCGACACCATTCTGCACGCCATAACCTTCACCGGCGTGGTGCCGGATTACGGCGTGGGGCTGGTGCTGGGCGTGATTGCCGGCGCCGCCGTCTGCGCGGCATGGAAGCGGGACGTGCGCTGGGAGGCCTGCGACGACGCCCGCGAACTCAGCCGCCACCTCGCCGGCGGCGCGCTGATGGGTTTCGGCGGCGTGTTCGCCATGGGCTGCACCATCGGCCAGGGCGTTACCGGCATTTCGGCGCTCGCCCTATCGGCGCCGCTGGTGCTCGCCTCCATCTTCCTCGGCGCGAAGCTCGGGCTTGCCTATCTGATCGAAGGCTCTCCGCTCGGCGCGTTCCGCGCGCTGGACCGGCAGCCGGCGGAATAGAGTTCAGGGCACGCCGTCCAACATCCGGCGCCGCTTCCGGACGTCCTGCTTCAGGCTGGCACGTAAACGAAAGCCTCTCCGCGCCGCTCGACCATGCCCGCGCCCGGATGCGGGAAATGGAAGCCGATGGCCCTTGCCTTGTCACCAGCCAGCCTGTCCAGCAGCGCGGCCCGGGTCTTCGCCGCCAATCCAGGGTCCTGATCGCTGGCGGTCGGCCACTCGGGATGCGCGAAGGCGACCGTGTCATTGGCGATGGCGTCGCCGACGATCAGCACGGGCTGCGGGCCATGCACCATGAACGAAAGATGCCCCGGCGTATGACCGGGCGTCCCCACGGCTTCGATCCCCGGCAAAACCTCATCGCCATCGCCGATGAAGTTCACGCGCCCGTCCAGCGCGGCAAAACGGTTCTGCGCGCCGATCACAAAAGTCTGCCGATCCTCCGGCATCTGCGCCATGGCGTCGGGCGAAGACCAGAAATCCCATTCCGTGCGCCCGATGTGATAATCGGCATCGGCAAACACCAGATCGTCAAAATCGTCGGTCAGGCCCCACAGGTGGTCGGGATGGGCGTGCGTGATGATCACATCCGTGACATCGGCGGGCGCAACGCCCGCAGCCTCCAGCGAACCCAGCAGCTTGCCAGTGCTCGACATGAAATTCGGCCCCGCGCCCACGTCGAAAATGGCGAGCCGCTCACCCGCGCGTACCAGCGTCACGTTGCAATCGGGCCGCATCGCATCGGTCGGCTGCCCGTATTCCTCCAGCAGCTTCACAAGCTCTTCCTGCGGCGCATCGGGAAAGACGAAGCCCAGCGGCAATGTCATCATGCCGTCGCTGACGACGGTCAGTTCGGCGCTGCCCGTGGAAAGAGTTTGCGCGACCGCCCTTGCAAAGGGAAAAGCAACGAGACCGCCAAGCAAGGCGGCCGATCCGCCAAGGAAGCGCCTGCGGTCAGGTCCGCTTCGGCGGGAAGACCCGCTTCGATGGGAAGACATGGTGAGCATATGCCGATCTCCTTCTATGCAAACATTTTATTTTTTGCATATTATAGGGAACCACGCTAGCCTTGCATGGCGGATCGCAGCCTCATGCGATCCGGGGTTGGGACCCAAGGAGGATTATATGCTTATGCCAAAAGGTGTCGGCGCGGCCCTGCTTGCGCTGGGATTGGCCGGCGCCGTCACGAGCCCCGAAGCGCGGGCGCAGGACGGTGTCCACACGCTCACCACAGACACCGCTTTCACGCAGGTGATCGCCGATCTGGAAGACGCCATCGTCAACCGCGGCTATGTGGTGGATTACCACGGCCATATCGGCGACATGCTGGACCGGACCGCCGCAGACGTGGGCGGGCAAAAACTTTACCGCAATGCCGAATTCCTGCAATTCTGCTCGGCCGTGGTGTCGCGCAACGCCATGGAAGCCGACATTGTCAACATCGTCTTCTGTCCCTACATCGTGTTTGCATATGAAGCAGAAACCAAACCCGGCGAGGTGACTGTCGGCTTCCGCGAACTGCCTGCGGGCCCCGGTCGCGACGAAGTCAACACGCTTCTCGCCGAAATCGTCGACCAGGCGGCAAATGGCCTCTGAGGCTTTTTAGCCGCTTGACCCTGAAACCGAATATTGGAACGCATGGCTGCGGAAGTGCAGCCCCCCGCGCGCTCCATATCCTTGTCTTGCCGGATCCTCGTCTTGACCGGATCCTTAGTTTTACTGGAGGTAATATCTTGAAGACGTTTTTTGCCGCCGCCGTGGCCATCGGTCTTGCCCTGCCTGTTTCCGCCTTTGCGGCGGACCATGAAGTCAAGATGCTGAACAAGGGTTCGGACGGCACGCCGATGGTGTTCGAGCCCCTCGTGGTCAAGGCCGCGCCGGGCGACACCATCACCTTCGTTCCCACCGACAAGAGCCACAATTCCGCCAGCATGAAAGACGGCTTGCCCGACGGCGCGGAAGCCTGGAAAGGCAAGACAAACGAGCAGATCACCGTCACCGTGACCGCCGAGGGCGTCTATATGTACCAGTGCACCCCGCATTTCGGCATGGGCATGATCGGCGCGATCGTCGTCGGCGAACCGACCAATCTCGACGCGGTGAAGGACCTGAAATATCCCGGCAAGGCCAAGAAGACGGCCGAGAAAATCTTCGCCGAGATCGAAGCCGGCTCCTGAGGCTTTTCCTGCGGCGCGCATGACACTGGGCATGACACTGGGCATGCGCGCCGCACAGCTTTCCCGAACAGCCGCCGGTTCCAGCGCCTGCCCGGGCCTGCCTAAAGCATGTCGTTTGAAAGCGGGAACCGGTTTCGGGCGTCATGCCCTGGCGAATTTTCCCTGGCGAATTTTTTCGCGCCCGCCACGCAGGCGACGATGGCGACCGTCACGGCGATCATGGCCGCATTGACCTCTTCGCGCAGCAGCAGCCCCGCCAGCGCCAGCCCGAAAAACGGTTGCAGGAGCTGTAGCTGGCCGACCGCCGCGATGCCGCCCAGCGCCAGCCCGCGATACCAGAAGACGAACCCGATCAGCATCGAAAACACCGAGACATAAGCAAGGCCCGCCCATGCCGGCCCGCCTATGCCGGAAAGCGTGGCCGGACCGGTGAACAGGGCGGTGACCGCCATGACCGGCAGCGACAGCACCAGCGCCCATGAAATGACCTGCCAGCCGCCAAGCTGGCGCGACAGCCTGCCGCCCTCCGCATAGCCCAGCCCGCATACGACGATCGCCGCCAGCATCAGCATGTCGCCAAGCGGCGCCGCGGACACGCCTTGCGAAAAGGCAAAGCCGACGACCAGCGCGCTGCCCAGACAGGAAAACGCCCAGAAGGCAGGACGCGGACGCTCACCGCCGCGCAGCACGCCGAAAATGGCGGTCGCCAGCGGCAGCAGGCCGATGAACACGATGGAATGCGCCGAGGTCATGTATTGCAGGGCGATCGCCGTCAGCAGCGGGAAGCCGGCCACGACGCCCAGCGAGACAATGGCCAGCGGCACGAGGGCGTCCCGCCCCGGCCGGCGCTCGCGCAACGCCACCAGCAGCACCAGCGCGATCAGGCCGGCGATCGCGCCGCG
>JAZIHP010000073.1:0-18757 GCA_036678505.1 Alphaproteobacteria bacterium
TTCAACAAACTCAAGAACTTCAGGGCTGTGGCAACGCGCTACGACAAGCGAGACGATAACTTTCTCGCATCCGTCCAACTCGCGTCAATTCGTATAGGGCTGCGAAATTATGAGTCGGTCACCTAGAATAATTCTATCAGCTTCTGGTGGTCCAGCAGCGGTTCAGGGTCGCCTTCGTAGATGACGCCACCGGTTTTCAGTACCACTACCCTGTCGGCGACCGGGAGCGAATATTTCACATTCTGCTCCACGATGATGATCGAGGCGTCGAACCGCCGCTTGATCTCCTCCACCGATTTCATCACCCGGTCGACCAGATTGGGGGCAAGGCCGATCGACGGTTCATCGAGGATGAGCACGCGTGGTCCGTGCATCAGCGCCATGCCGATGGCGAGCATCTGTTTCTGACCGCCTGAAAAAGTGCCAGCGATCTGTTTCTCACGCTCCTTCAGGATCGGAAACATGGAAAACACATCGTCCAGATGCTTCTGAATGCGCGGCCTGTCGGTTTCCACAAATGCGCCGAGTTCGAGATTATCGCGCACCGTCAGGCTGGAAAATATAGCGTGACCCTGCGGCACGAATGCGAGACCACCGGCGACGTTGAGGGCAGGGTTGCGCGCCGTCACGTCGCGGCCTTCATAGAAAACCTGCCCGGCCATTGGCGGATTCAGCCCGAAAACCGACTGCATCAAGGTCGTCTTGCCGGCGCCGTTGTGGCCCAGCACCAGCAGCGTTTCGCCCTTGTTCAGCGTCAGGTCCACACCGTGCACGGCGCGTTTCTTGCCGTAACCGGCAACCAGTCCCTTCACTTCCAGGATTGGCTTGCTCATTTGAAGTACCTTTCCGCAAGTTCGGGGTCATTCATCAGCGCGTCGGGCGTGCCGACAGCCATGGTTCGTCCCTCGTCGAGGAAATAAACCTCGTCGCAGAGTTCCTTGATGACATCGAGATTGTGCTCGATGATGCAAACGACCTTCCCGTGTTCGGCCAGACGGCGCAACACCGGGAAAATATCCCCAAGCGTGGTCTGGTCGAGACCCGACATCGGTTCGTCGAAGAGCAGAACCTCCGCGCCGGTGGCCAGAAGGCGAGCGACGACCAGCAGCTTTTCCTCTGCATAAGAGAGGTCGGCGGCGGTTTCGTGGGCCTTGTTTTCCAATTCGACGAAGCGCAGGATTTCCATTGCCCTTGCGGCGTTTGCGCGTTCTTCGGCGCGTATCCGTGCCGGATGCAGAAAGAGGCTGGGCCAGCGCCGGCCGCTCTGGCCGGGAAGCGCGACAATGACGTTTTCGATGACCGTCATGTTGGTGAACAGCCGCAGATCCTGGAAAGACCTTGCCACGCCTGCCGCCACCAGCTCATGCGGCTTGCGATCCGCGATGCTCCTGCCGTTCAGCGTGATTACGCCATCCGTCGGTTTCAGGAAGCCGGTCAGCAGATTGAATGCCGTCGTCTTGCCTGCGCCATTCGGGCCGAGAAGGCCTGTGATCTGGCCGCGTTTGAGCGCGATCGAAAAATCCTTGATTGCCGTCACGCCGGAGAACTGCTTGCGCAGGTTGCTGCCCTGAAGAACCACCTCGCCCTTGCGCCCGCCTTCGCCGTCGAGAAGCTTTTCGGCGTCGGAAGGTCCGCTTTCATCCTCGATGGAAACCAGCATGGCCTTGCGTCCCCGAGGTTCGGGAAGCAGTCCTTGCGGGCGCACCAGCAGGATCAGCATCAGCACGAGCCCATAAAGGATCAGACGGATCTTGTCTGCGATATCGACGGGCAGAGGCACGAATTTCAGCAGTTCGGGCAGGGCAACCAGAATGGCCGCGCCGACCAGCGAGCCGCGCAGATTGCCCATGCCGCCAAGAATGACCATGGCCAGCACATAGATCGTTTCGTTGATGGTGAAACTGTCAACCCCGACATAACGGAAATAGCGCGCGAAAAGCGAGCCTGCCACGGCAGCCAGAGCCGCAGAAATAGCGAAGGTCGACAGCTTCATATAAAGAATGTTGAGGCCGACTGCCTGCGCCGCGGACTCGTTTTCGCGCATGGCGCGCAGTCCGCGCCCGAAAGGCGAGCGCACCAGACGGTGGGTGAACCAGTAGCAGGCTGCCAGCGCGATCAACGCCACAATCAGGAAGCAGTCTGGCGAAGTGATTGCGAAGCCGAAGACATTGTAGCTAGGCACGCCCGAAATCCCGTCACTGCCGCGCGTCAGCGATTTCCAGTTGAGGATAACCTGAAGAACGATGATCTGCAGCGCGAGCGAGACGATGACCAGATAGTGGCCCGTCACCCTCAGTGCCGGCAGGGCGATGACCGCCGAAATAACGGCGGCAACGAGAACCGACGCAATCATGTCCAGTGGAAACGGGGCGCCGAAATCTGTGGCCAGAATGGCGGTGGTGTAAGCGCCGATCGCATAGAGCGCGGCGTGGGAGAGGGCGAACATGCCGGTAAAACCGACCAGCAGGTTGAAGGAGACGGTGAGGATACCATAGAGGCAAAACAGCACCGCGATGTGATAGATATATTCCATGCTCGCTATCCTCAGCGGCGCGCGATGCTGAACAGGCCCTGCGGCCGCAGCATGATCATGATGAACAGGACGATGAAGGCGATCGAGCTCTGCCATTCGGTGGAAATCTTCCACAGGCCGAGGCTTTCAACGATGCCGAGCAGAAGCCCGCCGGCAATGACGCCTCTGAGCGAGCCGACGCCGCCCACGATGACCGCAACGAACCCCATGAACACGGCGGTGAAACCCATATGGGTGGAAGCACCGTCCTTCATCAGGGTCAGCGTCGCTGCGACGGCCGAGATAGCCGACCCCAGAGCAAAGACGATGTAGGAAACCTTCTTCGTGTCGATGCCCACAACTCTTGCCATGTTGGGGTCGTCGGTCATGGCCAGAATGGCGCGGCCGTAGCGTGTTTTGCGCAGGAACAGCACCAGTGCCGCAACCACGACGGCGCAGGACACAACCTGCCAGATATGAACCGAGGTGAAGAATACCGGCCCTGCGAAATAGACCCCCGAGGTGAAGTTCGCACTCCTGACCCCTGATCCGAAGATGATCGCGTTGAGGTTTTCCAGCACGATGTTCAGACCAAGCGAGGCGATCAGCGGTATCAGCGGAGGTGCGCGCCGCAGTTCCAGCGGCCGGTACAACAATGTGTAGCACGCAACGCCAAGTACAATGGCTGCAACGATGGCGCCGGCCATGCTCGGCAGAAGCGCCAGCCCGAAGCTCGTGGCGAGAAACCACGCCACATAGGCCGCGAACGTATAGACCGAGCCATAGGCGAAATGCACGATGCCGGTGGTCGAGAAGATCAGTCCAAAACCGATCCCGAGCAAGGCATAATTACTTCCGTTGATAAAGCCGTTGACGAGAAGTTGCAGGAAGAGGTCCATGGGTCCTACCATTGAAGCGGGACGGGTCTGGCCCGTCCCGGAAGAGACGGCCAAAGGTTCAGCGGTTCAGGTCAATGAATTTCTCAAACCGGGGTTCGCCGTTTTCGATGCGGAAAACACCCACCTGCTTCAGGGCGACATTGTTGTCCTGATAGGTCATTTCCTTTGCGTAGACGCTCGGGAATGTCGGCGACTTGCGAATGACCTGCGCCAGCCTGCGGCCGTTCCAGTAGTCGCCACCTTCCGCGCGCGCGCGGCGGATCGCCTCCGCCAGCACGTAGACGTTCTCATAATAGTTGGCCGCGTAGAATTCCGGCGCTTCGCCGTAACGCTCCCTATAGGCTTTCGCAAATTGTTCCGACCACGGATTTTCAGCAGACGGCGCGAAGAAGTCCGTGGCATATTCATAGCCTTCGGCAGATGCGCCGGCGAGTTCCTTCACGTCGCCTGTATATTCGACGCCGATGAGCGGAACCTTGACGCCGAATTCGCGCAGCTTCTTCAGAGCGAGCCCGGTCTCTGGCGAGAAGGCCCACAGCGCCACCCAGTCGGGGTTCGAAACACGGATCTTGGCAACCTGCGTATCGATGTTCGCTGCGCCGATTTCCATATATTCGGTCGCGACGATGGATTTGCCCGTCTTTTCCCAGAAAGGGTCCGCCGCCGCGATCATGCTTTCACCGGCATCGTTCTTCCAGGCGAGCTGCGCCATATTGCCAAGGCCAAGTTCTTGCGCGCGCATGGCGGCGGCGATGGCCAGATCGGATGCCAGTGTGCGGTTGTGGAACATCATATCGGTCAGGCCCAGAAGCGCCATGCTGGTTCCACCGCCATTGAGAACCAGAATTCCCTGTTGATCGGCAATGGGGGCGATGGCCTGCGTCGGCGGCGAGAATGAAGTGAGAACCGCCTGTACCCCGCTGATGTTGATGAGGCGCGTCATCGCCGAGACGCCTTCCTTGGCTACCCCGCTCTTGTGATCTTCGATCACCACTTCCAGCGGGATGCCATCCACGCCGCCCTTGGCGTTAATTTCATCCACCGCCAGCAGCACAGCGCGGCTCATCACCTTTCCATACCAGTCACCCTTGCCGCTCATGGCAAGAATTGCGCCGAAGCGGAACGCATCGGGATCTTTCGGCGGCTCCTGTGCCATGGCCGGACCCGCCATGAATATCGCGGCAGCCGCAACGGCCGCGGTCAGAAATTTACGCATCATATCCTCCCAAAACAGAAAGTCCGTGTAGCGGACATACGTTCGTATAGCAGACTATATTGATGCGAGCAACATGACAAACGGCGTTTCGGACATGGCCAAAAGATGCAGAGCCACAACCGGCATCAAAGGCGGCGATGCCATGCCTGCGGCCGGAAAGTCGCGGCATCTGCCGGCAAAGTGCAGGTGCCGCGTTCCCGAAAACGGGCGATGAAAACCGCGACGGGCGCGTGTGCTACCAATCCATGCTGCGAGACAGTTCTTCGGCGGTTTTGAGAAGTTCGGGCAGGAAGACCTTTTGCAGGTCCTCGACCGAATGTCGCGCTATCGAGGTTGAAGCGTTCATCGCCGCGACAACACGGCCGAAAGAAGTGCCAATGGGCACGGCGATAGACCGGATACCCAGTTCCAGTTCCTCATCGATGATAGCGTATCCCTGTGCCCGGATGCGGACCATTTCCTCCCGGAATTGCGCCGGGTCGACAATGGTTTTCGGTGTCATCCGTTCGAGAGGGTAGTTCTCCAGCCAGTTGTCCAGCTGCTCGGGGGGCAGGCTTGCCAGAAGCACGCGGCCGATCGAACTGCATGCGGCGGGAAGCCGGGTGCCGTTGACGATCCTGGACGAATAGATCCGCCGGACTTCGACCCGCTCGATATAGACGACGGAGTCCCCTTCCAGAATGGCGATGGATGCGGATTCGTTGATCGTTCGGGTAAGCGCCTGCAACAGAACCAGCGTTCGGTCTCCAAGCCCGATTGGCATGCGGAAGCCCTCGGCCAGCCGCAGCACGCGCGGTGTCAGCCAGAAAAACTTTCCGTCCGAATCGACATAATGCATCTCCTTCAGCGTCAGCAGAAGCCGCCGTGCGGTGCCGCGGGTAAGGTTGGTCAGCTTGCCGACCTCGGTCAGCGTCATGCGGCCGCGCTGGTTGTCGGCCTGACCGAGGGTAAAGCTTTCAAGCACGCGCACCCCCCGGGCGAGGGCCTCCACGAAGTCCGTCGTTCTCTCAGTGCTGGCCGCCTTGGCGCCATCCTGCTGCTTCCCGGTCATCTCAATCCTCATCCTGTAGCTGTGTCGCCCTCCCAATCACGGGGCGATGCATCTCGTGCATCCGTGATACGTCAAACAATGCGATTTGGCGACCGTAAGTCCGTTCCGTGGACATTCGTCTGCTTGACAGCAGCAATAAGCCTTCGTATGACGAACATAAGTTCGCTGTGCGGACGATTGTTTGCTTCAGGCGTTGCAGGGAGGTGTCGAGGTGATCGACAAGACTGTTGAGACTGTTGCCGGGGCGCTTTCCGGCGTCGCAGACGGCGCGACCTTTCTGCTGGGCGGCTTCGGTGCTGTCGGTCAGGCCACACATCTCATCGAAGGCATTCTGGAAACCGGCATCAAGGATCTGACGGTCGTCGCCAACAATGCCGGTTATGGCCAGGTGGGTCTTGCCCGTCTGCTGAAAGAAGGGCGCATCCGCAAGCTGATTTGCAGCTACCCGCGCATCGTCGGCTCCACGGTCTTCGAGGAGCTCTACCGGGCCGGACGCATCGAGCTTGAGCTTGTTCCTCAAGGCACGCTCGCGGAACGGATGCGCGCCGCTGGCGCCGGCGTGCCGGCTTTCTACACCCCGACAGGCGTTGGCACCCGGCTCGCTGCGGGCAAGGAAGTGCGCCATTTCAATGGCCGCGACTGCGTTCTGGAAGAAGCCCTGTCTGGTGACGTTGCGCTTATCGAAGCATGGAAGGCGGATCGCTGGGGAAATCTGACCTATCGCGCCGCCGGGCGGAACTTCAATCCGGTTTGCGCGATGGCGGCGCGCATGACCATTGCCCAAACCCAGCATCTGGAGCCGCTCGGCGCCCTCGACCCCGAGACGATCGTGACCCCGGGCATCTTCGTCGACCGGGTGGTTCATATCGAATACGGCTCCCCCCGCCTCTGACGGAAAGCGACATCTCATCATGGATACAAGAACCTGGACTCCACTTTCGCGTCGTGAGATCGCAGCCCGGATCGCCAGCGACATTCCCAATGGCTGGTATGTCAACCTTGGCATCGGCGTGCCAACTCTGGTTGCAGACGAGGTTCCCGAAGGGCGCGAAGTCGTCTTTCACGCCGAGAACGGCCTGCTCGGCATCGGACCGGCTCCGGCAGATGCCGATATCGATCCATGGCTCATCAATGCAGGCAAGCAATATGTCACGCTGCACCCCGGCGGGTCTTATTTCCATCATGCAGACAGTTTCGCGATGATCAGGGGCGGACATCTCGATCTGTGCGTTCTGGGCGCATATCAGGTGGCGGAAAATGGCGATATCGCCAACTGGGCGACCTCCGAGAACGACACGGCACCGGCCGTGGGCGGCGCGATGGACCTGTCTGTGGGAACGCGCCGCGTGTGGGTGGCCATGAACCATCTGACCAGGGAAGGCGAGCCGCGGCTGGTGCGCGACTGCACATATCCGCTGACCGCGCAAGCTTCCGTAGACCGCATCTACACGGACCTGGCCGTGATAGACGTGACCCCGCGCGGCTTTGTGGTTGCTGAAATGATCGCCGGAATGACATTGGAGCAATTGCAGGCGCTGACCGGCGCAACGCTGCATATGCCTGAGGCCTGAGCCGGTGAAAGGGAGGATCGAATGAGCGATTTTGAAGCAAGGCTGCGCGCGGTCGAGGACCGGCAGGCGATTTCCGAACTGCGCGGACGCTATTGCCATGTGCTGGATGCGCGCGACTGGAATGCACTGGCGGAGCTGTTCACCGAGGACGGTGAATTCCAGGGGCTCGCTCATGTGACCGGCCGCCAGGCCGTGCATCGCTTTTTCAGCACCACCGTGGAGCACCTTGCCGAGAATTTCTGGCATTTCTGCACCAATGCGACGGTTGATTTGCAGGGTGACACCGCAACCGGCCGTATATCCATGCAGTATCTGTCGGTGAAGAAGGGCGTCTCCTACGTTTCGGCCGGCCATTACGACGATGAACTGCGGCGCGAAAACGGGCTGTGGAAATTCCGGAAACGCAAGATAACCTTCTACTATTTCGCCCCGCTTTCGGAAGGTTTCGTCGGCAAGCCGCAATACATCACGCCTGAGGGCGAGCCGTTGGCCGCGCAGGACTGAGGAGAAGCGCATGATCCAGTCCCGAAAAATCGGCAGGGCGCGCGTTTCACGCATTCTGGAATATGCGGCCCCTACCCATGATCCGAAATTTCTGTTTCCGGACCTGCCGCAGGAAAAGCTCGATGGAGAAGCGAAATGGCTGGCGCCTCACCACTATATCCCGTCGATGAACCGCCTGATCGTGACCATTCAGATCTGGGTTGTTGAAATCGATGACAAGATCATCCTGATCGACACGGGCGTGGGCAACGACAAGCCTCGCGCCACCGCGCGCATGAACCGCCTTAACAACAGGGTTCTGGAATGGCTGACCGCCGCCGGCGCCGGGCCTTCCCGGGTCACCCATGTCCTTCAGACCCATATGCATATGGACCATACCGGCTGGAACACGGTTCTGGATGGCGACAGATGGGTGCCGACCTTTCCCAATGCGCGCTATCTGATCCCGCAGACCGATTTCAGGCATTTCGAGCAGGCACTCCGGAAGGCGCCGGATGCGGTGATGGACGATAGCTGGGCTGACAGCGTGATGCCCGTCGTCGAGGCCGGACTTGCCGATATGGTGCCTGACGATGCCGGCTTCATTCTTGGCTGCCTGAATGTCGAACCAGTCCCCGGGCACACGGCGGGGATGCTCAGCTATCGCCTGATGGCGGATGGCGAAGAGGGATTGTTTTGCGCGGATGTGTTCCATTCTCCGCTACAGATCGTCTACCCCGAGCTGAACACGGCCTATTGCGCTCTTCCCGAACTGGCGAGGCAGACACGTGCGCGCGTTCTTGCGGATGCGGCGGACAAGGGAACTCTGATTATGCCCATGCATTTCGGGGAGCCGTGCTGCGGCTATATAATACGCACCGCAGACGGCTACAGGTTCCGGACCGCCGATTGGCCGGCATTTGAACTGCCGGAGCGGCAGGCATGAGGCGCGCCGCCATTGTCATGCCACTACGCACTCCCGTCGGTGCGTTCGGCGGTGCACTGCGACCGCTTCCGGCAGAAAAGCTGGGCGCCCTGATTGCAAAGGCGGTCGTGGAGCGCGCCGGCATCGATCCCGGCCGCATCGACGATGTTGTATTTGCCCAGTCCTACGCGAATTCCGAGGCGCCGTGCATCGGACGGTGGATTGCGCTGGAGGCGGATTTTCCGATTTCCGTTTCGGGCATGCAGCTCGACCGGCGCTGCGGCGGTGGCCTGCAAGCGCTGGTCACCGCTGCCATGATGGTACAGACCGGCGCTGCCGACGTGGTGATGGCCGGCGGCGTCGAATCCATGTCCAATATCGAATATTACACCACCGACATGCGCTGGGGCAGCCGTGCGGGCAACACGCGCCTCTATGACCGGCTCGACCGAGGCCGCGAACGCTCCCAGCCTGAATGGCGTTTCGGAAAGATTTCCGGCATGATCGAGACGGCGGAAAATCTGGCGCGCGATTACTCCATCGCGCGCGAGGAAGCAGACGCCTATGCCGCCCGCAGCCAGCAGCGTGCGGCGGCATCGTGGGAAAATGGCGTGTTCGACGCGGAAGTCGTTCCGGTGTCCGTACCCCAGCGCAAGGGCGATCCGCAGGTTCTGAGCCATGATGAGGGTGTCAGGCCCCGGACCACAGCCGAAACGCTGGCGGGCTTGCGCGCGATCGTGCCGGGCGGAACCGTGACGGCGGGCAACGCCGCCCAGCAGAATGACGCTGCCTCCGCCTGTCTCGTCATTGCCGAGGACAAGCTTTCCGAGCTCAGGCTTGAGCCGATGGCATGGCTGCATGGCTGGGCGGTCGCCGGCTGCGAACCGGCGACGATGGGCATCGGCCCCGTGCCCGCGGTGCAGAAACTGTTTGCCCGCACCGGCTTGTCGTTCGACGACATGAGCGTGGTGGAACTGAACGAGGCGTTCGCCGCTCAGGTTCTGGCCGTGCTGAAGGGCTGGGGATGGAATGATCCGGACCGCCTCAATCCGCACGGCTCCGGCATCTCTCTGGGGCATCCGGTGGGTGCGACCGGAATGCGCATTGCCACGACGCTGATCTACGAACTGAACCGGCGCGCAGGCCGCTTCGGGCTCGAAACCATGTGCATCGGCGGCGGTCAGGGCATCGCCGCGGTTTTTGAACGGGCCGGCGCGTGAAGGCTGGCCCGCGAATACTCGCAGCCGGTGATATCGACTGGCCGGCGCTGCTGCCGCAGGGCGGCATGGTGGTGTGGGGACAGGCTGCCGCCGAGCCACTGACGCTGACCGAAGCGCTGATGGCCGCCCGGCATGAGGTTGGCGGGTTTCGCGCAGGCATCGGTCTCGTGCTGTCAGACAGTGCTGCGCCAGAACATGCCGATTGTGTTTCGTTCATCTCCTATACGGGTGGAGCACGAAACCGGAAACTTGCGCAGGCGGGAAAGCTCGACATCCTGCCGCTGACCTATCGCCAGTTCGCCGATGCTTTGAGCCCTGTCGATCTGCTGCTGCTGCACCTGCCGCCCGCCGGGTCTGACGGCACCTACTCGATGGGCCTTTGTGCGGAATATATCGCCGATCTTGTCGGGCGTGCGCGCGTTGTCGTGGCGGAAGTGAACAGCCTCATGCCGGCTACGTCCGGCTCCTGCACCATTCATCCCGGGCAGATAGACCATATCGTCAGGAGTTCGCGCCCCCTGCCTGCCATGCCGCTCAGCCCCACGGATTGTGTTACCACGAAGATCGCTGGACACGTTGCCGGGCGAATCGAGGATGGCGCAACCCTACAGACGGGTATCGGCAGTCTTCCCGACTCAATTCTGGACGCCCTTGGCGCGCATCGCGATCTTGGCGTCCACTCCGGAACGGTTGGTGATGGCGTGGCAAGGCTCGCTGAAGCCGGCGTCATCACCAACGCGCGCAAGAGCATGGATATTGGCGTGACGGTCACCGGCGCCGTCATGGGCGGGCCGGAAAGCTGGCGCTGGGCGCAGGGCAACCGCGCGCTGTGCCTTGCGCCGACATCCTATACCCATGACCCGGCGAGATTGGCGGCGCAGGCGCGCTTCACCGCTATCAATTCTGCAATCGAGGTCGACCTGACCGGCCAGATCAACGCCGAAATTGCCGACGCGACCTACCTCGGCGCCGTCGGCGCGGCTGGCGATTTCATGCGCGCGGCTGCTCTTTCCAGAGGCGGTCTGCCCGTTATCGCGCTGCCATCGATCGTTTCGAAAACAGGGCGGTCGCGCATCGTGGCGCAGCTTTCCGGTCCGGTATCGACTGCGCGCAGCGACGCCGGCATCATCGTGACCGAATATGGCATTGCGGATCTGCGCGGCTGCACACTCCGCGAGCGGCGGCGCCGGATGATCGACATCGCAGCTCCCGAACACCGCGCCGCATTGGATGCGGCCAATCCCTGAAGGAGGAACATCATGCCCACACTTCACTGGTCGCCAAGATCTCCATATGTGCGCAAGGCCATGGTTGCATTGCATGAAAAGGGGCTGGACGGTGCCGTGCAGACCACTCGCACTGCCGCCGATCCCATGGTCCCGCATGGGGGGCTGATGGAGATCAACCCGCTGTCCAAGATCCCGACGCTCGAGCGCGACGAAGCCGGGGCGATCTGGGATTCGCGCGTCATATGCGAGTGGGCGGACATGACCGGCACCGGCGGACCTGTCCTGTTTCCTGCCGACCAGCAGGCGCGGCTGATCGCCCTGCGTGATGAGGCAACCGGTTCCGGCATCCTCGACATTGCCCTGACGCTGCTGATCGAAACGCGGATGCGCCCGGCAGAACAGCAGAGCGAAAAGCTGATTGCCGCCAACCGGCGCAAGCTTTTCAGCGCGCTGGACTGGCTGGAAGCCAATATCGATACGATTGCCGGGCGTCCGTTCGATATCGGCCATCTGAGCATCGGGGTGGCGCTTTGCTACCTGAACTTCCGTTTCGCGGATGACAACTGGCCGGCCTCCCGCCCGCATCTCGCGGCATGGCACGAAGGTTTTCGCCAGCGGCCTTCCGTCATTGCCACCGAGTTCCGGGATGATCCCCGGCCGGCCGCATAACCGCCCCGTTATTCTCAAGCGAAGCGAATTCCATGCCCACCACTCAGTCTGATCAGTACCAGGATATCCGCGACGCCATACGCTCGCTGTGCGCGGAATTTCCCGATGAATATCACCGCAGGGTCGATGAGCAACGCGCCTACCCGGAAGCGTTCGTTGATGCTCTTACGAAAGCCGGCTGGCTGGCTGCTCTCATCCCGGAAGAATATGGTGGCTCGGGTCTCGGTCTTGCCGAGGCAAGCGTCATCATGGAGGAGATCAACCGTTCCGGCGGCAACTCCGGCGCCTGCCATGGCCAGATGTACAACATGAACACGCTCATTCGCCATGGCTCGGAGGAACAGCGTCAGCGCTATCTTCCGAAGATCGCGACGGGAGAGCTGCGTCTCCAGTCCATGGCGGTGACCGAACCCACCACCGGAACCGATACGACGCAGCTTAAAACCACCGCCGTCAAGAAGGATGGCAGATGGGTCGTCAACGGTCAGAAGGTCTGGATAAGCCGCGTCCAGCATTCCGATCTCATGATCCTTCTTGCCCGCACGACGCCCCTTGCCGATGTGAAGAAGAAGTCGGACGGCATGTCGATCTTCATTGTCGACATCCGTGAAGCCATGAAAAAAGGCATGGACGTGCGCCCCATAGCCAATATGGTCAATCATGAGACCAACGAGATTTTCTTCGACGAGCTGGAGCTTCCCGAGGAAAACCTGATCGGTGAAGAGGGAAAAGGGTTCCGATATATTCTCACGGGCCTCAATGCGGAGCGCACGCTGATAGCCGCCGAGTGTATCGGCGATGGCTACTGGTTCACCGACAGGGTGACCGGCTATGTCAACGAGCGCCGCGTTTTCGGGAGACCTATCGGACAAAACCAGGGCGTCCAGTTCCCCATCGCAGAAGCATTCATCGAGGTCGAGGCGGCAAACCTGATGCGGTTTGAGGCATGCCGGCTCTACGACGGCAATCAGGATTGCGGCGCACAGGCCAACATGGCGAAATATCTGGCTGCCAAGGCAAGCTGGGAAGCGGCAAATGCCTGCCTGCAGTTTCACGGTGGCTTCGGCTTCGCCTGCGAATATGACGTGGAGCGCAAATTTCGCGAGACGCGGCTTTATCAGGTTGCGCCGATCTCCACCAATCTCATTCTCAGCTATGTGGCGGAGCATGTTCTCGGTCTGCCCAGAAGCTTCTGAGCATGCGGCGGAGGAGGAACCATATGCAGCTTGATATCGATCATCTCAAAGGCTGGATCGGCAGTGAGGAAGTTGCAGGCGAAATCCTGACCTCAGGCCTGGCAGAACGGTTCGAGGCCATGCTCGATGGTCAGGGCGACAGCACTGCCGGCGCAGTCGCATCCGTCATGATTCACTATTGCCTCGGGCAGCCGGCTGCACGCAGTTCCACGCTTGGAGAGGATGGGCACCCGCCACGGGGCGGGTTCATGCCGCCGGTTCCGCTGCCACGCCGTATGTGGGCTGCAAGCACGTTGGAATTCACTGGCGATATCCGCATCGGCGATATGGTCGGGCGCCGCTCGCGGGTGACTGATGTCGAGGTCAAGCAAGGCCGGTCCGGCATATTGTGTTTCGTCACCCTCGACCACGCCTATGTCAGTGGCGGGCTTCCAGTGCTGAACGAACGACAGACGATCGTTTACAGGGACAATGCAGCGGCACCTTCCCTACCAGCGCAGGCGATGGCTGCGGAGAAAGGGGAACATATGCGAACGGTTACGCCAACGCCGCCGCTGCTGTTCCGCTATTCGGCTCTCACCTTCAACGGTCATCGCATTCATTACGATCTGCCTTATGCGACGGGTATCGAAGGCTATCCGGGGCTTGTCGTGCATGGTCCGCTACAGGCAACTCTGCTTGCACGGTTTGCGCAGGAACTTGCTGGAAAGCGACCGGCGCGGATCAGGGTGCGGGCCTTGTCGTCTCTCTACAGCACCGGCGGCATGGTTCTGAATGCCCGATGGGAGCGCGATGAAATGCTGTTGTGGACATGCAGTCCTTCAGGTCCGGTGGCGATGGAGACACGTGTCCAATGGTGATGGTCGGCGGCATCTGCGCTCCGCTGTTCGTTCCGGCCAGCCGGCCTGAACGCTATTCTAGGGCAGCCGCCAGCGGAACCGATGCGGTCATCCTCGACCTGGAAGATGCGGTGGCGGTGGCGGACAAGGACGCCGCGCGCAACCTTATCGACCCGCATTTCACGCATTTGCCTGTTCTGGTGCGCATCAACGCGGTCAACACACAGTGGTTCGACGCCGATCTTTCAGCCGTGCGCAGCCATGGCTTTGCGGGCGTGATCCTGCCCAAGGCCGAGGATGCCGGCACGGTTGCGGGAATCGTGACGGAGCTTGGCCCGACACCGCTGATTGCGTTGGTGGAAACGGCGCGGGGGCTGGCCGGAGCGCGCGCTGTCGCCGCCTGCGGGGTGGCGCGGCTGGCATTCGGTTCTGTGGATTTCTGCGCCGATATCGGCTGCGCCCATGAGACGGAAGCGTTGCTTTCCGCGCGTAGCGAACTGGTGCTGGCTTCTCGCCTTGCCGGGATTGAGCCGCCACTTGACGGGGTGACGCTGCACATAGACAATCCGGAGCAGGCTCGCGATGATGCGCTCTATGCGCGAAAGCTCGGCATGTCGGGAAAGCTGTGCATTCATCCGCGGCAGGTCGGCCCGGTCGGCGAAGCTTTCCTGCCGACCCGGGAAGAGGTGGAATGGGCGCGCCGTGTGCTCGCCTCCGGTGACGGTGTTGCCGCCGGAAGCGTCGTCTCGCCATGTGACGGCAAAGCCTGCGCCTGGTGGCGATATCCCGGTCACGGTCGACTTGGTGAACGGCCGCCGCCTGACGATCCCGATATTCTCGCCTGCCTGCTGCCGGTTCTAAAGCGTGTCGCGATCTTTCAGATTCGCTCCCTGCGCTTTAAGTTCTTGTTTTTACGCATGTCGTTGCCCCGAAACCGGTTCTCACTTTCGGGCGGCATGCTTTAGATGCATCATGATCGCGTTTGCGGCCGGGATGAAGGTCTGGATCGCGGGCGGGGTGACGGATATGCGCTGCGGCATGAACAGCCTGGCCCTGAAGGTACAGGAAGGACTCGGCCGTGATCCACATGGCGGCGAGGCGTTCTGCTTTCGGGGACGCAAGGGTGATCTGATCAAGGTCCTGTGGCATGACGGGGTCGGCATGTCACTTTATTTGAAGCGGCTGGAGGCGGGAAGGTTCATTTGGCCTGTCAGCCAGCGCCGGTCTGCCGTGCCGGTATCGTCGGCGCAAACCGGCTATCTTCTGGAGGGGATCGACTGGCGCAATCCGCGCTGGACACAGTGACTTTCGACGGCCGGGTGATCGCCTATATCGCTCTGTTTTCGTTGGGCTTTTGACATGCTGCATGGTAGCTTCCGGCCATGGATGACGCTGCTATCGGAGATAGCCAGATTGCGGGGACTATCAGAGATTTCGTGTCATGGCGGGCTGATTGACATTTATCCGGCCATTGCCCGCATGAAGCGCTCGCCGAAGAGTACGACGAATTGGGCCTTGGCCATCGCCCATTCACGAGGCGGCATCCTCCACTCGATGACGGCAGACTTTGCCTCCCGAACAATGCCGCCGAACGCGCCCTGCGCGGTATCGCTCTTGGGAGAAAGGCGTGGCTGTTCGCCGGTTCCCAGCGTGGTGGCGAGCGTGCCGCCTTTATGTATTCCCTGATCGTCACGGCAAAGATGAACGATATCGACCCGCAGGCCTGGCTGGCGGACGTGCTCGCCCGCATGCCGAACATCGCTGTGTCCAGATTGCCGGAACTGTTGCCTTGGAACTGGTCCCGTACCAGATCAATCATCCCGGACGAGGCAGCCTGATGGCTCGCCCAACCCTGGTCTACGCGATCGAATACGCCGCCACGCTGATCGGTGAGAACCTGGAACTGCTTCGGGAAATCGCCAGCAACTCAGACAACATCGAGGAGGGCGAGATGATCCATGTCGACGACGAGACTGAAGAAGGAATCACCACTTTCACCGATCATGGCATCGAGAGCTTGCAGGAATTCCTCGCAGACATCTGAACCTGGCAGGGCGCTGTTCGACAGTTCCTCATCAATGCCCAGTGCGATCCTGAAATGATCGAGCGCGTCATGGCTGACGAGCCAAAACCATAGTATCCGCGGTTCTGGCCGGAAGGATACGCCGACACTCCCCTAGGTTGTTTGATCCCGGCATTTGATGGTGCAATCTTCTCGCTGGAATGGAAGGATGCACTATGGGCCAAATTCTACACGGCAGCGCCACCACGACGGCGGCGGTCCGTCGAGCGATACAAAATAGTGAAGAGAGCCTGAGAGCGCTGTCGAAGCGTTACGGGATCAACCAGAAGACGGTGGCCAAGTGGAAGAAGCGCTCCTCGGTAGCCGATCTTCCGACCGGCCCGAAAGAGCCGCATTCAACGGTGCTGTCGCTTGAGGAGGAGGCGGTCTCGTCGCCTTCCGCAAGCACACGCTGCTGCCGCTCGATGATTGCCTCCATGCGCTTCAGGCGACGATCCCGCAGCTGTCGCGATCATCGTTGCATCGCTGCCTGGAGCGCCACGGCATCTCCCGACTGCCCGATGTCGAGGGCGACAAGGAGCCGAAGAAGAAGTTCAAAAGCTATCCGATCGGCTACTTCCACATTGACATTGCCGAGGTGCAGACGGCCGAAGGCAATCTGTATCTCTTCGTAGCGATTGACCGCACGTCCAAGTTCGCCTTCGCTGAACTCTATGCCAAAGCCGGCAAGATGACCGCAGCCCAGTTCCTGCGCAATCTCATCGCAGCCGTTCCCTACGCCATCCATACGGTGCTGACCGACAACGGCATCCAGTTCACCAATCAGGCCCGCCACAAATACGCTTTCCACCACATCTTCGACCGGGTCTGCGACGGGAACGGCATCGGGCACAGGCTGACCAGGATCAAGCATCCCTGAACCAACGGACAGGTCGAGCGCATGAACCGCACCATCAAGGACGCCACCGTCAAGCGCTTCCATGACGACGATCACGACCAGTTGAGACGCCACCTTCAGGACTTCATCGAAGCATGCAATTTCGGACGAAGACTGAAGACGCTGAAAGGCCTCACACCCTACGAGTTCATCTGCAAACAGTGGACTTCAGAGCCGGATCGATGCATCATAAATCCAATCCATCAAATGCCGGGATCAAACAACTAGTCTGCGATCCAATCTGAGCCAAATGATCTGACGACGGACAATCGACGCTTATAACTACGGTCGACGTCTCAAGACACTTAAGGGCCTCAGGGCAAAGAACCCGTTCCTTGCCATTCTCAAGCGACAATCAAACAAGCGAGTTTTTCAGCTATGCCGACCTTGAAGAGTAGGTGCGAAGCAATCATCCGCTGCCCGCTATTCGAGTGATCGTAAATGAGGCGCTGGAGGATGGGTTCGCGGCTCGCCGATCAGGCGGCCGTCGATCCCGCCAGGGAAGCTTTTGCGGGCGATGCTCCTGCACGCGTTCCATTCGATCCGCTCGGAGCGGCTGTTGATGGAGCGGCTGGAATACGACCTTCTGTTCCGCTGGTTCGTCGGGATCGGTGTGGACGATCCGGCCCGGGATCATTCGGTGTTTTCCAGGAACCGCGACCGGTTGCTGGAAGGCGATATCGCTGCGAGGTTCCTTGCTGCGATTCTGGCCCGGCCCCATTCCTCAGCCCGGGGTGAAGCGGCTTCTGCCGAGCGACCACTTCCCGGTGGGCGGCACGCTGATCGAGGCTCGGGCGCCAATGAAGAGCGTCAGGCCGAGGGACGGCTCTGGCGAGCCGCCGGCACAAGGCGGCGGGCGCAAGCCGAAGCGGATTTCCATGGCCAGAAGCGCACCAACGACACGCATGCCTCGACGTCCGACCCAAGGCGAGGCTCTGCAAGAAGGGCAAAGGCAAGGAAGCGAAGCTGTACTTCATGGGGCATGGGCTGATGGAGAACCGCCACGGACTTCTGGTCGACGCCTGCCTGACATCGGCTAACGGTCATGCTGAACGGATGGCGGCGCTGCACATGATCGAGCCGCGCGCCCGACCGGCCAGGCAGGATCACGCCCGGTGCCGACAAGGCCCATGGCACGCAGGACTTCATCAACGAGTTGCGCTCGATGAAGGTGACGCCGCACATGGCGCAGAACGCCAGCGGCCGGCATTCGGCGATTGACGGCCGCACGACCCGGCACGGCGGCTATGCCGTCAGCCAGCGGATCCGCCAGCGCATCGAGGAGGCGTCCGGCTGGATCAAGACCGTCGCCGGCCAGACCAAGAGCCGCTTCCGCGGCCGCGTCGGACGGACCTTCACCTTCGCGGCCGCAGCCTGCAACCTGGTGCGGCTGTCCAAACTGCTGACAGGCGCGACATGAGTGCTCCGGCGAATTGCCGATTGATCGGCAGATGGCGTATCGTCGAGGCTAATCTGTGGGATCATGCTTATCTCGACCTCGATGGCCCTGCCATGATCATCATCGGCGCCGGTAACCATGGCGAAATCACCTTCGGCGCCAGGCGGGCGAGCCTCGATCTCCGCTACACTCCTTCAATGGTCTTCTTCAAATGGGCCGGATTCGACGAAATGGACGAGGTCACTGGCGACGGCCATGCCGAACTCCTCGATGACGGCACCATCGAGATCACCTGCACCTGTCACAAGGGCGACGAGGCCATCATCAAAGCCAAGCGCAACACTTCTTCAACAGCCTGCTAGAGCCATTCAGGATTTTACGGAATCGCCGAACGGCTACAAATCTCTATTTTGTCGCGTTTGCGAACCGGAAAAGCGTTTCCACTTTTCCTGGAAACGCTCTAGGTGACCGACTCATAATTTCGCAGCCATATACGAATTGACGCGAGTTGGACGGCTGCGAGAAAGTTATCGTCTCGCTTGTCGTAGCGCGTTGCCACAGCCCTGAAGTTCTTGAGTTTGTTGAAGA